>PHBI01000147.1:17044-30559 GCA_002841945.1 Deltaproteobacteria bacterium HGW-Deltaproteobacteria-14
CGTCCACGACGAGCGGCTGCCGCTCGAGGCGCGGCGCTGGGTCGGCGGGGCCGAGGACGCGGTGGCGATCGCGCGGGCGGCGGTCCAGGACGCGCGGCTCGACCTCCGCGAGCTCGAGCGCTGGCGCGACACGCTGCCGCGCCCGGGGGAGCTCCAGACCGGGGCCGACGCGCTGTCGCGGCCGCTGCAGGGGCTGGCGAAGGCGCGGCTGGCGCTGGCGGAGGCGCGCCTCGACCAGGCCGACGCCGAGCTCGCCCTGTCCGAGGCGGCGCTGGCGCTGGTCTACGCCGAGACCGACATGCGCTACGACCTCGGGGTCTACGACCTCGCGGGGCTCCGCGGGGCGCGCGACGAGGCGCGGGTCGCGCTCGAGGCCCGCTCGGTCGCGGTCGACGAGGCGCTGGTGGCCCTCGACGGCGCCAGCGGCGACTTCTGGTCGGCCTACCGGCAGCAGGCGGGCGCCGGCGGCGGGGACGACGCGCTGATGTGGCTCCCGACCGAGCGGGCGACGGGGCTCTTGGCCCACTGAACGCGAGGCGGGAGGCCGAGCCCCTACTTCGCGAAGGGCCAGCCGCCGCCGCGCCGCTGGACCTCGAGCTCGTACTCACCGACCCGGTCGATGCGCTCGGCGGCCGTCATGGCGCCGCGGTAGCCGGTCAGCAGCGTGCGCTGGAACAGCGTCCCCTGCAGCACGTCCTGGACGGCGGGGGCGGCCGCGGCGTCGGCGTGGAGGAGCTCGTCGCGGTACCAGGTGTCGAAGGCGTCGAGGGCCATCGACATCGTGCGGTCGTAGCGCTCGAGGTAGGAGGCGCACTTTTCCTCGGTCCAGCCGTCGCCCTCGAGCAGCCACGCCAGCTCCACCGCCGACATGGCTGCGAAGCCGGTGCCGGTGGAGTAGATGGGATCGGCGAACATGGCGGCGTCGGCCAGCAGGATGTAGTCCATCGTGGCCACGGGGCTCGCGCGCCGCGCGAAGTTGTTGCGCACGTGGTCGCGGCTGAAGGCGTCGCCTCGAGAGGCGGTGCGGCGGGCCAGCTCGAACACCGGCGAGTGCGTCGTCATCGCGAGCTCGTCGAGGGCGTCGACGGCGACCGGGCCGCTTCGAGACACGACCCCGAAGCTCAGGACCGTGCGGTCATAGAGCGCGATCTGCCAGGACCACAGCCCGTCACCGAGCTGGGTCAGGATGCTCGAGTGGCTCACGTCCCACGGGGCGCTGCGGTCCGACTCCCTCACCCGGCACTCGCCGAGGTCGTACTCGAGGTACGCCTTGCCGCTCGCCGCGACGTCCGCCGCGAACCGCTCCGGCGCCACCTTCGTCACGTCGTAGTACCCCCAGCGCGCGAACATCGGGAAGAGGTCGTCGACGGTCGCCGTGGACCGACCGACCACCATCGCCTGGCCCGAGCAGTCGACGATCTGCCGGCGCACGCGAAAGGTCGTCTTCTCTGTGCGGACGATGTGGTTTGCCACGTCGACGTCGACGACCCGCTCCTTGAGGACCGGGGTCCCGAGCGACGCGTGGAGGTGGGCGTCAAACTCGTGGCGCGCGACGTGCATCGACAGCGCCCGGTCCTCGGGCGCCACCGGGAACGCCGCGACGCTGTCGCGCCCCACGAAGGTCGTCCCGTCCTTGCGCGAGTAGGACGGCAGCCTCCGAGCCCCGGGGAGCACCTCCTCGCGCAAGAGGTGGCCATTGAAGAAGCTCGGGATGATCGACTCGCCGATGCGATAGCCCCCGGGGTGGGGATCGACGATGGCGACGTCCAGGTGTCGCAGGTACCGCTCCAACACCGTCCCGGCGATCCCGGCGCCGATGATGAGATAGTCGACCGTGCGCTCCATCTCCCCCACTCCTCGCGGACCGCGTCCCCCCGCGGCCACTTCGCGCGACAACATCGCGCCAAGCGCAGACCCGCGCAAGGCCGCCCCGGGGCGGCGGCGGCCTCGATCGAGGGGGAAGGCGGCGACCGCCGCGCGCGATCGCGAATCCACACCCTGTACTATTTTGCGATGAGCGCGACCGCGGCTGCGACGCTGTCGAGTCCGGCCGGATCGGCGGCGTAGAGCCCGACCACGAAGCGCCCCGCGACGTCCGCGGTGAAGCTCGCCGTGACCGCCGCGCCCACCGCGCTGCCGACCGCGACCGAGCTGCCCGCGGGGACCGACACGACCACCCAGCGGTAGCTCAGCGCCTCGCCCTCGGGGTCGATCGAGCCAGCGCCGCTCAACGTGACCGCCTGAGCGACCGCGACCAGCGCCACCGGCGCCCCGTTCACGTCGGCGACCGCCACCGGCGCCGCGTTCGGCGCGCACACCCCCGACGGCGTCAGGCACGCCTGCCCCGCCGGGCAGCCCGCCTGCCCCGGGCCGGTGCATGCTGCACCGCACCATCCGCTGGCCGGATCGCAGACCTTGCCGCCCTGGCAGGGGTTCCAGCACAGGTCGGGGATGCAATATCCGCCCGCGCACTGCTCGTTGTAGAAGCAGCCGTCCTCGTCCTCGCAGGCGACGCCGACCTTGCAGGCGTGCTGCGCCGGCTGGCAGTAGTTGGGCAGCGCGCCGCAGTCGGCGTTGGTGACGCAGTCGGGGGCCGCGCAGGTCTGGTCGTCGGCGCACACGAGGCCCGGGCGGCGGCAGTCGACGTCGTCGCCGCAGGTCGCCGGCTGGCACTGGCGGGTCGCCGTCTCGCAGACGTCGCCCGCGGCGCAGTCGCCGTCGTGGAGGCACTCGGGGAGGTCACAGCCGACGCCGTCGCTGCGGCAGTAGAGGGGGTAGGCGCAGTCGCCGTTGTCGGCGCAGGTGGCGGGGACCGTGGGCAGGTCGGCCTCCGGGACGCAGCCGCCGCGGCCGGGGCGGACCGGTAGGCAGAACATGCCGATGGGGAAGCCGTCGCAGTCGGTCTCCCGTTCGCAGGCGGCGGTGCAGGCGGTGCCGAGGCGGCTCGAGAGGCAGATCCCCGAGGCGCACTCGGCGTCGGCGGCGCACGGGTCGCCGACGGCCTTGTCGCCGGTGACGACGTCCATCGCGGTGTCTGGCGCGGTCGCGGTGTCTGGCGCGGTCGCCGTGTCGGCGGGGCTCGCCGTGTCCGTCGGGGCCACGGTGTCCGTCGCCGCCGCGGTGTCCGCGACGCCGTCGGCGCCGCTCGTGTCCACCGGGCTCGCCGTGTCCGCCGCGGTCGTACCGCTGTCGCCGCCGCAGGCCCCGAGGAGCCCGAGCCCCAACACCAGAATCATCGCCTTCATCGCACCCTCCGTCGCGCGCCGAAAGGTAGCAGCGCGCGGCCGCCAGCGTCACTCGAAAGCGCCGAGCGGGACGTCTCCGAAGTGGTAGCCGAGGCCGATCACCAGGCTCGACACGTCGGCCAGCGCGAGGCGCAGGGAGGCCTCGAGGCGGCTCTCGGCGGTGAAGCGGGTGCGGGCGGTGAGCCAGACGCCGGGGCCGAGGCCGGTCCGATCGAGCGCGCCGCGGGCCCAGGTGAGCGAGGTGAAGGTCGCGATGCCCCCCTCGAGGGTGAAGAGCGGCTGGCGCCAACCGACGACGAGCGAGAGGAAGCGCGGGTCGTCGTGGGTCGGGAGGGTGGGGACGCCGATCTCGACCCACAGATCCGAGCGGCCGAGCAAGAGGCCGAGCCCGGGGATGTCCGTGCGCAGCGTCGTGTCCGTGTCGCTCCAGCCGACGACGAGGACCGGGCTGACGCGGAACGCCAGCCCGAAGCGGTGGCGGCCGCGGTTGATCTCGAAGCGCAGATCCACGCGCAGCTGGAAGGTGTCGTAGCCCTCGGGGGGCCGGCGCTCCTGGTCGCTGGCGTGGCCGAAGGTCATCGCGGTGGTGGCCGACCAGATGCCGGGGCGGTCGTAGGTGAAGCGCAGGCCGCCGGCGAGGGACGACCGAGCCGCGGTCGGGCAGTCCTGGCCGCGGTTGCACGGGTCGTCGGTCGTCTGATCGGGCTGCGCGGACAAGAGCGCCTCGAGCAGCAGGACGGTTGGGGTCGGCCGCGCGGGCGGAGCGGGCTCGGGCGCGGTGACCGGGGCCGGCGACACCGGGGCCGGCGGCGCCGGGGCGGCGGCGTGGGCGGTGAGCGGGAGGGTGACCGCGAGCGCGGCGAGGAGGCGGAGCAGCATCTGTGGCAAGATACACAGTTCAAGTCGTTGCGTCGGCCCGCGTGCTGTAACGTCGGTCACCCGAGACGTCTTGCTGGAGATGCGACCGGTATGAGCCTGACCCCCGTGATGACGGAAGAGGCGCTCGACGAGCGCGTCGCGAGCGGCGATCTGCTGGTCGCGTACTTCTCCACGCCGACCTGCAACGTGTGCAAGGTGTTGCGCCCGAAGGTGGCCGATCTGCTCGACCGGATCGGGGTCGGCGGGGTCTACGTCGACACGACGGCGGTCCCCGCGACGGCTGCGCAGCGGCTGGTGTTCGCGGTGCCGACGATCATCGTCTACGGCGACCGGCGCGAGCTCGAGCGCTACGGCCGCCACCTCACCCTCGACGCCCTCGAGGCGACGCTGACCCGGTACGCCGAGCTGCTCGCCGGGGACTGACCTCTGAGGGCGCCGCTCAGCGCGGCGCGTCGGCGAGCGCGGCGGGGGCGTACCAGCGCAGCGGGCCGAGGGGCAGGACGTTGGTGATGATGTGGCCGGGGCGCACGGTCGGCGTGAGCACGAGCCCGTCGTCAGACAGGCCGAGCCCCTCGGGACCGGCGACGGCACCTGCGACGCGGGCGTGCGCGAGATCGACCACGACGTTGCCGCCGTCCTCGAGCTTCGCCAAGGCCCACGGGCCGGCGACGCCGCGGTAGCGGTAGGGCGCGGTGGTGATGGGGAGATCGACGACCGCGCCGGTGGCGAGGTCGGCGACGGCGGCCCAGCCGTCGGAGCGGCTCATGAGGAAGGCCTTAGATCCGTAGGAGCCTTCGAGATCGGCCTCGAAACGGGCGGTCACCCGGTCGCCGGTGTCCAGGTCGACGAGCCAGGTGACGCGGTCCTCGGCCCACCGTGACCAGACGCGCTCGATGAACCAGCCCGCGTCCTCCTCGGGGGTCGGCAGCGTCCAGCCCAGGTCGCGGCTGCGGCCGTCGGGTGCGAACCAGTGGACCGCGCTGGTGGTGGCGTCGGTGGGGATGGCGATGACCAGGCCGCGCGCGCGGCCGACGGCCAGGACCCGCCCGTCGACGCCCGGCGGCAGCGCTGGGCGGAGGGCGCCGGCCTCGTCCCAGGTCAGCGCGCCCGCGTCGCTGCGGAACAGCGCGCGGCCGCCGACGATCGCGAGCGGCTCGAGGTGCCACCCGGGGCCGTGGACCCGCACGTAGGCGCGCTGGAGGTTCGAGGCGCCGCCCGAGGAGTAGCTGGTGATCGGCCCACGGCAGCGCCCCGGGGCGAGGCTCGTGTAAGGGAGGCGGAGCCTGGCGCCGGCGGGGTAGCTCAGCACCCCCGCGTGCTGGCCGCCGTCTTCGACGTAGGCGGCGTAGAGGTTGCCGAGCCCGTGGTCGACGACGTGCTCGACGCCGGTCGCCGGATCGATGACGACGGCGCGGCGGTGGGGACCGTCGCCGCGGTGGTAGAGGTAGCGCGAGCCCGACGGGTCGAAGCCGCCGAAGCCCGGAAAGAGCGGGCTCTCCGGGGTCAGCCCGAGGGCGCCGCGGGTCGTGAGATCGAGCCGAGTGTCGCGGCGGCTGTCCCAGAGGACGAGGCGGCGCTCCTCGACGAACGCCACCCAGCGTCCGTCCGCGCTCGCGCCGACGAAGGCGTCGATGCGCCGGCCGTCGCCGTCGCCGACGACGAGGTAGGGGACGAGGTCGTCGCCGTAGGTGTCGCCGTGGTAGCCGAGGTACACGTCGATCGCGCCGTCTCCGTCGGTGTCCTCGCGGGCTTGGCAGATCGCCACCCAGCGGCGGTCCGGCGCGTAGCCCTCGACGATGATCGGGCCGGCGGCGCCGATCGCCCCGCCGACCGGACGCGGCGGGGCCGGCGTGGGCGGCGCCGCGTGGGCGGCGCCGCTCGCGACGGCGGCGAAGAGAATCAGGGCGGCGCAGGCTCTCATCACGGGTCCCCTCCGGCGGTTGGGGGTGGGACACCGTCGGGCACCGCGTGTTCCGCACGTCTCGCGTCGGGCACGCGGGGCGTCGGGCGGGCTCGCGCTCAGAGGGGGAGCTGCTCGACCTTCCCCTGGCCCCGCAGGCGCGCGACGAGCGCACGCACGGCGTCGGTGTAGGCGTCGCCTTCGCTCGACGGCGGCCCGCCGGCCCTGCGGACGAGCTCCTCCTGGAGCAGCAGCGTGCGGGACCGTCGGACCTCGAACGCGACCTGGGCCGGGCCGTAGGAGTTGAAGCTCAGGCCGCGGTCGCGCGCGTCCGCCGCCGCCGCCGCGCGGCTCACCTCGATGTCGGTCAGGCGCCGCGCCTGAACCTCGCTGAGGACCACGCCGTCCGCCGCGGCGGCCTGGGTCACGAGCGCCGCGTCGATGGCCTCGACCAAGCGCGCGCCGTACTCTTCGCCGTTCATGGTCACGTCGTCGCCTGGCCCGCTCCCCTGCGAGACCAGGTCGCCGACGCGGATCGGCGCCCCGTTGACCCGCGCCAGGACGCGATCTCTGGGCAGCCGCACCTCACGCTGTGGGGACGGCACCGCCAGGGCGGGGTCCAGCGCTCCCCGCGGCGCGAGGTCCGGCGCGTCGGCGGCGGCGCTCGCGTCACCGGCGGGCTCGAGCCCGCGCACCGCGGGCAGGGTGGCGCCCCCGAGGGGCCTCGTCGCAGGCTCGGAGTCGGCCACCGCGGGCCCGCTCGGCTGCTCCGAGCGGGTGGCCGCGATGGCCGGGGGCTCCGGCGTGCCCGGGCGCAGGGCGCTCCAGATCGCGAACGCGACCAGGAGCGCCGCCACGCCACCACCGATGAGGTAGGTGGGCTTCACTTGCACGGACTCACTTCGCCTTGAGCCAGACGGACTCGGAGGCCTCTTCGCCGGTCGACACGTTCTGCACGGTGACCTCGAGGATGTAGCACCCCTGCACCGTCGGCAGCTTCTTGGTGTTGACGTTGTACTTGAGCTTGTCGCCGACCCGGATCATGAGCCCACCGTCGTCGCCCGGCCCGTCGATGTCGACGACGTCGGCGGCGCCCGCGATGTGGTCGCAGTTGGCGTCGGCGTAGACGACGAGGCGGCCGATGACGCTCGGGTTGGTGGTCGGGTCGCCGTCGCACCCGGCCACGTGGATCTGCACGGGGATGGTGCTGTTCTTGTTGAACTGGATCTTGCGGGTCCAGTTGTCGCTCGGATCGGTGTCGTCGGGGCGGCTGACCGCGAGCGGCGCGTGCCAGATGATGGCGTCCGGGGCGAACAGGCGCCTTACGGTGATGATCTGCTGGCACGAGGCGGTGTTGTTGTCGGAGTCAGTCACCGAGTAGGTCCGAGTGATGGTCTCGCTGCACGGCACCCCCGAGGGGCTCCAGTCGTGACCGTGCCCGGAGGACTCCCAGTCGCCGTGGCCGCCCTTGTCGCGCCGGCAGCTCGCCTCGTCGCGCCGGTACTGGTTGGTGCGCGCGTCATGGTAGCGGACATGCCTGCGGCCGTGGTCGTTGTCGTCGCCGCTGCAGGTCGGCGGCGGCGTGACGATCGGGGTCCCCGCCAGGGTCTCGCCGCTGACGTCGAGGTACGCGTCGCAGTTGTCGCTGACCGACCCACCCGCGAAGTCCGCCGGGGGCACCGAGCCGACCCAGACGGTCACGGCGGCGGGGCAGACGATGACGGGCGCGACGTCCGCCCAGTGCCCGCCGTCGACGCAGAGGCCGGCGGCGTCGCAGGTGTCCTGCTTGAGGCAGGTATCAGCGCTGTCGCCACAGGGGGCGCCGACGTCGAAGGTCGCGGTGCACACCGAGGTGCCGTTGGCGGTGTAGGTCGCGCACTCGGTGTCCTGCTCGCAGCTGACCGGCGACCCGAAGCACGCCCCGGCGCCGTCGCACAGGTCGTCGTAGGTCTCGAGGCTGCCGTCGTCACACCCGCCGGTCGACTCCGAGACGGCGCAGTACGCGGTGCCGTTCGGCGCGTACGTCGTGCACTGGGTGTCGGGGTCGCACACCACCGCCGTGCCGACGCAGCCACCGGCGCCGTCGCAGGTGTCGGCGTAGGTGGTCAGATCGCCGTCGCTGCACGGGACCGTCAACTGCGCCGCGGTGCAGGTCGCCGACCCGTTCGCCGCGTACGTCGTGCACTGCGTGTCCGCGGGGCACACGACCGGCGCGCCGACGCAGGCGCCCGCGCCGTCGCAGCTGTCGTCGTAGGTGGTCAGGTCGTCATCGCTGCAGGGATCCGTCGACTGCGTCGCGGCGCAGGTCGCCGACCCGTTCGCCGCGTACGTCGCGCACTGCGTGTCCGCGGCGCACACGACCGGCGTGCCGACGCAGGCGCCGACGCCGTCGCAGGTGTCGTCGTAGGTGGTCAGATCGTCGTCACTGCAGGGGTCCGTCGACTGCGTCGCGGTGCAGGTCGCGCTGCCGTTGGGCGTGTAGGTCGTGCACTGGGTGTCCTCATCGCAGGTCACGGTCGTGCCGACGCAGGCCCCCGCGCCGTCGCAGGTGTCGGCGTAGGTGGTCAGGTCGTCGTCGCTGCAGGGGGCCGTCGACTGCGCCGCGGTGCAGGTCGCCGACCCGTTCGCCGCGTACGTCGTGCACGGCGTGTCCGCGGGGCACACGACCGGCGTGCCGACGCAAGCGCCCGCGCCGTCGCAGGTGTCGGCGTAGGTGGTCAGGTCGTCATCGCTGCAGGGGTCCGTCGACTGCGTCGCGGTGCAGGTCGCCGACCCGTTCGCCGCGTACGTCGTGCACGGCGTGTCTGCGGCGCAGATCACGGTCGTGCCGCCGCAGTCCCCGGCGCCGTCGCAGGCGTCGCCGTAGGTCCCGTCGCTGCCGTCGTCGCAGGGGGTGCCGCTCGGCTGCGAGCCGTTGTCGACGCAGTGGCCGGCGACGCAGGTGTCCTGATTCGCGCAGGCCGTGCCGACGGTGCCGCAGTCGCCCGCGACGTTGTTGTCGCGGCACGCGCCCGCCCCATCGCAGCTGTCGGCCGCGTCGCACACCGCGTCGCTGGGCGTCGGGTCGCCGCACGCCGCCCCGGCCGGCTTGCGGAGGTCGGCGGGGCAGACGCTGCTCCCGGTGCAGACCTCGGTCACGTCGCACTCGCTGACGGCCTCGCGGCACACGGTGCCAGCCTGGGCGACGTAGCTCGGGCGCTCCATGCAGGTGCTGCCCTCGCACTTGGCGACGGTGCACAGGTCGCCATCGAAGTCGGGGCAGGTCTGCCCGTTGCGGTCGGCCGAGTAGCACTGGGGGCTGCTGCCGGTGCAGATCTCCTTGATACACGGGTTGGAGTTGCTGCCGCAGACGGTGCCCTGAGGCTCGAAGGTGTTCGACGGGCAGCTCCCCCCGGCGGTCCCGGAGCACAACGCGCCGCGGTCACAGACGCCCTGGCTGCCGCGGCACTCGTAGTCGGCGGCCTTCCAGCGATCGACGCAGACGTTGGCGCCGCCGAGGCACGTGTCCTGTGCGTCGCACGCCTGGTTGGTCGAGCCGGTGCTGCAGGGGGCGCCGGCGAGCTTGAAGTGCTCCTGGCAGCTGCCAGCGCCGTCGCAGGTGTCGGGCGCGTCGCAGCTCGTATTGTCCGAGCTTCCGCAGGCCGCGCCCGCGCTCTTGTTCGTCGGGCTCGAGCACTGTCCGCTCAGGGTGTCGCAGGTGCCGGCGACCTGACACTCGCCCGCGGTGCAGACCACCGGGTTGCTCCCGACGCAGCTGCCGTTGCCATTGCAGGCGTCGGTCTGGGTGCAGGCGTCCTCGTCGTCGCACGGGGCGCCGCTGCTCTTGTTCGGGTTCGAACACACGCCCGTCGTGGTGTTGCAGGTGCCGGCGTCATGGCATGGGTCGCTCGCGGCGCAGGTGACCGGGTTCGACCCGACGCAGCTGCCACTCCCGTCGCAGGCGTCGGTCTGGGTGCAGGCGTCGCCATCGCTGCAGGCCTCGCCGCTGCCCTTGTTCGTCGGGTTCGAGCACTGCCCGGTGCCGGTGTTGCACGTGCCCGGGTACTGGCACGACGTGGCCGCGCAGACGATGGGGTTCGCGCCGTTGCAGCCGCCGCTGCCGTCGCAGGTGTCGACCTGGGTGCAGGCGTCGCCGTCGTTGCATGCGGTGCCGCTGCCCTTGTTGGTCCAGGCGGTCGTGCTCGCCGAGGTGTCGCACTTCTGGCACGCGTTGTCCGGGTTGCTCACGCCGTTCGCGTAGGTCTGCCCGACGATGCTGCACTGCGCCGCAGCGCCGCCCGCGGTGTAGAAGGCGAAGTAGCCGTCGTTGGCGTAGTTGACGGGCGCCGGGACGCAGGCGTACCCGACCAGCTTGCCGCCGACGGCCGCCGCGGTCGCCGCAAACAGCGTTCCATCGGCCTTCTTGAAGGTCGAGAGGGTGTAGGACTGCCCGCCGAAGGCGATCGTCTGGGGGGCGAGCAGCCGCGACAAGGTCGAGACGTTGTAGGCGCCGACGGCGCTCCAGGCCGAGCACTTCTGCGTCCCGGGGGCGGTGGGCGGGGTGCAGCTCGGACCCGTCAGCACCGTGATGGCACAGTCGAACCCATAGGAGTCGGTCTGTGGGATCCCGCTCACGAGGAGGGTGACGTTGCCGCTATCGGTGAACCAGGTCTCGGCGGACCACCCCGAAGACTCACCCCGGGCGCCGAGGCGGAAGGCGGTGCCGAGGTCCGAGTCCTCGATGACGTAGGTGTCGTCGAAGAGCGCGCCGTCCGCGTCGGCCACGAGGGTGCGGACGTAGGGGACGTGCTGCAGCGGATCCTCATCGAAGACCAGCGTCACGAACTCGCCGGGCTCCCAGCCGCCGCCGGTGACCGTCACGGTCTCGCCGGGATGGTAGTCGGCCAGGTCGGTCACGACCCACGGGAGCGCCGCTGCGGCGACGCTCGACGCACTGACGGTGTCGGTGACCGGGTCGTAGACCTCGTCGGCGAGGCCAGCGACGTAGCCGCCGCGGAACAGGACGCGGCCGTCGGGGAGCGAGATCGCCGAGTGCCCCGACCGGGGGGACTCGAGCTCGGCCGCGCTCGCCGTGACCGCGTTGACGAACGGATCGAAGATCTGGAGCGTGGCGACGTCGCTCACGCCGTCGTTGCCGCCGGCGATGAGCAAGCGCCCGTCGCTCAGCAGCGTGGCGGTGTGATACACGAGCGGCGCGCCGAGCCCGGCGACGACCGTAAATTGATCGGTGGCAAATTCATAGACGACGACGTCTGCCGTCGGCGCGCCGACGACATCGAGCCCACCCACGAACACGAAGCGGTCGTCAGGGAGGCGGGTCGTGCTGTGGCCCGACTGGCCGGTGGGCCACACGACGGAGCCCGTCTGCTGAGCCACCGCCGGCGAGGAGAGCACGAAGAGCGAAGACAAGACGAGCGCACACGCCGCCCCACGAGGGAGCGCAGTGACGCAGAGCACACCATGCATGGCGACCTCCGCCTGCAGACGGTGAGCGATCAACCGCGTCACCCAAAGCGGGCGCAGCGCTCGCACTCACGTACCGTCCCAGTTGACCCGACGGTCAACTGCTTCGAGAACGGCGTCAATGACGGCCCGATGCGACGATCTGTTGCGTCGTCACCCCTCGCTTCGGAGGCAGCGACGCGACCTGCGTCGACGGCACCTCGGAAATACGGGATTCGCAAGGCCATGACGCAGGCGCAGCATCACGACCTCGGGATACGACCCGCAGGCCGGATCGTGGGCGGCGGCCGAATCCCACCGCCACACCGCGGCCCGCCTCGAGAGAGCCGCCACAGCCGAGCCCGCGGCCACTTCATCGGACGCGCCCGCGCGGCGGAGGTGGCGGAGCGGGTGGCGCGGACGGTCCGGCGCCGAAACTCACGGGACGCGCGGCGCGACCCCGTCCGGCGTCGGGGCGTCCGCCTCCGGCGCCGGCTCGGCCTCCGGGCTCGGGGGGCGTGCGGCCTGGATCGCGTTGTCGAGCGCCCACATCCGCGCGCACCGCCGCTCGCTCGCCTCGCGGCGCCGGACCTGGGCCTCCACGGCGTCCACGACGGCGACGAGGGTGTCGCTGAGCGGCGCGTCGAGGTACTGCCCGGCGGTGAGCGTGAGCCCGCGCTCCTCGACGTGCGCCGTGGCGGCCGACTGCCCGAGGCGGACGCTGAGGTCGGCCCGCTCTCGCATGAGGGCGCCCAGGGCGTCGGTGTAGGCCTGGTCGTCCTCGCGGATCAGCGCCGCGAGCTCGCCCCGCATGGCGGCGACGCCGGGGTCGTCCGAGGGCCACCCGTCGTCGGGCGTCACCGAGCAGGCCGTCGGATAGCCGAGCGCGATCGGCGCCATCCCCTGCAACGGCAGCATCACGACGGCGGCGCGGTCGGACCGCGACAAGAGCGCCTTCAGGTCGGGGTGGGCCACCTGCGCGACGAAGCACCGGTCGGCGGCGCGCACCTCGAGCCGCTCGACGAAGGCGGGATCGCTGACCGCGGCGACGAACCCGCTCGCGAACCCCAGGTCGAGCTTCGGGCCGTGGGGGGAGGGCCACAGCTCGAAGCGCCCCGGTCCGCCGCTCGCGGCTCGCACGACCCCGCCCGGCTGGGCGAGGCGCTCGAGGAGGGTCTTGAGCTCGTCGGTGCGCGTGACCCCGGCGGCGAGGGCGATCCCCATCTGGCGCGCGAGCTGCTGGTCGGTCGCCCCGACGGCCTGGTCGGGCCCGACGGCGATGACGACGCCGAGCTCGCCGGTCAGGGCGCCGCGGACGTCGCCGTCGAGATCCACTCCGGCGGCCTCCTGCACGGCCCCTCGCACGGCGCCGAGGCTGTCGCCGTCGGCGCGCAGGGCGAGGTCGACGACCTCGAGGGCCGCCCCGACGTCGACCGAGAGCGCCGCCAGCAGGTAGGGGGTGCGCGGCGTCGCGGCGATCACGGCGGGGGTCTCGGGCGCGTTGCGGAGCACACGCATGAGCCACGCGGTGGTGTAGAGCGGCGCGAACGCCGAGACCTCGACGGCCCGCGGGCGCAGCGAGGCCCCGACGGCGACGCGGTCGAGCGGGCCGAGCACGAGGTCGACGAGGCGCCGCGTGGCGGCGCAGGGCACGCCGGAGTCGCACGCCGGCGTCGCCGCGCGGGCGAGGTCGCTCAGATCGAGCCAGGCGACGACGTCGACGCCGGCGTCGAGCTCGGCGATCGCGGCCGCGAACTCGGGGTCGCCCGCGAGGCCGTCCGCGAGCTCCGCGAGGCGACGCCCGTAGTTGCGCGCGCCGCCGTCGGTGGCGACGACCAGCATCGCCGCGTCGCCACGCACGACGACGGCCACGTAGTCGGACTCGGCGCGGGCGAGCAGCGTGGCCCCGATGAGCTGGTGGCGCTCGCCCTCGAAGATGGCCCGGTTGAGCGCGGCGTCGAACCTCCGGTGGTCGGCGACGGTCGCGAACACGACGAAGGCGCCGCGGCGAGCGTCGAGGACCGCGACCCCGGCCGGCGCGTCGAGGGC
>PHBI01000148.1 GCA_002841945.1 Deltaproteobacteria bacterium HGW-Deltaproteobacteria-14
GACGCCCGCTCCCGCCCGCGCCCTACTCGAGCAGCAGCCCGCCCCGGAGCAGCGCGTCGAGGGTCTCGTCGATGGGGTCGGGGTGCAGCGCCGCGAGGGCCGCGTGGTCGAGGCTGCCGTCGAGCCGGGCGAGGACGGCGCGCGCCGCGTCGCCGAGCGGTATGTGCTCGTGCCACAGGTTCGTCACCGCGTCGCCGTGGCGCGCCTGCCAGCGCTGGAACGCGCCCGTGCGGGGGCGCTCGGCGACCGCGAGCGCCAGCGGCGGCGGGTCGACGCAGAAGCTCACGAGCTCGCCGAAGAAGAGCCGCAGCAGCCCGCGGGACAGCTCCTTGCGCACGGCCTGGCGCTGTTCGGGCGTCTCGGTCCGCCCCGCGCCGAGCCCGAGGACGTCGAGCTCGCCGATGACGGCGTCGAACAGCGCCTGGAAGGACAGCGCGCGGCGGCCCCCCCGGTGCAGCAGGTGGAGGGCGACGCGCGGGACGACCCCGGCGACCTCGATCGGCGCCCGGTTCGGGTTGGCGACCTTCACCGGGGCGCCGGTCGCGATCCCCGCCAGCCCGGGCTCGTCGCGGATCGACGCCTGCACGAACAGACCCTCCACCACCGCGGTGTCGATGCGGCGCCCCAACGCGTCGATATTGCGTCGCAACAGGGTCTGGCGGAAGCGGCGGTGGGTCACGAAGTCGAGGTACTGCGCCTGGCGGATGATACCCGGAACAGGTCCAAGCGTTTCAGCGATATTCGACCCGAAGTTGTCGATCCACATGTCCCACGGCTTCGCGTCCGACAGGTAGCTGAGCCCGTGTGCGTTGCACAAATCGAGGAACCCCTGGAGGTAGAACGCCTGGTTGTCCGGCGCCAGGTACTCGTGGAGCGCGGTGGTGCCGGGGAGCGAGCGGGCGTTGTCGAGCTCGGCCTTCAGAAAGCCCGCCCGCCAGTCCTCACCGGCGCGCTCGGCGCGCTCGGCGAGCCACTCGACGATCGCCAGGGCCTGCTCCACCTTGGCGGCCGGGTCCTCGAAGGGCTCGGTGTGCAGGCGCATGAGGTCGCGCACGACGCCGGCGGTGTGCCAGCCGGGCAGGGCGTTGTAGCTGACGTAGGCCACCCCGTCGGGCGCGAGGCGGTCGCGGCACAGGTCGAGGAGCGCGGCGCGGACGTCGTCGCCGACCCAGGAGAAGACCCCGTGGGCGATGATGTAGTCGAACGGGCCGAGCGCCGGGTCGAACTCGCGCAGGTCGGCGTGGACCAGCGCGACGTTGTCGAGCCCGAGCTCGTCGGCCACCGCGCGCGCGAGGTCGATCTGCACGCCGGACACGTCGACCCCGACGAACCGGCTGTGGGGGGCGGCGGCGGCCATCGGCAGCAGGTTGCCTCCGACGGCGCAGCCGATCTCGAGGACGCGGCAGCGCTGCGGGCGCGCCGGGTCGAGGCCGAAGAGCGTCGCCATCACCGCGAGCTGGTTGGGGTGGGTGAACCAGAAGGCGAAGGCCGGGTAGGGTAGGGCGTCGTAGGACGCGGCGACGTCGGAGCTCATGGGGGCGAGCCTACACCGTCACCCTCCGGTGTCCCAGGGGCCGCGATCGGCGGCGCGACCGCGACGAAGAGACGGCTGACGTGAAGCGAACGGCGAGCGATCTCGGACGCCTGCGCCCCCACGCCGCACGAGCGCCGCAGACGTAGGCGGCAGGCCCGCTTGCGGGCGGCTCGCGGGGCGCCGGAGCGGCGCGCCCCCCCGCGCTGTAACCTGCGCCTCGACCCGAGGCGCGCGGTGTGATACCCCGCCGGCGCGTTAGTGCCCGAAAACACGAGGTCCTCATGACCCTTCACCGTCTCGTCGCAGTCTTCTCCTGTCTCGGCCTCTCTCTCGCCGCCGCCAGCGCCACGCGTGCGCAAGCGCCCGTGTGGAAGGGCAGTGTGCAGGGCACGATGACCGTCACCGGTAACACCCTGGGGCTCGACGCCGACGCCGCGGGGGCCGCGTTCCCCGGCGACATGGACGGCATCGGCACCTTCATCGCCGATCCCTTCACCTTCGCGTCCTCCCAGGACCCCGGCTACCCGGCCGGGACGACCCCGGCGTGGACCAAGAACGGCTCGACGGCGCTGCTCGACGTCCCGGCGAACGCCCCCATCGTGCGGGCGCAGCTCGTGTGGGCCTGCTCGACCCAGGCGGGCGTGAACGTCCCGGACGCGGCCCTCGGCGCCGCCTCGACGGTGACGCTCAGGCTGCCGAACGGGACGACCCACGTCGTCGCCCCCGACGGCGAGGTCACCGACCTCACCCTCGTCAGCGCCAGCTACACCTACTACCAGCGCTGGGCAGACGTCACGACCCTGGTGACCCAGGGCGGCCCGGGCGCCTACACCGTCTCGAAGGTGTACGGCGTCGCGGGGACCGACAGCTCCTACGTCACCGGCTGTGGCTGGACCCTGTTCACCGTCTACCAGGACGAGACCGAGCCCGTGCGCGCGTTCGGCCTGTGGATGACCGCGAAGAAGGTCTGCTACACCGGGACCGGCTGCCCGCAGAACTCCGAGGTCACGCTCACCGGCTTCTGCACACCCGAGGCGCCCGCGCCGGTCGCCGGTCGCCTGTTCGCCAGCGCCCTCGAGGGTGACGCGCGCTGGACCGGGGACTCGCTCGCCCTCAAGAGCCCGACCACGTCCCTGTTCATCCCCCTGAGCGGCCCCAACAACGCCGCCACCAACTTCTTCGCCTCCCAGATCAACGACCCCTTCGGGGCGCTCGACGTCGCCGGCACCTTCGGCCAGAGCAACGACAAGGTGAACCCGCTGACCGGCGTCAAGGACATCATCACGCCGGTCCTGCGCGCCCGGCAGGGCTGGGACATCACCGCGGTCCCGCTCAACCACGCCATCTACAGCCCCGGCGTGCTGTCCAACGGCCAGAGCAACGTGACCGCCCGCTTCACGACCGCCGCCGCCCCGGGCGGAGGCGACGACTACATCGTCAGCGCCGTCGGGATGGAGATCGACCTCAAGGCCCCGTCGATCGTCCTCGCCCACAGCGCCGACACCCAGGCGACCTGGATCGGCGATCGCGTCGTCTACACCGTGACCCTCACCAACAACGGCTTCACGACCGCGGACGCGCTGTTTCTATGCTACGCCGATCCGCCGAACGCGACCTTCACCGGCAACCTGACCCTCAACGGGGCCGCGGTGAGCGGTGTCAGCCAGGCGACCCTCGCCCCCGCGGGCTGCGTCAACGGGACCGGCGGCGTGGCGGTGGGCGCCCTCGGCGTCGGAAGCACCAAGACCGTCACCCTCGAGTACGTCGTGGACGACATCGCCGCCCTGCCCGGGCCCGGCCACACCGTCATCACCACGCCGAGCTGGCGCAGCACCTGGAATGACCCGTGCGCGGGCGCGGCCCAGGCGCTGTCCGGCAGCGGCCAGGCGGTCGAGATCCCGGGCGCCCGCCTCGCGGTCGTGTTGAGCGCGAGCCCCGGCACCCCGCCGAACCTGCTGACCGGGGACACGATCACCTATACGGCGGCCATCAGCGACGTCGGCGCCGCGGACACGCCGCCGACGAGCACCTTCTCGATCCCGGTCCCGGCGGGCACCGCCTACGTCGCCGGCTCGACGACCTTCAACAACGCCGCGCTCGCCGACCAGGCCGGCGGCGCGCCGCCGTTCGCCACCCTGCGCGAGATCCACAGCCCCGGCGCCGCCGCGGGCGTCGTGCGCCTCGGGCAGCCGGTCATCATCACCTTCCAGGTGAAGGTCATCGCGACGACGCCGATGTTCGTGACCAACCAGGGCAAGGCCGACATCGACGGCGCCGGCCCGGCTCCGGAGCGCTTCTCCAACCAGACCAGCACCGCGGTCGGCGGCGCGGACGTCGACAACGACGGCGTCGTCGACGTCGAGGACAACTGCCCGCTGGTCTACAACCCCGACCAGGCCAACCACTACGACGTCTTCGGCTACAGCTCCGTCGCCGGCGACGCCGAGGGCGACGTCTGCGACGACACCGACGGCGACGGGCTCCTCGACAGCGAGGAGGACCTGTCCGGCAACGGCTGGGACGCCGGCGCCGAGACCTCGGCGACCGACCCCGACACCGACGGCGACGGGCTGTGCGATGGGGCCATCACCATCGCGCCGTGCTTCGGCCACGAGGACCAGGACGGCGACAAGAGCCACCTCGACTGGGGCAACACCGAGACCAGCCCCATCCTGAGCGACAGCGACGGCGACGGGCTGTGCGACGGGCGCCAGGTGACCGCGACCGACTGCCGCGGCAGCGAGGACGTCGACGGCGACGCCGACTGGCACGACTACGACGAGGTGACCGACACCGAGACCAACCCGCTCAACCCCGACACCGACGGGGGCGGGGTGAGCGACGGCGCCGAGCGCGACGCCGGCACCAACCCCCTCGATCCGTGCGAGGGCGACCTCATCGACTGCGGCGGGCCGGACCAGGACTTCGACCACGTCATCGACCCGGTGGACAACTGCCCGACGGTCTACAACCCCGATCAGAGCGACAACTACCCGCCGGGCGGCAACGGCATCGGCGACGTCTGTGACGACGTCGACCAGGACGGGATCCTCGATCGCGCCGAGGACCTCGGCCCGGACGGCGTCCCCGGGACCGGCGACGAGACCAACCCGATGGACCCCGACAGCGACGGCGACGGGCTGTGCGACGGCGCGATCACCGTGCCGCCGTGCGTCGGGCCCGAGGACCGCGACGGCGATCGCGACCCCGCCGATTGGGGGACCACCGAGACGAGCCCGGTCGACTCCGACAGCGACGACGACGGGCTGTGCGACGGCTTCCGCCGGACCGCGATCGACTGCAGCGGGGGCGAGGACAAGGACGGCGACTTCGATCCGACCGACTACGACGAGCCGACCGACAGCGAGACCAACCCGCTCGACCCCGACACCGACCACGGCGGCGCCCTCGACGGCGTCGAGCGCACCAACGGGACCAACCCCCTCGACCCGTGTGACGACTTCGGCCAGTGGTGCGGACCGGTCTGGGTCGAGGGCGGCGCGTGCCAGGGCGGCGGTGGCGGGTCGGCGGTGCCCGTGGCGCTGCTGCTCGCCCTCGGGGCGCTCGTGCTGCGTCGCAAGATCAAGCGCGCCTAACTCCGCCAAACCGGCTTCAATAAACGACGACGCCCCGTGTTCAGTTGCACACGGGGCGTCCCTCGTCGCGGGCCTGTCAGCCTCTCAGCAGCTCGCTGAGCTCGCCGTCGATGGACTCGGGGGTGTCCTTTGGCGCGTAGCGCTTCAGGATCGCGCCGTCGCGGCCCACGAGGAACTTGGTGAAGTTCCACTTGATGCCCTTGCTGCCGAGGATCCCCGGGGCGCCGGCCTTGAGCTGCTCGAAGAGCGGGTGGGTGTGCTTGCCGTTGACGTCGATCTTGGCGTGCAGCGGGAAGGTCACGCCGTGGTTGAGCCGGCAGAACTGCTCGATGTCCTCGGCGCTGCCCGGCTCCTGGTGGCCGAACTGGTTGCACGGGAAGCCCAGCACCACGAGGCCCTCGTCCCGGTGCTTCTTCCACAGCGCCTCGAGGCCGTCGTACTGCGGGGTGAAGCCGCACTTGCTGGCGGTGTTCACCACGAGCATGACCTTGCCGCGGTGCTCGCTCAGATCGCGCTCCTCGCCGCCGAGCGTCGTCACCTTGGTCTCGTAGTCGAGGGTCGCCATCGCGTGTCTCCGGGCTGGGTGGGGGACGAGACCTTCGGCACCGATGCGCGAGGGGGCAAGCGCGTCGGCGGCGCCCCTCCGCGCGGCGTCGGGAGCGCTCGCGGCGCGGTCCACATCAGGTCCGGCGGCGCGGTGGTTTCGCGTCACGCGGCGCGGCTCTCGACAGCGCCCTCGGGTTGGTCTATCGCCACGCGCGTCAGCCCGGGAGCCTTCCCGGCGACTCACGGAGGATTGCAGAGATGAAGACGCGTTTGTCGTGGGTTATCGGAGCCGCCGCGCTCCTCATGGTGTCGGGGTGTGGCAAGGACCTGACGCCGCTCAAGACGCAGGCGCTAGGCCTGGTGTCGAAGTACGCGCCGCAGATCAAGACCGCGACCGAGACGGTCAGCGGCCTGCTCGGCCGCGCCGAGGGGCTGCCGCTCGAGCTGCCGGGCGCGACCGCGCTCGTGAACGCGCTCAACGGCAAGAAGGAGACGCTGACTCAGCTCCAGGGCCTGCTCGACGCAGCGCCGGCGCAGATCGAGGCGCTCGTGAAGGGGGGCAAGGGGGAGGAGCTCCAGCAGCTGACCACCGGGCTCGACACCAACGTGGGCGGCCCGCTGGGGACGCTGACCGCGGATCTCGACGGCCTGGCCACCCAGGTCGGCGCCATCGAGGGCGAGGCCAAGGCCGCCGCCGCGAAGGCCGGTGTGACGACCCTCGTCGAGAAGCTGACGCCCCAGCTGGCCGGCGCGCAGACCGCCCTCGACGCCCTGCGCGCGCGGGTCAAGGGCGTCCCGGCCACGGCGACGGGCGCGGCCGCGCTCACCGCCGACGTCGAGGCGCTCAACAGCGCCCTCGCCACCGGCAAGGGCGCGCTCGACGGCCTCAGCGGCAAGGCCGAGGGCAAGACCCCCGAGGAGCTGCAGGCGCTCGTCGACACCTCGACCACCGAGCTCGACGCCCTCGTCGCCAAGCTCGCGGCCGATCTTCCGGCCCTCACCGCGCGCGCCGACGCCCTCGACGCCGCCTTGGCGAGCGGGACCGCCTGGTCGAAGGACCTCGGGGGCGACGTGGTCATCGACGGCGCGCCCGATGGCGCCGAGAGCCAGCTCATCGCCTTCCTCGACGACGCGGCGCGCGCGGTCGACGACACCACCTGGTTCGACTTCGACCGCCTGACCTTCGCGAGCGGCAGCGCCGCCCTCGACATGGAGGCCTCGCGCCCCCAGATCGCCAACCTCGCCGCCATCCTCACCGCCTACCCGGCTCTGAAGCTCAAGATCGGCGGCTACACGGACAACACCGGCCCCGCCGCCGCCAACAAGAAGATCTCGCTGCAGCGGGCCCAGGCCGTCGTCAAGGCGCTCGGGGACGCCGGCGTCGCCGCCGACCGCCTCGAGGCCGAGGGCTACGGCCCCGAGCACCCGGTGTGCGAGGCCAACGACACCGAGGAGTGTCGCGCCCAGAACCGCCGCATCGCCATGCGGGTGACCGCGAAGTAGCGCGCCTCACCTCGCGAAACGAGAACGGGGCAGGCTCGCGAGGGCCTGCCCCGCGCTCTTCGTGCGGCGCCGCAGGGCTCGCGCCCACGCGCTATCGGTCGCCCTCGGGGGAGACGCCGAAGGCGCGCAGGAGCTCGGCGGCCGCGCGGGGGGCGGGCAGGGTGCCCGACTCGACGGCGGCGGTCACCGCGGCGAGGCGCGCGCCGACGCCGGGGTGGCGGCGGAAGGCGTCGTGAAGACCCTCCTCGACCAGCGACCACATCCAGCGCAGCGCCTGGTGGCGCCGACGGGCCGTGAGCTCGCCCGCCGCCTGCAGCGTCGCCCGGTGCTCGAGCACCAGCGCCCACAGCTCGTCGAGGCCTGTGTCCTCGGTTGCGCTGCAGCACGAAACGCGCGGAAGCCATGCGGCGTCGGCGGCATATAGATACCGCAGTGCAACACGGTAGTCGTGCGCGGCGCGCTTGGCCGGGCCCACGCCGTCACCGTCGGCCTTGTTCACGCAGACCAGATCGGCGAGCTCCATCACCCCGCGCTTGATGCCTTGGAGCTGGTCGCCGGCCCCCGCGATGGCGAGGACGACGAAGGTGTCGGTCATCTGGGCGACGACGGTCTCGGACTGCCCGACCCCGACGGTCTCCACCAGCACCACGTCGAAGCCCGCCGCCTCGCACAAGAGCATCGTCTCGCGGGTGCGGCTCGCGACCCCGCCGAGGGTGCCGGCGGCGGGCGACGGGCGGATGAACGCCGCCGGGTTCACCGCGAGGCGGGCCATGCGGGTCTTGTCGCCGAGGATGCTGCCGCCGGAGCGCTCGCTCGACGGGTCGACCGCGAGCACGGCCACCTTGTGGCCCTGCGCGGTGAGCCGCGCGCCGAGCGCGTCGATGAGGGTGCTCTTGCCGACCCCGGGGATGCCGGTGAGGCCCACCCGGATGGCGCCGCCGGTGGCGGACATCACCTGGCTCAGGAGCTCGCCGGCCAGCTGCCGGTGGTCCGCCCGGCGGGACTCGACCAGGGTGATGGCCCGCGCCAGCACCGTCCGATCCCCGGCCAGCACCCCCGCGACGTAGTCGGCGAGGGTCAGGTGCGGGCGCCGGGCCGGGGGCGACGGACCGTCCGTCACGTCAGCCGTCCAGCTGCGCTTCGAGGGTGTCGACGAGCGACGCCGCGGCGTCGGTGATGACCGTGCCAGGCCCGAAGATGGCCGCCGCGCCCGCCGCGCGCAGGGCCGGGTAGTCCTGGGGCGGGATGACGCCGCCGACGACCACCAGGATGTCGGCGCGGCCCAGCGCCGCGAGCGCCGCGCGCAGCGCCGGGACCAGGGTCAGGTGGCCGGCCGCCAGCGAGCTGACGCCGACGACGTGGACGTCGTTGTCGATCGCCTGCTGCGCGGTCTCCTCGGGGGTCTGAAACAGCGGCCCGATGTCCACGTCGAAGCCGAGGTCCGCGAGCGCCGTGGCGATGACCTTCTGGCCGCGGTCGTGGCCGTCCTGGCCCATCTTGGCGACGAGGATGCGCGGGCGGCGCCCGTCCTTCTTCTCGAACCCCGCGACCCGCTCGCGGACCGCGGCGACCGTGTGCTCGGCGTCGCCTGTCATGGTGCTCGAGTATACCCCGCGGATCGCCTGTGGTGTCGCCTGGTGGCGCCCGAAGACCTTCTCCATCGCGTCGCTCATCTCGCCGACGGTGGCGTGGGCGCGCGCGGCGTCGACGCAGGCGGCGAGGAGGTTGCCCTCGCCGCTCTCGGCGACCCGGGTCAGGGCGTCGAGGGCCGCCTGGGTGCGGGCGCCGTCGCGCTCGGCGCGGAGGCGGGCGAGGCGCGCGATCTGGGTCTCGCGCACCGCGCTGTTGTCGACCTGGCGGACCTCGATCGGGGGCTCGTCGGTGCGCCGGTAGCGGTTCACCCCGACGAGCACCTGGCGGCCTGAGTCGATGCGCGCCTGGGTGCGGGCCGCGGCCTCTTCGATGCGGAGCTTCGGCAGCCCCAGCTCGATGGCCTTCGACATGCCGCCGTGGGCCTCGGCCTCGACGATGTGCGCCCAGGCCTTCTGCGCCAGCTCCCAGGTCAGGTGCTCGACGAAGTAGCTGCCGGCCCACGGGTCCACGACCCGGCAGGTGTCGGTCTCCTGCTGCAAGAGGAGCTGGGTGTTGCGGGCGATGCGGGCGGCGAACTCGCTCGGGAGGGCGAGCGCCTCGTCGAGGGCGTTGGTGTGGAGGCTCTGGGTGTGGCCCTGGGTGGCCGCCATCGCCTCGAGGCAGGTGCGCGCGACGTTGTTGTAGACGTCCTGCGCGGTGAGGCTCCAGCCGCTCGTCTGGCAGTGGGTGCGCAGCGACATGCTCTTCGGGTTCTTCGGGTCGAAGCCCTTGACGATCTTCGCCCACAAGAGCCGCGCCGCGCGGAGCTTGGCGACCTCCATCCAGAAGTTCATCCCGACGGCCCAGAAGAAGCTCAGGCGCGGCGCGAAGTCGTCGATGTCGAGCCCCGCCGCGACGCCGGTGCGGAGGTACTCGAGGCCGTCGGCGAGGGTGTAGCCGAGCTCGAGGTCGGCCGTCGCCCCGGCCTCCTGCATGTGGTAGCCCGAGATGCTGATCGAGTTGAAGCGCGGCATGTGCGCGCTGGTGTAGCGGAAGATGTCGGCGATGATCCGCATGCTCGGCGCCGGCGGATAGATGTAGGTGTTGCGGACCATGAACTCTTTGAGGATGTCGTTCTGGATGGTCCCGGTGAGGCGCCGCTGGTCGACCCCCTGCTCCTCCGCCGCCACGATGTAGAGCGCCATGACCGGCAGCACCGCGCCGTTCATGGTCATCGACACGCTCATCCGGTCGAGCGGGATGCCGTCGAAGAGCACCCGCATGTCGAGGATCGAGTCGATGGCGACCCCGGCCATGCCCACGTCGCCGAGGACCCGCGGGTGGTCGGAGTCGTAGCCGCGGTGGGTGGCGAGGTCGAAGGCGATGCTGAGGCCCTTCTGACCCGCCGCGAGGTTGCGGCGGTAGAAGGCGTTGGACGCCTCGGCGGTGGAGAAGCCGGCGTACTGCCGGACGGTCCACGGCCGCTGGACGTACATGGTCGGGTACGGGCCGCGCACAAAGGGCGGGAAGCCCGGCATCGTCCCGAGGTGCGGCAGCCCGGCGAGGTGGTCGGCGCCGTAGATGGGCTCGACCCGGATGCCCTCCGGGGTGTCCCAGACGAGCTCGCGTGGGTCGAGGCCGCTGGCGGCCGACACGGCGTGCCAGGCGGCGCCGGTGGGGCGGGTCGGGCAGCCGTCGCCCGCGCTGGGCGCGGCGGGCGCCGCGGCCGTGGTCAGGGGGACGGTCGCGAAGCTCGGGACCGCCTGGCTCATCTTCCGGTAGTGCTGCTGCACCATCACGCCACCCCCACGCGGTCGAGCTCTGCGGTGAGCAGGGCCAACACGTCTTGGCCGAGGTAGACGAAGTCGGCGACGCCGGCCTCGCGCAGCGCCTGTTCGCCGTCCGCGGGCTGGCGTCCGGCGACCAGGACCCGGGCGCCGGCCGCGGTCAGCGCCGCCGCGGTGGGCGCGCCGAGCTCGGCGTAGCTGGCGTCCGAGCCGCACAGGATGGCGATGGTCGCGCCGTCGGCGGAGAACGCCGCGGCGGCCGCCGCCGGATCAGAGAAGCCGTCGTTGCCGGCCGCCTCGAAGCCGCCGGTCTCGAACAGCGCGCGGATCCAGTTCGAGCGCGCGACGTGGGCCGCCACCGGGCCGAGGTTCGCGAGAAAGACCCGGGGGCGCGCGCCCGTGCGGTCGCGATGAGCGTCGCTGCGATCGCGCAGCGCCTCGAAGGGGGCCGCGGCGCGGCGGCGGGGCAGCGGGGCGGCGCGGGTCGCGTCACGCCCCGCCCAGCGCACCGCGGCGAGCTCGTGGAAGCTGGCGCCGGCGGCGGCCGCGCGCACCAGCGCCTCGAAGCCTCCGCCGGGGACGGCCGCGATGGCCGCCTGCGCGGCGCCCTCGTCACGGTCGGCCTGGCGCGCGCGGGCCTTGGCGCCGATCGCCGCCACGTCGGCGCCCGGCCGCACCACGGGGGCCTCGCTGAGGTTCGGGAACTCGCTCACCCCGGTGATCGGGTCCTTGCGGCGCGCGATCGCGCGACCGCGTCGCTGCTCAACGGCGTCGAGCGCCGCCGCGAGGTGACCGAGGACCACGGCGCGGTCCATGCCACCGAGCGCCTCGATGCGCTGGAACTCCGCCCACGCCGCCTCCGCGACCTGGTCGGTCAGCGACTCGAGCGCCCAGCTGCCGCCGCCGGGGTCGACGACCCGGTGGAGCTGCCCCTCGTCGAGGAGCACCCGCTGGGTGTTGCGGGCCATCCGGCGGGCCTCGGGATCCGAGGGCCCCAGCATGCGGTCATATGGCGCTGCACTAATGACGCCAGCGCCGCCAATTGCGGACGAGAACGTCGCGATGGTGCATCGCAGCAAGTTGCCCCAGGGGTCGCGCTGGGTGAGGACGCGGTCGGCGGTGCGGGTGTGGATGCGCATCCCGCGCAGGCTCCCGGGCACCTCGAGGACCTCGAGGACGCGGGCCCACAGGCGTCGCGCGGCGCGGAGCTTGGCGACGTCGAGCAGAAAGCGCGTCCCGGTGCGCAGGCCGAAGGTCAGGTGCTTGGCGGCCAGGGTCGTGTCGACGCCGCGCTGGGCGAGGGCGCGCAGGGTGGTGACTCCGGCGGCGATGGCCCAGCCGACCTCCTGGACGGCGGTCGCGCCCGCGTCGTGCCACGGCCCGGCGTCGACGCCGAGGGGGCGGACCCCTGGGAGCTCGGCGTGGCAGAAACGGAGGAGCTCGGCGAGCTCGTCCCAGGCGGCCTCGAGTCCCTGCGGCAGGGCGCCGTCGCGGGCCAGGGCGGCGAGGGGGTCGGCGCCGAGGTCACCGCTCAGGTGAGCGCGCGGGACCCCGCGCGCGTCGGCGACCGCGGTCAGCGCGGCGACGAGCAGCGGGGTCGTGGCGCCGGCGTCGAAGGCGAGCGGGGTGCGGCTGAGGTCCACCCCCGCGAGGACGGTGGCGAGGTCGGCCGCGCTGTTCAGGAACAGGCCGTCCCCGCGCGGGTCGCTCAGGCCGCGCCGGGTGGCGCCGTCGCAGCCGAGCAGCGCGGAGGTCGCGCCGCCGGCGAGGTCCTCGTCGAGGGCGAGGCGCGCGCCGTCGACGTCGGCGACGTCGCACACCTGTCTGACGTCCCAGCCGAGGGCGGCGTAGCCGAGGGCGCGGGCGCCGCGGGTGAACGGGGCGAGGCCGGGCACGCCGGGCGCGCCCGGGTCGGGGAGGTCCGCCGCGGTGTAGAGCGGGCGCAGGCGGATCCCCTCCTCGAGCTCGGTCTCGAGGCGGTCGAAGGGCGCCCCCTTCAGGTCGCGCTCCACCTGTTCGCGCCAGGCGTCGAGCGATCCGGGGAGGAAGTCGTCGGTCAGCGTCAGCGGGTCGTCGATCATGCGGCTGTCTCCGGTCTTCCCGGCTCGGACCCTACGTCATCCGGGGCGCGGCGAAAAGCATTTCGGGAGGCCGAGGGGGGGCGCTCGCGGGGGCGAGAAGGCTGGCTTCCGCTCCGCGATCATGGTAGCCGGCAGGTCATGAACGCGAAGCAGGCCAAGTTCGCCAGGAAGGCGCTCGCCATCGGGGTGGGGGCCGTGTTGGCGGTCTTCGTGATCCTCAAGGCGGTCGGCGGCGTCGGCGAGCAGGACCCGAGGGCCCGCATCCAACGCCTCATGGCCGGGATCGGCGCCGAGATCGTCGATCAGCCGATGACCGAGACGCAGCAGACGTACGTCCTCGAGCTCGGGCCGGAAAAGACCTTCGATCTGCGCCAGCTCCCGCGGGACACGGTGGTGTTTCTCAACTTCTGGGCGACCTGGTGCAAGCCCTGCGTGGACGAGCTGCCGAGCATGGTCGGCCTGCGCAAGACCCTCGAGGGGCGGCCCTTCGCGATCGTCGCCGTCAGCTACGACGAGTCGTGGGACGACATCGCGGCGTTCTTCACCAAGTGGGCGGGCGGGATGCCCACGGCTGAGAAGCTGCTGGTGCTGCGCGATCCGGCCGCGGGGGAGGAGAAGCGCAGGACCCTGCGCGAGACCTTCGGGACGCGCAACATCCCGGACAGCTACGTGATCCTGAACGGCCGTGTGCTCGCGCGCTTCGTGAACGCGCGCGACTGGACCGATCCGTCGATCGTCGAGTACTTCCAGCGGCTCATCCCCGGCCCATGACGCCGCCGCCGGGCCCCGAGACGGTCTACCGCGGTCGACCGCAGAGCCTCGACCCGCCGGTCGGGCGGCGCGCGGTGCGCGGGCCGGTGCTCGCCGTCGCCGTCGCCTACACCCTGCTCGGGCTCGCGGCGTTCCTCCTGAGGAGCCTCTGACGTGAGCGCCGCCGTCGAGTGCCGCGCGCTGGTCAAGCGCTACCCGGACGTCACCGCCGTGGACGGGATCGACCTGACGATGGCCCCCGGGGAGTGCCTCGGCGTGCTCGGCCCGAACGGCGCGGGCAAGACGACCACGGTCGAGATGATCGAGGGGCTGACCGAGCCGACCTCGGGGCACGTCGCCGTCTTCGGGCTGCGCTGGGGACAGGGGGCGCGCCAGGACAAGGCCATCCGCCGGATGCTCGGGGTGCAGCTCCAGGAGACGCGGCTGCAGGAGAAGCTGACGGTCGACGAGACCGTGCGCCTCTTTCGCAGCTTCTTCGGCAGCGGACGCGGGGTCGACGACGTCATCGCGCTGGTCTCGCTCGAGTCCAAGCGCGGGGCGCGCGTCGGCAAGCTCTCCGGGGGGCAGAGGCAGCGACTGGCGCTCGCGTGCGCGCTCGTCGGGGCGCCGCGGGTCCTGTGCCTCGACGAGCCGACGACCGGCCTCGACCCGCAGTCGCGGCGCCAGGTCTGGGAGGTCGTCGAGGCCTTCAAGGCCGAGGGCGGCACGGTGCTGCTCACGACCCACTATATGGAGGAGGCCGCGCGGCTCGCCGACCGCGTCGCCATCCTCGATCAGGGCAAGATCATCGCCGAGGACACGCCGGACGGGCTCATCGCGTCCCTCGGCGCCGAGCAGGTGATCGACCTCACGTGCGAGCGGCCGGTGAGCAGCTTCGACGAGCTCCCGGGGGTCATCAGCGCTCGTGGCGAGGGCGCCGGCCATCGCCTCCACGTGACCGACGTGGCCGTGGCCATGCCGGGGCTGCTGGCGCGGGTCGCCGCCGAGGGCGCTGGCTTGTCGGCGCTCTCGACCCACCGGGCGACCCTCGAGGACGTCTTCGTGCACCTCACCGGCCGAGGGTTGCGAGATGGCTGAGTCCCGCCGATCGTCCGATTCGCCGTCGCGCCCGGAGCGCCAGCGGAGCCCGCTGGTGGCGCTGACCATCGCCCGGGTGCTGGTGTTTCTGCGCGAGCCGGGGGCGATCTTCTGGGTCTTCGTGTTCCCGGTGTTGCTCGCCATCGGCCTCGGCGTCGCCTTTCGGGAGCAGCCGCCGGAGCCCGCGCGGGTCGCGGTGGACGTCGCCGACCCCCACGCCGCCGAGCTCGTGGAGCTCCTCGGGGGCGCCGCCGGCGTCCAGGTCGTTCAGCTCGACCGCGTCACCCTCGACGCGCAGCTGGCCAAGGGGACCGTCGATCTCGCTGTCGCGTTCACGCCCCCCGACAGGTTCGACTACCGCTTCGACCCGAGCCGGAGCGAGGCGCGGGTCGCCAGGCTGGTCGTCGACGCCGCGGTGCAGCGCGCGCTCGGCCGCGAGGACGTCGCGACCATCAGCGAGCACACCGAGATCCCGCCGGGGAGCCGCTACATCGACTTCCTGTTGCCCGGGCTCATCGCGATGAACCTGATGGGGAGCGGCCTGTGGGGGGTGGGATACGCGGTCGTTCAGGAGCGCAAGGGCAAGCTCCTCAGGCGCTTCGCGGTGACGCCGATGCGGCGGAGCGACTTCCTGCTGTCCTTCATCCTGTCGCGGCTCGTGTTCCTCGTGATCGAGGTGGTGGCGCTGGTCGGCTTCGGCGCGCTGGTGTTCGACGTCACGGTGCAGGGCAGCGCGCTCGACGTCGCCGTCTTGTGCTTCGTCGGCGGGCTGTCGTTCACCGGGGTCTCGGTCCTGATCGCCTCGCGCACCGAGAGCGTGGAGGTGGCGTCGGGCTTGATGAACCTCGTGATGCTCCCGATGTGGATCCTGTCGGGGACCTTCTTCTCCTACGAGCGCTTCCCGGAGGCGGTCCACCCGGTGCTACAGGCGCTGCCGCTCACGGCGCTCAACGACTCGCTGCGCGCGGTGATGAACGAGGGCGCGGGGCTCGCCTCGCAGCTCCCCGAGCTCGCGGTGCTGGCGGCCTGGGGCGTGATCCCCTTCGCCATCGCGCTGAAGCTCTTCCGCTGGCGCTAGCCAACGGCCGGGGGGCGACGCGCCCCCGCGGTCTCAGCCGTTCAGCCGCCGAAGCGCTCCTTGAGGCCCGGGGCCGCCGCGTCGTAGATGCGCTGGATCATACCCGTCACCTGCGCCTCGGGGGCGCCGGCGGGGATGTCGAAGTCGGCCTCCCAGGTGAACAGCGTGCGCTCGCCGAGGGCCATGACGGTGACGGCGCTCTGGTAGTTCTTGACGGGCATCGTCGAGGCGCCCTCGAGGGTGAAGCGGTACTGCATCGCCTTGTCGTCGTGGGTGATGAGCCGCTCCTGCGAGGTCGAGCCGTCCGGCAGCGTCAGCGTCCGGACCTTGCCGTCCTTGGAGAGCTCGGACTTCGTGATCATCGGGTGCCATTGCGAGAGGTTCTCGAACGGGCCGACGAGCGCCCAGACCTTGTCTGCGGGGCTGTTGAGGGCGATCTGCATGCGGGCCTTGGCCATGAATCTTCTCCGGTGTCGTCGTGATAAGCGCCCAAAGCATAGGCATGGCGCCCGCGTTGTCCACCCGGGGCGGCGGGCGAGTGGGCGCAGACCCGCTTCGCAGGCCGGTCTGAGGAAAAAAACACGCGTCGCGAAGAACGCGCTCAAGAAAACGGGCCGGGAGACCGATAGATACTTACATGCCACCCGGGCGGCCCACCCGCCGCCCACCCATCTGCTAGATCTCACTCCAGCACCGCAGGCGGCCTCGAGCCACCTGCGGTGTCCTGCCTTCTGGGGTCGGCTTCCCGCTGCCTGCCATTGGGGGTCGGCCGATCAGGCTTGGCAGACGGCGGTCGGCGCCCGATACTGCGCCTCCGCGGTGGCCTTTAGACGTCCACCGTACATCCGGAGGACGCCGTGAGGATCGTTGTTGCCACGCTCACCCTGGCCTTGAGCCTGACCGCCTGCAAGGGCAAGAGTGATCCCACGCCGGCGCCGGCCGCGCCAGGCGCTGGTGAGCCCGCGGTCGCCTCGGACACCGCCGCGCCGGCCGTGTCCGCGGACGCCGCCGAGCCCGCGCCCGCGCCGAGCGAGGACGCCGCCGCGCCCGCGCCGGGC
>PHBI01000149.1:0-16459 GCA_002841945.1 Deltaproteobacteria bacterium HGW-Deltaproteobacteria-14
AGGGTCGGGGCCAGAAGCCGCCCCCGCCACGCCTCGCGAGTCAAGGCGCAGACCGCCTCGACGTCGGCCTCGGTGGCCCGGCGGACCCGCACGCCGCGCGGCCGGCCGAGGCCGACGAGGAGCATCAGGTTGGCGGCGTCGTAGTCGCACAGCCGGGAGGTGAAGAAGCCGGGCACGCGCCCCGCGGCCGTGGCCCGCTCGGCGGGGGCGTTGCCGCGCTTGACCAGCCCGACGCCGAGGCCGACCTCGGGGGCGCGGCTCGCGAACAGCGCCGCGGCGGTCGCCGGAGCCACGCCGAGCCCGCGCGCGGCGGGCGCGACCCGGGCGTCACCGAGGTAGAACCAGCGTCCCGGGGCGTCCCCGACCCAGCCGTCGGCCTCGGCCACCATCACCGCGCCGACGAGCGCGCCGCCGCGCTCGGCGCCGAGGTAGGCGTGGGCGTCGTAGACCGCGCCCGGCCAGGCGAAGAAGTCCGGGCCGCGATCGAAGTAGAAGTGGAAGTCCGCCTCGATCGGGCAGGCGCGGTGGAGGTCGTGCAGGGCGGCCTCGTCGCCGTCTCCAAGAGGGCGCAGCGTAAAAGCGGTCACGCCAAAGCCTCGTCGATGACGGCCGGGACGACCCCATAGAACGGGAACCGGTCCTGCGCGGCGAGGCGGCGCCCGGCCTCGCCGTCGACGCTCAGGACGCCCGCGAGATCCTCGGGGACCGGGCGGTCGACGTGGATGAAGCGCCACACGACCCGGGCGGGACGGCGCGCGCGGGCGCAGGCGAGGCGCAGCACGCGGCCGAAGGCGTCGGCGTCGAGCCAGTCCGGCACGTTGGACAGGTGGGCCTTGTCGAAGGCGTCGGGCGGGGCGGCCTCGAGCCAGTCGGCGAGGTCGGCCTGGTGCAGGTGGAGGTGGTCGCGGTTGGCGCGGACGCGGGCGGCGCCCGCCGCGGAGAGGTAGGCGGGGACGACGTCTGCGCCCAGGGTGTGGCCGAGCAGCATGAGCTGAAAGAGGGGGTTTTCGCGCGCTGGGGTGGCCGTGCCCATCTGCCGCAGCTGGTCGAAGTACTGGTCGCCGAGGGAGCGCGCGGCGTCGCGGTGAGACAGCGAGCGCGGGTCCATGCCCCGGCGGCGAAAGACGGTCGGGTGGAAGGCGAGCTTGAAGAGCGCCCGCACCCGGCGGCGGCCGAAGCTGGCGTCGAAGCGGCGGCGCTGCTCGTCGAGGGTAGGCGCGGCGAAGAAGGCGCGGACGCGGCCCGGGCCGATGAGCGCGAGCAGCAGCGGGGCGAGGCGGCGGACGTAGCGCTCGAAGCGGCCGGCCCAGATGGCGCCGGCGGCGACCTCGGCGCGGTGGGCGCGCCAGAAGGCGGCCGAGGCCGCGGGCAGCGCGGTGGTGACGGCGGCGAGCCAGGCGAGGCGCTGGCGCGGGGGCGCGGGGCGGAAGCCGAGGAAGCGCGCCGCGTCCTGGCGTGGCAGGGCGCAGACGGCCGCGAGCTTGAGCCGGGTCAGCTCGAGCTGGTGGGGGTCGACGTCGACCGCGTGGACCTCGGCGGCGCCGAGGGCGAGGAGCGACAGCGGCATGTCGCCCGCCGAGGCCACGCACAGCACGCGGTCGGTGGGCTGCAGGTCGAGGGCGGCGGCCTCGGTCCGCTCGTCTTCCTGGGAGATCCCGAAGTTGTAGAGGTGGGTCACGGGGCGGCTCCGTCTGCGGGGAGGAAGCCGTGGCGGACGGCCACGGCCTCGAGGACGCGCACGGCGACGGGGTCGACGTCCCCGGTCAGGCGCAGAGGCGCCGTCTCCACCGGGGCGAGCGCCAGGCACAGGGCCTCGGCCGCGCAGCAGAACAGGGTCCCGGGCGCGGTGTGGGCGGACAGCCGGAGGGTGGGCTCGCCGGGCACGGGGACGACGCCGGCCAGCGCCAAGGTCCGGACCCGGGGCAGCGCCCGCACGGCCGCGTCGAGGGCGCCGGGCACCGACACGTCGGCGACGATGGTGGGGCGGTCGGGGGCGAGGTGCCACGGGTGGATGAGGGGCTCGCTGGCGTTGGTGGCGACGACGACGACGGCGGCGGCGCGCAGGGCCGCGAGGTCGGTGGCGAGCGCGATGTCGCCGAGCGGCGCCCCGGTCGCCTGGAGCTCGCTGCGGAGCGCCTCGAGGCGGGGGCGATCGCGGCCGATCAGCACCCCGTGGCGGAACGGGCCGTCGACGAGCAGGCGGTGCGCCAGCGCCCGGCCGATGTTGCCGGTGGCGCCGACGATCCCGAGGCAGGCGGCCGGCGCGGCGGGGTCGAGGCCCGACTCGCGGCACGCGGCCTCCACCCGGCGGGCGCCGACGGCCACGGTGAAGCTGTTGCCGGTGGTCAGGCGCACCCCTGGCGGGGGCGCGATGGCGAGGCCGTTGCGGGTGAGGATGGAGGTGTAGGCGCCGAGGGCGACGACCTCGCAGCCGTCGGCGACCGCGCGGTCGACGGCCCGCTGGATGTCGTCTTGGACCTTCACGAGGTCGCGCGAGCGCAGCAGCGCCCGCAGGGTGAAGGTCGGCGCCGGGAGCATCAGGAAGCTGAGGTGGACGCGGTCGGCGAGGAGGTTGGTGCGGGTGACGACCAACGGCTCGAGCTCGAGCAGCGCGCCGAGGCGGTGCGCGAGGGAGGTGCGCGCCGCCGCGCCCAGGGCGGCGAGCGAGGGGTCGGCGAGGGCGAGCTCCGTATCGGGCGCGACGAAGTGGGCGATGAAGCCGACCTTGCGGGCGCCCGGCGCGGGGACCTCGAGGGTCGTCCGGATACCGGGGGCGGCGCGCGCGGGGTCGGGGACGGGAGCGAAGGGCCGCAGCGGGTCCACGACGACGCTCAGCAGCGCGGCGGAGTCGCCGTGGGCGATGAGGCCGCAGAGCTCCTCGAGGGCCCGGGCGACGCGGTCGAGACCGGCGTCGGTGACGAAGGCGCTCGGCTGAAAGCGCAGGGCGCGCGGGCGGCCGAGGGTCGGCAGCAGGCGCACGCCGTGGCGGTGCAGGAGCCAGGCGGAGGCGACCAGGGTGCCGAGCTCCTTGGCGTCGAGGGCCCGCAGGGCGAACGAGCCTGCGGGCGCCAGATCGAGGTCGAAGGCCCACAGCAGGCCGCGGCCGCGGACGTCGGTGAGGACCGTGGGGAAGGCGCGGCGCACGCGCTCGAGGCGCTCGCCGATGGCGGCGCCGCGCTCGCGGGCGAGGGCGGGGACGTCGTCGCGCTCGATGACGTCGAGGGTCGCGAGCGCCAGCTCCGAGGACCAGCGGTCGCCCGCGAAGGTCGAGGCGTAGACCTCGTCGAAGCGGTCCACGTAGCGGGCGCGCTCGACGAGCAGCGCGGACACCTTCGCGAGCCCGCCGCCGAGGGCCTTGCCGAGGACGACGTAGGCGGGAGCGACGCCCTCGGAGGCGAGGAAGGTCCCGGTGCGGCCGAGGCCGGTCTGGATCTCGTCGACCACCAGGGGGAAGCGCTGCGCCGCGAGGCGCGCGAGGAGCCCGAGATCCACCGGGATCACGCCGCCCTCGCCCAGGATGGGCTCGGCGACCGCGGCGGCGACCGCGGACAGCGGCGCGGGGACCGGGACGAGGCCGTCGGGGCCGTCGGCGAAGGTGCTGAGCGGGACGTCGAGGGTCGCGAGCAGGGCGTCGAGGTCGACCTCCCCGCCGGCGGGGAGCCAGCGGACGTCGAGCCCCATGGCGGACGCGAAGCCCTCGCGCCGCTTGGCGGCGGTCCCGAGGGCGCGGGTCGCGAGCGTGGAGCCGTGGTAGCCGCCGGCGATGGCGAGGACCACCGGGCGCCGCGCGTCCCAGCGGCGGCGGTTCTCCGCAACGCAGCGAGACACCGCGTCAGGATCCCGTGAACCAAACTCGCGACGAATTGTGCGCTGCAGCGCGGTGAAACGATCCTCGCGCTCGAGCAGGGCGTGGGCGAGGGCCATCTCGACCGCCTCGGCGCCGGTCGAGCCGAAGCGGACGACGTAGGCGGCGCCGGTGGTGGCGCCGACGAGGGCGGAGAGGCGCTTGGCGAGGGCGCCGGTGGGCGGGCGGACGGCGCCCTGGTCGAGGGTGGGGGCGGCGCCGTCGGCGAGGATCCGCTGGGCGGCGGCGAGGAGCTCGGGGTGGCGGTGGCCGAGGAGGTTGCCGCCGAAGCCGCCGACGCCGTCGATCACCGGGCGCGGATCGCCGCCGTCGCGCAGGAGCTGGTCGCCGTCGGCGCGGGCGTAGCTCACGTCGAGCTGGAGGAGGCGCATCATGGCGCCCCGGCGCGGGAAGGCGTAGCGCTCGTAGTCGGTCTCGGCGTAGGCGGCGCGGTCGAGGCGGCGGGTGGCGGCGGCGCGGACCCACGGCCCGGTGAGCTGGGCCACGAGGTCGGCGTGGTCGGCGCGGGCGCGGGCGCTGGCGACGCCCCCCTTGGCGGTCCGCGGCGGCTCGCCGGGGACGCAGGCGAGGCGGTCCACGCCGAGGTGGCGCAGCTCGGTCTCGTCGAGCTGATCGGCCAGCGCCAGGGTCCGAGCGAGCAGCAGCGCCTCGACGCGGTCGCGCAGGCGCGCGTCGACGGGCGCGTCGCCGACGAAGACGAGGGCGGCGAGGCCGGGCTCGTCGCTGAGGGGGAAGGGCTCGACGTGGCGGATCGGCGCGCCGAGGTCGGCGTAGAGCTCGGCGAAGCGGCGCCGCGAGACCTTCACGCCGAAGGCGTCCTTGAAGAAGTCGCTCGCAGCGCGGCCGACGCTGCGGAGCCCGTCGGGACCTCGCTCGACGAGGTCGCCGGTGGCGATCCACGGGCCGAGGTCGGGCTCGCCGAGGACCCCGAGGGCGGCGAAGGGGGAGGCCACGTATAGGTCGAAGGCGCCCGGCGTGTCCGCTGACGGCGTGAGGCCGAGGGTGACCCCGGGGAGCGGGGCGCCGAGGGTCCCCGGGGCGGCGTCGACGCCGACCGTGGTGGTGACCTGCAGCGCCTCGGTCATGCCGAAGCCGTTGTCGAGGGGGAGGCCGAGGGTCGCCTCGAGCTCGGCGGCGAGGGCCGGGTCCCACGCGACGCCGATCGAGACCAGCCGTCGCAGCGCGTCGAGGCCGTCGCTGGCGAGGTCCGGGAAGGCCCGCCAGAGATCGAGCAGCACGCGGTGGACGCCCGCGCCGCCCCAGACCTGCTCGGGCTTCATGGCGCGCAGCAGCTCGCGCACGCGCTCGGGGTGCTCCTGAAACCACTCCGGGGGGATGAGGCACACCGGCTGCCCCGCGGCGATGGCGTTCCAGAAGGCGCGCACGCCCATCGAGTGTGCGAAGAGCGGGCACAGGTTGCGCCCGCCGAGGCGCTCGGGGGTGAGGAGCCCCGCGGCCTCCCAGGCGGCGCAGCTGCGCAGGAGCGCGCCCTGGGCGTAGCGAACGAGGCGCTGCGCCCCGGTCGAGCCGGAGGTGGTGAGGATGAGGCACGGATCGGCCGCCGCGGAGCGGGAGACGATGGCGTGGACGCGGTCAGGGGGCACGGGGGCCGCGGGCTCGCGCAACAGCTCCGGGACCCCGAGGTCGGCGTCGAGGCAGCAGGCGGGCACCCCTGCGGCCGCGACGACTCGCTCGAGGCGCGCGAGCTGGGCGGTGACCTGGCCGCCGACGGCGGCGCGGACCTCGGTGGCGCTCCACAGGACGGCGCGCGCGTCGCTGCGGCGCAGCCACTCGCCGAGCGCCGCCTCGTCGCTGATCATGGGCAGCAGCACCCGCAGCCCGGCCGCGGTGCAGGCGGCGTAGGCGGTGGCGACGACCGCCTCGCTGGTGGCGGGGAGGCGCAAGAGCGCGACGGTGTCTCCGGGCGCGAGGCCGCGATCGTCGAGCGCGGTGACGAGCCTCGCGACCGCGTGGCGGAGCCGCTCGAGGGTGATCGCCGCGAAGCCGTCGCCCAGGGTCCCGAAGACGACCGGCCGCGCCGCGGGGTGGGGAACGCGAAACAGCAGGTCGGCGAGGTTCGCGTACGCGGGATCCGGCGCGTCCCCCCACGGCGACGTGACGAACGCCGCGAGCTCCGGCGCCTCGGGGCGGACGTACGGGTCGGGGCGTGTCTCCATCGCAGCTCTCCTTCGCGCCCCTGGCTGGGTGGGGGCCGAGCGAGATTCAGGCACGAGGCGTGCCAGCGCGCACCCGAGCCCGCTCACGGGCGAGCTGCGCGGCTGCGGCCCGCCCCCGGCGCAGGCCCCTCCCTGGCGAAGGGGTGGCGTGGGTGGAGTAAGCTTCTACCAGCGCCTTCGCCAGTCCTGCTTGCCAGATGCGCGGGACGCCCGGCATGTTGCGCCGGTGACCGAAGAGAAGACCAGAAAGCGCCGGCGGCGGCGGCGAATCACGGCGGAGGCCCCGCTCGAGCTCGTGTGTACCGTGCCCGGCTGGCGCGAGGCGCCCTCGCGCGCCCGCCTCCTCGCCGGACCCGCTCGCACCCTGGTCGCGCTGCTGCCCGCGTTCAAGAGCGACCCGGCGGGGCGCCGCCTCGCCATCGCCACGAAGGTCGGCATCGGCGCCGGCGCCGCCGCCCTGGCCTCCCTCGGCCTCGAGTCCCTCGTCTTCGCGCTCCTCGCGGCGGTCGTCGCGCTGTCGCTCCTGGTGCTGCCGCTGCCCGACTACAAGAAGCGCCGCCTGCTCGCCCGCGCGGAGCGCCTCGCCGAGCCCCGCCGCCTCCCCGCACCGAGCCCCGGCGCCCTCGCCTACGACGGCGCCAAGCTCGTCATCCGCAGCGGCGACCGCGTGTGGCGCAGCCTGCGCCCGCGCCAGCCCCAGCACGAGGTCCTCGTCGGCGTCGAGGCCGACCGGGTCGTGCTCGGCCTCACCCGCCCCGGCGGCAAACGCAGCGACCCGCTGTGGTTCGTCGCGCCCCGGACGGCGGTCTCGACGACCTACGACCCGGTCGCGACCGACCCGCGCTACGCCCCAGACGACGTCGGCGAGGTCGTCGCCGTCGACGGCGGCGCCTGGGCCGCGCTGCACGAGGCGCTGTGGGACCCGACCACCGGCGGCCTGCCCCGCCCCCCCGGCCCGGCCCGGGGGTGAACCCGGGCCGAGCCGCCAGCGCCCGTCACCGCGTCACCCCGCCGGGACCATCACCTGGAGCCGCACCTTGCAGGCGGGGTGCTGGCTCTCGACGACGTCCCAGGCGCCGAAGCCGGCGCCCTGGCCCGGCGTGAGCTCGAGCTCCATGGTCGCCTCCCCCTCGTCGAGGAAGGCGCCGTCGGAGGTACACGCGCCGGGGCCGTCGCAGAACGCCAGGGCGACGTCGCAGACGCCGTCACAGTCGGCGAGCTGCGGCGTGAGATAGACGTAGCCCGTGAAGCCGGCGCGCCGCGTGACGTGCAGCGTCACGCGCGCGCTCTGGCCGCCGGCCAGGGTGACCGAGCCAGGGCTCAGGCGCAGCTCGAGCTCGTCGCAGATCCCGACGCCCACGCCGGGCACGACCGGAACCGTGACCCCCGGGACCGTGATCGCCACCTCGACCGGAGCGCTCTGGTCGAGCCCGATGGTCGCCCGGAGCTGGTAGCGCAGCTGCGCGCCGAGCGGGACGTCGACGTCGTCGAAGCTGAAGGCGCTGGTGTTCAGCGCGGCGTGGGGCAGCATCGCCCCGCCGTCCACGCTGCGGTCGAGGAGGTAGGAGACCGGCGTCCCGTCGCGGCTGACGAACGGAGACCAGCTCAGCCGCACGGTGTTTGCGCCGACGAGGGCCGCCCGGAAGTCGGTCGGGGCCGCCAGCGCCCCCGCGACCGGGGTCGTCGCCGCCGTACAGCTGGCGCCGCTCCAGCCGGTCTCGTTGCCCGCGCGCACGCAGTAGGTGGCCGTCTGCCCGGGTGCGAGGGCGGCCGGCACCGTCGCGACCGCCGGGCAACCGGGCGTGGGCGCGACGTCGCTGGGTGCCCCGCTGTCGACCACGCTGAGGGTGTCGGCCGCGACGCGCGCGATGAGGGTCTGGTCCCGCTCGACCTCGAAGCACGTCGCGTGCTCGTCGCCTGGAGCCCACGACACCGTCACCTGGGTCTCGTCGACCGGGACCGCGCGGACGCTCGCCGGCGGATCTGGCACCCGCCCCACCCCGAAGTAGGCGACGCTCACCGGCGCCGATGGCGGCCCCGCGACCGCCGTCCCGCAGTACGTCCGCGAGCGGAAGAAGTAGAGCGCCGCCCGGTCGGGGCTGCACGGCGCGTCCGGGTGCAGACGCCTCGCGACGGCGCACCATGTGGCCCCGAGCTGAGCGATGGGGACCGTTCGGCTCCCGGTGGCGGGCGCCACAGCCTGCAGACGCAGCCACGCGCCCTCGGGGGCGGTCCGATCGCCGACGACCCGCGCGAACTCGAGCACGGCGGGCAGGAGTGGGGCCGATCGGTCACTGGCCCAGGTCAGCGCGACCTGATCGCCGGGTTGGTAGGTCGCGGAGAGCGTAGGCTCCTGATTGAGATCCTCGCAGCGGTACTGCACGACCGCGCGCTGGCTGAAGTGCGCCACCGGGCTGGTCAGGACGCCGGCGTCGCTCGCCGCCGTGGCGCCCGCCGGGACCAGGGCGAGCCCCTCCTCGGGGATCCAGTGCGCCAGCCGCAGCGTCTGCGGCTCGACCCCGGCAGGAAGGGTCGCAAGGTCGAGGGTCACGCTCAGCTGGGCCGCCGGCGCGAAGGTGAGCCCGTCGGGGCCGAACTCCCAGGCGCGCAGCACCTCTTCGACCTCCGGGGGCGCCTCGCGCACGGTGATCGCCGCGTCCCGGTCGAGGGCCCCCGGCGGCACGCTGAAGGAGAGGGTGCCGTCGTAGGCGCTCAGGGTACCGCCCGCCGCCCCGATCGTGGCCGTCGCGTCGGGCAGGGGCGCGGGCGCCCCCCCCGCCGTGTCGCAGGCGATCGCGGCGAGGGCCAGGAGGGCGGGCAGCGCGTGAAGGTTGGGTCGCATGGGCTGGACTCCGGGTGAGGGACCCGCCCCTGCGTTTCACGCTCCGTGCCACACCACGACCACGTCATTTCAACGAGTTACATGCACACCGCGCCCGCTGTCCCCGGAGACGGCGGCGGTGTCCCAGGGGGACAGCCCCACGGCGCGCTCGCGCCGCCGAGCACGCGCCTCAGGGCCCGCCGACCACCGTGAAGCTGTGGAGGACGGCGCCGTCGACGTCGACCGCCTCGACCACCAGCGTGTCGTCGTCGAGGGTGGCGCGCAGGAAGTGGTGCTCGTGAATGGTCGTGGTGATCTCCGGCCAGGTCGCGACGCGCCACAGGAAGAAGTCGGTGTCGATGGACCCGCCGGCGCCGCCGGTGGTGACCCAGGTGATGCCGCCCGCGGTCTCGGGCGTGTGGGCGTAGAGGTGGTTGTGGCCGTTGAAGACGATGTCCACGCCGTAGCTCTCGAGCAGCGGCTCGAGGTCGGCGCGCACCCACGGCGCCTTCATGGCGTTGGTGAAGGCGAGCAGGCCACCGGCCCACCACTCGACCCGGGGCGGCTTGTGGAACGCCGCCGCCCGGATCCGCGCCGTGACGGCCGCCTCCGACGAGAGCGCCGCCTCGACGCAGGCCCGCTGCCCGGTGGTCGCCCCGTCGAGATCGAGGTCGGTGTCGACAAACAGCACGAAGAGCCCACCGTAGCGCCACCCGAAGCAGTGCTCGTCACCCGGCTGCGAGAAGTACTCCTCGAAGAGCGACGCCGACGAATCCTGGTAGCGCTCGTGGTTGCCCGCGGCGACGAGGAACGGCACCTCGTCAGCGAACCCGGCGAGCGGCTCGAAGAGCTGCGAGCGGTACTCCGCGCGGGTGCCGTTCTGCACGGTGTCACCGACCGAGAGCGCGAAGTCCGGGTCGAAGTCCCCCATCCACGGGACGAGCGTCGAGAGGACGTCCGGCCCGTTCTGGTTGTCCCCCCACACGACGAACCGCAAAGGCCGCGGGTCGTCGTCCGGGGGCGCCGTCCGGAAGTGGCGCACCGGCAGCGCGCCGCCGCCGTACACGACCCGGTAGCTCTGCGCCGCGCCGGGCTCGAGCCCGGTCAGGCGCAGCTCGTGGGTGCGCCGCGGGGACTCCTCCTCGAGGGTCCACGGTAGGCTGTCGTCCGCGCCGTAGTCGACCCGCCCGACGACCTCGGCGGTCGTCTCCCAGCGCACGCTGACCTCGGTCTGGGTGACCCACATCAGGTAGGGCGGCCCGCTCAAGATCCCGGTGTCCGCCACCGGCAGCTCCTCAGCCGCCGTGGTGTCGGCCGCTACCACGTCCGCGCCGACCCCGGTGTCCGCGAGCGAGGTGTCCGCCTGGGACGCGTCGTCGGGCGCGAGCGTATCCTCGTGGGCCGCGGTGTCGTCCAGGCTCGCCGTGTCCGCCTGGGACGCGTCCGCGCCGACGCCATCCGCGGCCACGCCATCCGCGCCCCCCGACGCGTCCCCGGGCGCCATCGTGTCCGCCGCCTCGGAGGAGTCGGCGAGCGGCTGCGCGTCGCGGGCGCCGGCGTCCTCGCCCCCGTGCGTGTCGTACGCGGCCGCGTCGCCCGCCGACGCGACGCCGTCCTGCTCGGACGCGTCCCCGCCGCCGAGGACCTCGATCGCGACGGTGTCCGCGCCCCCGACCGTCGACGGGTCGGAGCAGCCGACGCCACCCAGCGCCAGGGTGATCGCCACGATCGCCCGGAGGAGCCGGTGCGCTGGTGTTGGGTGGGCCACGGCGCATCATAGCCGCAGCGCCCCTCGCCGCAAGCTGCGCGTCGAGCTCGGCGACGATCGGCCGGGGCCACCCCGGCGGCGGCGCTTTCCTACGCCGTGAGGCGCGCGCCACGGCTCGCAGCTCGCGTATTCTGACAGCGTCGACGCCGCGCCCCCTTGAAAGGAGCGCTGTCATGACGTTGTCGCGTCACTGTCGTGTCCGCGCGGCCGGGAGTCCCACAGACTCCGACCATTCAGGCGTGTGCGGGAGAATCGATGGCTGTCCGGACCGGACAGCTGCGCTCGACGCGGGGCCAACCGCGCCCAGGAGCGGCTGCGAGGCGACCGACGACGGCGTCACGCGGTCGCGCTCCCAGCTGTCACACGCTCAACGCCGCCACGGAGGGTCTCATGAAGCGCCGAACGATCCCAAGCACCTTCATCATGTCTGCAGCTGTGCTCGCAGCCGCCGTCAGCTGGGTCACGCCCGCACAGGCCGGCAACGACAAGTTCGAGGTGTGCCACGTGCCGCCCGGCAACGCGGCGAACTTCCACACCATCACGGTGAGCGCGAACGCCGTGGACAAGCACCTGGCGCACGGCGACTTCCTCGGGGCGTGCGACGAGTTCTGCGCGGAGCTCTGCGACGACGGGGACGCCTGCACCGTGTCCGACAACGCCCTGTGTGAAGTCGACGGCTGCCCGCCGCAGACCCCGGTCGACTGCGACGACTCGGACATCTGCACGGCCGACACCTGCGACTCCGCCACCGGGGCCTGCGTCTACACCACGGCGCCGCTCTCGACGGAGAACCTGGAGTGCGCCACGCGCTGCACCGAGCTCCTCGCCTTCGACCCGACCTTCACCGACGGCTTCTACTCCCTCAACGTCGACCGCGACCGCAGCACCCCGAACGTCAGCGTCCAGTGCGACATGACGAACGGCGGCTGGATGCGCCTCGACATGGTCGAGGGTGACGACGCACCGACGGTCGCGACCCTCGAGCACTTCGGCGACACCTCGGAGATCCGCGGGACCGCGGGCCCGGTCCTCGGGACCAACACCTTCTACACCGACCCGATCCGCGGGATGGGCTGGGGCGCGTCGAGCTCGGGCGTCTGGGCCGCGACGCCCACCCTCGCGCAGATGGTGTGCTACGCCCCGGACAAGATCGGCGCCGTCGACGAGCTCCGCCTCATCCCCCGCGCCGAGCCCTACACCCCGCCCACCGCCAACCCCGGCGTCGCCGGCGCCTACGGCTACCTGACCGTCACCGACGCCGCCGACCGCTCGCTCAACTACGGGAACGCGGCCACGTGGGCCAGGATCCTCGACGCCTGGGGCGACAACAAATACAACTGGGACACCATCAAGTTCGCGCCGCTGGGCCTGAGCACCGACCCCCTCACGACGGCGGCCTACGCCTACTTCCAGCGCAACACCGGCCTGCCGGTCGTCTACCCCGATCCCGACACGTTCATCGACCTCCGCGCGGACGTCGTCTCCTACCGAGACGGCACCCCCTACGACCAGGGCGTCGGGCGCCCCGGCGAGGTGGTCCTCGAGGCCCCGCTCGCGTGGGACGTCCCGTACTTCTGCATGGGCGGCGAGGGCACCCCGAGCCAGCCGTACGAGCGCCGCTTCCTCAAGGAGCTCTGGGTCAAGTAGCCGCCCGCGACCTCGTCACCCGGGCAGGCCGGCGGCCTCCGCCAGCCTGCCCAGGCCGTCGAGCAGGGGATGCTCCTCGGGCAGCGCCGCCCGCGCCCACCGGCCCGCCAGCCGGAGCGTCTCCCTCGAGATCAGCGGCGCCATGCCGGCGAGCGGGAACAGCAGCATCACGTTGCCCACCTCGATCTCGGTCGCGCGACCCGCCCAGGGCGCCCCCATGCCCAGCAGCGTCGTCGCGTCGTGCCCCCCGGCGACGGCGCCGAAGTACGCTGGCATCAGCACCACCAGATCCATCAGCGACTGGGCGCGGTGCAGCGTCTCCTGCTCCGGGGACAGGAGAAGGAGCTCTTGCGCCTCCACGTCGGTCGGCGGTGCGGTGCGGGATGGCTGCAAGCCCAGGAACGCCCGAATGGCGTCGTGCCGCCACAGGTCGAGGCCATCGTGAGGCGTACCCGCGCGCAGGGCGTCCAGCGCCGCCTCCGTCGCGTCGGGGACGGGCCACCCGAGCGCGCGCCGGACGACCGCGACGTTGATGGTCGCGACCTGCTCGATGAGCGGTGCCGTCGCCGCGCTCGGCGGATCGGCCGCGACCGCGGCGTAGAGCGCTTCGCTCTGACGCAGGTGATCGCCGTCCGCCGAGGCGGCCAGGCCGGACGCGGCCGCCATCATCACCATCGCCCGCACGCGACCAGACACGCCGGGGTGGCGGGCGACCGCGAGCAGCGGCTCGAGCTCCGTGACGAGACCCGGCGCGCCGACGAGCACGAAGGTGGCCGTCGCCTGCCACAGGCGCGCCACCGCCGACGCGTCCGCGTCGCTGTCCGCGAGCAGCCGCGCGGCGTGCGCGCCCCAACGCTGGGCGGCCGGGAGGTCCAGCACCCCGAGGCTCACCCGCGCCACATGCGCCGCCAGCCGCCCCTCGGTGCTGACGTCGCCGAGCGCTCGCGCGACGGCGCTCGCGTCGCAGAACCACCCGCGCGTCGCGGCGCTCGCGGCGAACGTCAACGGACCGCCGAGGAGCCCGAGCAGACGCGGCATCACGCGCGCCGTCGCGGTCACGGGACCGCTCCACGGGGGCAGCTCGGCCGGGTCGGGCACGAAGCCTGGCGCCCCGTCGGGCCAGCAGCTGGCGAGGGCGTGGCCGAGGAGGTGCTGCCACAGCTCGGCTTCCGACCGCAGGGTCGCGACGGCCTCCGGAGGTCGCGCCGCGACCAGCGCCCCGACCCGCAGCCCCGCCTCGACGAGCAGCCGCTCCCACACCCGAGGTTCGGTCCCATGCCCGCTCCAGCGGGCGGCCCGCGACGCTGACGCGTCCAGCCGATAGATCGGCCCCGCGCCGGCTCCCGCGCTCTCGGCGCTGAGCAGGTAGGCGTCGACGAGCTCGCCCAGGTGACGGCGCGCCGCCCCCACGGGGACGTCCGCGGCGGCCGCCGCCCACTGCGCGGTGAACCGGACTCCCTCGAAGAAGCCGACCGCGCCGAAGACGCCCCACGCCGCGTCCGAGACGCGCCGCCGGAGCTGGGTGTGGGCGGCGAAGAACGTGTCGTCGGGCGGCCGCGCGCCATCCGCCCCGCGCTCGAGCGCCTCGCGCAGCTGCGCCGCGTACTCGGCCGCGCCGACGTGGCGCTCGCGCCGCAGCACCTTGCCGGCGATCTGCGCGCTCCGCGGCGACCCGGCCACCACCGCGGCCAGGCTCCGCAGCCCGCTCTCGTCGCGCTCGGCGCGCTCGCCGAGGTGAGCGTCGAGCAGGCCCATCGTGTGCTCGAGGGTCAACGGGCCCAGCTCGAGCCTCCCCCAGCCCAGCTCGTCGGCGACGCAGCGCAGCGCCGACGTCACGAGCAGGCGCGCGCGCGGATGCCAGAAGCGCTGGACCTGCTCGGCGTCGGTCACGTCGTCGAGCACGAGCAGGCGCGACAGCTCGAAGAACCGGTGCCCGAAGGCGGTGTCGAGCGCCGCGCTGCCGGCGAGCTCCGCCGGTGGGAGGCGATCGCGGAAGCGGAGCGCGTCCGCCACCGCGAGCTGTCCGCGGTGCCCCTTCCAACCCGCCGGCCCGAGCCACGCGATGCCGTCTGGGAAGTCCGACCGCAGCAGGTGCGCGACGTGACTGGCGAGGGACGTCTTGCCGATGCCGCTCAGGCCGGTCACCACGAAACAAGCCGGGTGACCGGCGGTCAGGGCCTCGCGCAGAGCCCGCGTCTCGGTGTCCCGCTCGGCCCACGGGGTGGGCGCCGCGGGACACAGCAGCCCGTAGGTCATGAGGCGATCCCGGACCCAGCTCGGTCCCGGCCGAAGCAGCGCGACCAGCGGCATCTCGAGGGCCGCCGCCAGCCGCTGCACCGACTCCATCGCCAGCGAGTCGCCGGCCTCCGCGCGCTGCACCGTCCGGGTGGTGACCTGCGCCGCGGTCGCGAGCGCCTCCTGGGTCAACAGGAGTCCCTGTCGGGCCTCGCGCAGAGCCTCCCCGCGCAGACACACGCCGCTGTTGCGAGAGCTCATTGCGCGTTCACCGCCCGCGGCGCGGGTGATGGCCACCGCCGCCGAGGCTCCGTGGGGCCCGCCTCTTTTGCGAGCGAACGGCGCTCGGGCAGACCATCTCCGTCGGCTCGTCCCGCACTTGCGAACATCGCTCACGATCGCCCACCCCGCCGGGCGTGTCAACACGCCGTCGCCGGGGCGCCCGGAGACCAAGCGCGACCATCGCCGCGTCGACGCTCAGCCCGCGGCGACGATCGGGCGCGTGCGCTCGCGCAGGAGCGCGGCGACCTCGGTCGGCGTCCGCGCGTCCCCGCGCAGCTCTACGAAGCGCTTGGCCAGCGCGTCGTAGCGCTTGAGCATGAGCATCGCCCATATCTGGAAGTAGTCGACGCCCTCGAAGACCACGGCGTCCTCGTCCCGGTAGCGGTCGAGGTTGGCGGCGAAGTCCGACGGCATGTCCGCCCAGTGGCGGTTGGCCTTCACGTGGTGGCCGATGTGGTAGCCGTCGTTGAAGCAGCGCCGGTTGTAGCGGGTGTTGATGCAGGTGATGCTGTTCTTGTACGGGTTGGCCACGTCGCGCGCGTCGATGAACGCGTGCTGGCTCCAGTTGCCCGCCATCATCAGAAAGCGCACCAGCACCAGCGGGATGACGAGCACGACCAGCGTCGCGGCCAGGTTCACGAAGGCGAGCCCGACGACCAGCAGGTACCAGGTCAGCTCGCCGAGGACCGCCATGCGCGCGAGCTTCATCTGCTTGCGCTGCAGGTGGTAGCGGGTGAGCTCGAAGATCCCGAAGAAGAAGAAGCTGCCGAAGTAGCGCATGAAGTGGGCGAAGCTGTCCCGCCGGTACTTCAGCGTGCAGCTCAGGTCGTCCGCGAGGTTGTTCTCGGGGTGGTGCATCCCGACGTGGTGCGCGAAGTAGGTGTAAGGCGTCTGCCCCATCAGCGGCCCGAGCACCGCCGGGATGACGTGGTTGAGCGCCCCGAGGCCGCGCCCGAAGAGGCGACGGTGGCTCGTGCAATGCAACATGAGGATGTAGCGATCGACGAAGCCGGCGAACAGCACCGCCAGATACGCCAGCGCGTACCACGGTGACAGGACGCCGGGGACGAACGCCAGGATCGCCATCGTCAGCATCACCACCAGCGCTGAGGCCGTCAGCGTGACGAACACGGCGTCGCGCGGGTCCCGCACGAACCGCACCGCCCACCGCGTCCACACCCCGGGCGTCGCCGCCGGGCTGCTGTCGCGGATCTCGATCGACACCCCGCCGTCCTTCGTCGTCGCCGTTTCGCTCGTCACGTCGCCCCCGTATGGTGCGCCGCAAGAGGCCGCGTCGCGGCGGCAGTATGGACGCGGAACGCCGCGCGTCGTGTCAATGTTCGGTCAAGGCCGTGGCGCTGCGCCGCCTGCCGAGCGGCTGAGAGGCCGGTCACCCCGCCTGCGACCGCGTCCACTCGGCGAACGTCGCTCGCGCCCCAAGCGAGCGGCGCGACCAGCCCCGCCTCGAGGCCCATCGGCCCCGACCACCCGAGGAGATCGCCAGCGCGCGCGACCGCCGCGCGTGTCAGCGACCGGTCCACCGGAGCAGATACACGAAGAGCCCGCAGGCGAACCTGCGAGCTCTTCGTTGGCGGGGCGGACGGGACTCGAACCCGCGGCCTTCGGCGTGACAGGCCGACGTTATAACCGACTTAACTACCGCC
>PHBI01000149.1:16510-22534 GCA_002841945.1 Deltaproteobacteria bacterium HGW-Deltaproteobacteria-14
CGGGACTCGAACCCGCGGCCTTCGGCGTGACAGGCCGACGTTATAACCGACTTAACTACCGCCCCAAAGCGGTTGGTCTCGAAAGACCGGAGCTAGATTTCAATGGGCGAAACAGGGTTCGAACCTGCGACCCCCTGCTTGTAAGGCAGGTGCTCTCCCGACTGAGCTATTCGCCCCTCGGCGCCGAGAGCGAGGTGGGTTATGTCAGAGGCCCCCGAGGGTGTCAAACGGAAAAAGGCCACGGCCGCCTTGTGATGCGAGACCACGGCTCACGCTCCTCGGGGCGCCACGACACGCACCCCGGGGCGTCGCTCTGCGCGGCCCCCGCTCGTGGTCGGCGGGCCCCATCGACGATGAGCCGTCCGCCCGTGCCGTAACGGCCCCCAACGACCGCTGGGCATCCCGCACGCCGCAACCGACGCCCGGCGTCACCCAAAAAAGAGAAACGCCCCGGCCGGCTGGCCGAGGCGTCTCTCGAGTCACGCAGCGTCAGCGGGGGCTACTTGCCCTTCTTCTCCGCGCACTGCGACTGCGACGGGTCGATGATGATGAACTGCACGCGGCGGTTCTTCGCGCGGCCGCCCTTGTTGGCGTTGGTCGCGATCGGCACCCGCTCGCCGTAGCCCTTGGCGAGCAGCCGGTCGACGTCGACCTTCTTGCTCTGGAGGTACTTCAGGACCTCGTTGGCGCGGTTCTGCGAGAGCTCGTCGTTGTACTGCAGCGTACCGTCGCTGTCGGTGTGGCCCTGGATCTCGAGCTTCTTGATCCACTGCTGGCTCAGGATGACCGACGCCACCGCGTCGAGGAGCGGGTAGCTCTTCGGGTCGATCTCGAACTTGTCGTAGCGGAAGTAGACCTTGTCGGTGATGACGATCTCGCACGGGTTGAACGAGACGTTGCACTTGTTCTCGGGGTCGTTCGGGCAGTTGTCGTCCACGTCGAGGATGCCGTCGCCGTCGTTGTCCGGATCCGGGCAGCCGTCCTCGTCCTGGAAGTTGTCGATGTCCTCGGGCTCGTTCGGGCAGCCATCCGACACGTCCGGGATGCCGTCCTTGTCGTTGTCCGGATCCGGGCAGCCGTCCTCGTCCTCGAAGCCGTCCTTGTCCTCGGGGTCGTTCTTGCAGCTGCCGTCGGGGCCGTCGACGGCGTCGAGGATGCCGTCGCCGTCGTTGTCGGGATCGGGGCAGCCGTCGGTGTCCTGGAACCCGTCGAAGTCCTCGGGATCGTTCATGCACTGGCCGAACCCGCGGTCGTCCTTCGGGCCGTCGCTGCGGTCGACGATGCCGTCCTTGTCGTTGTCTCGGTCGGGGCAGCCGTCCTCGTCCTCGAAGCCGTCGAAGTCCTCGGGCTGGTCGGGGCACTGGTCGACGACGCCGAGCAGGCCGTCGCCGTCGGGATCGTTGTCCTCCTTGGGCGTGTAGGTGTAGCCGAGGAAGACGCGGAAGTTCGGCGCGCCGTAGCCGTCGGTGAGCCCGCGCGCGACGCCGAGGGTGACCGCGTGCGGCGGCGCCGGCCACCAGCGACCGGCGAGCGCGACCTCGACCGGGTTGTCCGCCGAGGTGGACCCGCTCTCGACCGAGACCTTACCGTATCCCTCGAGCAGGATGCCCCACACGCCGGGATCGAAGCGGTACTCGAGGCCGGCCCCGAAGGTGACCTCGTTGCCGACGGAGATGTTGTAGAGGTCCTGCTTCTCCGGCCGCCAGATGAAGCCACCGGACAGCGACGCCCGGAACTCCTTGGTCATCTGATAGCCGAGCACGACGCGGGGCTCGAGGGTCACGCTCTCGTTGCCCTGGTAGTCGCTCGGGCTACCCGAGGGCACCGTCACCACCGCGAGCAGCGCCGCGCCGAACCCCTCGGGGTCGTGCACGATGCTCCACTTCGGGTAGATTCGGATGTCGCCCATCGTCACCGCGGAGACGTCGTTGACCGGCAGCGTCGCCGACGGGTCGCCCGCGGCCTGCCAGATCGTCAGCGGGATGCCGATGCCGATCTCGATGACGTCGGCGATGCCGATCGCGCCGATGAGGTCGACCTGGAGCTGGTGCTCGATGAGCGAGACCTGCTCGCCGTTCGAGAGCCTGCGCAGGACGAGCGGCTGGTTGGCGTAGTTGAGGTAGAGGCCGACCGACGGCTTCCAGGCCGGCAACACCGCCGTCCCCTGGACGGTGACATAGTTGTTGTCTCCGCCGGGCGCCGGGGCGAACTGCTGCGTCGGCAAGGACCCCGTCTGTGCCGCCGCTGACCCACCGATCAGGGCCATCGCGAACGCGAAGAGGGCGTGCTTTTTCAACTTTGTCTCCTTCCCTCGGCTCCCGGGCTGGCGCGCGGGCGACCGGACACTGGATCCCGATCTGTGGCGCCCGCGGCTCGGGTCACGCCATTGTGAACCCGGCTCGCGAGGGGACGAGCCGCTCCCCTCGCAACAGGTAGCACCATTTTGTACAGATAGCGTGTAGCGGCCTGAACGACCGACTGTTGCTCCGGTGTAATCCAGAAAACGGGGATGCGCAAGCGGGCCTGGTAACGCGGCCGAGCCCCGACGGAAGCGGGGTTCAAGCCCCTGACGAGTCGCGACGCGGTGCCCGCCCGGTGGACCGCGCGAGCGCCGCTCACGCTGGCTCCGGCGGGTCACGGCGCTCCCCCCGTCCCCGCAGCACTCCTCCTTTGACGGGCACCGCCGCCCGCGCTAGGTTTCGCGGCCGGTCGGCGCAACCCAACATCTCGAGCACGCCGACCGAGACCTCGAGAGCGGAGTCGCGACGTGAGCAGGTTCCTGAGCGAGTGGAAGCGCACCCACAACTGCGGCGAGCTGCGCCGCACCGACGTGGGCGAGACCGTCGTGCTGATGGGCTGGGTCCAGAACTATCGGGACCACGGGGGCTGCATCTTCGTGGATCTGCGGGATCGATACGGCCTCACCCAGGTGAAGTTCGACCCCGCCGTCGCCGCCGGCGTCAACGAGGACGCCAACCGCCTCCGCTCGGAGTGGGTGTGCGCCGTGCGCGGCCGCGTGGTCGATCGCGGCAGCAACGAGAACCCGAACATGGACACCGGCGCGGTCGAGCTCGAGGCCACCGAGATCGAGATCTTCAACGCCTCGAAGACCCCGCCCTTCGCCATCTCGGACCGCAACGACGCCAACGAGCTGCTGCGCCTCAAGTACCGCTACCTCGACCTGCGGCGCCCGGCGCTGCAGCAGAAGCTCGTCCTGCGCCACCGGGTGACGCAGCTCACGCGGCAGTACCTGAGCGATCACGGCTTCCTCGAGCTCGAGACGCCGATCCTCTCCAAGAGCACCCCCGAGGGCGCGCGCGACTACCTCGTCCCGAGCCGAGTCCACCCCGGGGAGTTCTACGCGCTGCCCCAGTCGCCGCAGACCTTCAAGCAGATCTTCATGGTCGCCGGCTACGACCGCTACTTCCAGGTCGCGCGCTGCTTCCGCGACGAGGACCTGCGCGCCGACCGCCAGCCGGAGTTCACTCAGATCGACGTCGAGATGAGCTTCATCGCCCCCGACGACATCTACCGGATCATCGGCGACCTGGTGCGGCTCCTGTGGAAGGACGTCCTGGGGATCGACGTCCCGCCGATCGCCCAGATGACCTACCAGGAGGCGATGGCGCGCTTTGGCATCGACAAGCCCGATCTGCGCTTCGGCCTTGAGCTCGTCGACATCGGCGACGTCGCCGCCAAGACCGACTTCCAGGTCTTTCGCCGCGTCCTCGAGGGCGGCGGCCTGGTCAAGTCGATCAACGCCAAGGGCGGCGCGTCGCTCAGCCGCGCCGAGATCGACAAGCTCGGCGCCGTCTGCACCCGCTACGGCGCCAAGGGGATGGCCTGGGTCAAGGTCCAGCCCGACGGCTGGCAGGGCCCGGCCGCGAAGTACTTCTCCGACGACGTCAAGGCCGAGCTCACGGCGCGCCTCGACGTCGCCCCGGGTGACCTCGTGTGCTTCGTCGCCGACAGCTTCACCGTCTGCAACGACGCCCTCGCGCACCTCCGCCTCGAGCTCGGCGAGAAGCTCGGCCTCATCCCCCGCGAGGGCGACGCGGCCTGGAAGTTCATCTGGATCACGGACTTCCCGCTGTTCGAGGAGATCACCGAGAACGGGCGCTACTACTCCAAGCACCACCCGTTCACGAGCCCCCACCCCGAGGACCTGCAGCACCTCATGAGCGACCCGCCGAAGGTCCGCTCGCTGGCCTACGACCTCGTGCTCAACGGGACCGAGCTCGGCGGCGGATCGATCCGAATCCACAGCCACGAGGTCCAGGGGCAGATCTTCAAGCTCCTCGGCCTCGGCGAGGAGGAGACCCAGCTCAAGTTCGGCTTCCTGCTCGAGGCGCTCGGCTACGGCACCCCACCCCACGGCGGCATCGCCCTCGGCATGGACCGGCTGGTGATGCTCCTGACGGGCGCCGACTCGATCCGCGAGGTCATCGCGTTCCCGAAGACCCAGAAGGCCTCGGACCTGATGACCAACTCCCCGAGCGGGGTCGATCCGGGCCAGCTCGAGGAGCTCCACATCCGCGTGGTCAAGCCGACCGCGTAGGCGACGGGTTCACGAAACCGGCCCCTCGCGATCGCGGGGGCGCCGGTTCTGAACAATGAAACCAGCGCCCCGCTCGGGCGGCGTCGAGGTTTGGTGACGCGACGTCCCGAACGCCGCGCTCCCGGTGCTTTACACGCCGTCCTGCGCTGTGGAACCATCGTCCATGGTGGCCTCCGACTTCCCACAAGGCCCCGGGACAGCGCTGAGCGACGCCCTCGCCGCGTCGGCCCCGCCGGGCCACATCGAAAAATACCGCGTGCTGGAGCCGATCGGCGAAGGCGGCATGAGCGTCGTATATCGGGCGCGGGACGAGATGCTGCAACGCAGCGTGGCCATCAAGGTCATGCACCGCCACCTCGCCAAAGATCCCGAAGCTCGCAAGCGCTTTTCTCGTGAGGCGCGGGCCGTCGCCCGCCTGACGCACCGCAACATCCCCGAGATCTACGACTTCTCGTCGTCGGACTCGGACCTCAACTACCTCGTCACCGAGCTGGTCGAGGGCGCGCCCCTCGCGACGCTCCTGCGCGAGGGCCCGGCGATCCTCCCCGAGCTCGGCGTGATGCTGTGCGTCGGGGTGGCCTCGGCGCTGCAGCACGCGCACACCCACCAGATCATCCACCGCGACGTGAAGCCCGAGAACATCCTCGTCGGCCGCGACGGCGTGGTGAAGCTGACGGACTTCGGCATCGCGCAGATCGTCGGGCTCGAGTCGATGACGATGACCGGGACCCTCATCGGCTCGCCGGCCCACATGGCGCCCGAGCAGATCGACGGGACCCGCGACATCGACTACCGGGTCGACATCTGGGCCCTCGGGACGGTGCTCTACATGGCGGCGACCGGCGGCACCCTGCCCTTCGACGCCGACAACCCCCACTCGGTCCTCAAGCGCATCGTCGACGGCAACTACCAGGACCCGCGGCGCATCAACCCCCACGTCGACAGCGAGCTCGCCCGCATCATCGGCCGCTGCCTGCAGGTCGACCGCGCGGCGCGCTACGCGACGATGAGCGAGCTCGAGGTCGAGCTCGAGGCGTGGCTCGAGGCGCGCGGGCTCAACGACCCCGAGGCCGAGGTTCGCGCCATGATGGCCGACCCGAGCGGCTACCATCGCCTGCTGTCGGACCACCTGTCGGCCACCCTGATGGCGCTGGCCGAGGAGGCCGTCGGCGAGCGCGAGCGTCACCGGGCGCTCGAGCTCTACGGGCGCGTGCTGGTCCTCGACCCCGAGCACCCGGCGGCCTTCGAGCGCGTGCGGCGGCTGACGAGCGGCATGCGGACCCGGCGCATGGTGCTGTGGACCGCAGCCGGCGGGGTCGCCGTGGTGGCGATAGCGGCCGCGGTGTTCCTGCTGACCCGCCCCGGGCCGACCCCGCGCATCGAGGCCCACGCCTTGCCGGCCGTCGGGATGCTCCCGGGCCTCGCCCCCGAGCTGACCCGGGCCCGCCCCCCCGAGCTCGTCGACC
>PHBI01000150.1 GCA_002841945.1 Deltaproteobacteria bacterium HGW-Deltaproteobacteria-14
CCCGTCAGCAGCGGGAAGTTCGTCCCCGGCGCGCTGTCGAAGACCACGAAGATCCCGAACGCCCCGCCCCCGGGGCCGCCCCCGGTGCCGCCGCCCGAGCCGCAGCCGCCCGCGCCGCCGCCGCCGCCGGTCCCGCCGAAGTCCGACCCGCCGGTCCCACAGTCCTGATCGAGGTCCCAGTACTGCTCGACGCCGCCGCCAGCGCCGCCGCCGCCGCCCCCAGCGCCTGACCCGCCGGTCCCCGCGCCGCCGCCCGCGTAGCCGCTCCACTCGCCGCTCGTCACGGAGCCGTCGGGCAGGCTGCACCTGGCGCCCTTGGCCCCGGCGCTCCCGGCCGTCCCGTTGCCGCCGGCCCCGCTGTAGCCGCCGAGGGGACAGTTGAACGCGTCCGGCTCCGGCAAGAGGCAGCTGCAGTCCGACGAGCTGTAGGGGTCGATGCGGCTGTCGCAGCCGCCCTTGCCGGCCGCCCCCGCGCCCGCCCCCTGCCCCGCGACGCCGCTCGTCGTCTGCGTCTGGACCGACCCGGTCGCCGTCGACAGGCACAGGTTCACGCTCTGGTGATAGTCGGGGCAGTCCGCCGTCCCGCCCTTGCCGCCGTTGGCGTTCGCGCACGTCGCGTTGGTCCCGCCGCTGCCACCGGCGCTCGACGCGCCGGCCGCCGCGCAGGTCTCCCAGCACGCGTAGTGCCCCGCCGTCTCCTTGGCCGCGGCCCCGTTGGCGCCGCTGCCCCCGTTGGCGCCGTCGCCGCCGCGGGTCCCGGTCGTCCCGGGGCCACCCGCCCCGCCCCAGATGGTGTTGTGGGTGAGCTGCAGCTTCGCGTTGGCGCGCCGCACGTAGACCGCGTAGCTGTTCTCGGCCACGCCCCCCGCCACCTGCCCGTAGATGGTGAACCCGTCGACCACCGTCGTGTTCGCGGTGATGTCCATCGCGACCACGGTCTTGCGGTGCCCGCTGGTGGTGTTGCCGAAGATCGCCGTCAGGTTCACCGCCGGGTCGCGCTGCCAGGTCAGCGGGCTGTAGCCGCCGTACAGGCTCACCCCGTCGCGCAGCGTCACCTTCTCGAGGTACGCCCCGCCGGCGACGAGGACCCGCCCGCCGACCTGGGCCTTCGCGACGGCGTACTGGATGTGCCTGCAGGCGTGCCCGCCGAGGCCTGCCGCCGCCGGGGAGCTGCCGCAGGCGGCGTCGTCGACGGCGCCCACCTCGGACTCGGAGACGTAGATGGCGCCTGGGTCGAGGGCGAACTCGCAGCCGTCGTCCGGGATCCCGTTGAGGTCGAAGTGGTCCCCGCCGTCGCACGCCGGATCGGGGTCCCCGGCGCGGCAGCAGGCCAGCTTGCAGCGCGGGGTCGCGGGTACCGCGTTGCACACGCCGTAGCCGCCCCCGGCGCCGGCGAAGATCGCCTCGCAGTCGGTGAAGCAGTTGCCGCACGCGTCGTCGGCCGTGTAGCGCCCCCCGACCACGAAGCCGTCGTCCACGACGCCGTCGCAGTCGTTGTCGACGAGGTCACAGACCTCGGCCTCGGGCGCCCCGACCACCGCGTTGCACACGAGGCCGTCGTGCGCCAGGTTGCAGACGCGGTTGCCAAACGCCTTGCACGCCCCGAGCCCCGCCGAGCACAGGGCGCCCTTGTCCGCCGCCCAGGCGTCGTCGACGACGCCGTTGCAGTCGTTGTCGAGCCCGTCGCACGGGTCGGTCGCGGCCCCCGGCGGCGCCGTCACCGAGCACCGCAGCGCGCTCCCGTCGGCGCTGCATATCTTGACGCCGGTGACCTGGCAGACGCCGAGCCCGTCGCTACACGGCTGCCCCTTGTCGACCCAGGCCGCGCCCTCGTCCGTCGCGCCGTCGCAGTCGTTGTCGAGCCCGTCGCAGACCTCGGTCGCCGTGGGACCGGCGGCGACGCTGCACTGCGTCCCGTCCCCCGCGGGCTTGCACTGCGTGTAGCCGAAGCGCTGACACATCCCGAGCCCCGCGGAGCACCCCTGGAAGAGGTCGGCCGCCCAGGCGTCGTCGGTGTGGCCGTTGCAGTCGTCGTCGACGTAGTTGCACGTCTCGGCCGCCGGCACGCGCCCGACACACACGAGCGCCGCGCTCCCCGCCTGACAGTCGAGGACGCCCTGGCAGCTGCCGAAGCCGTTGCTGTTCTGACACGCCGCGCCGCGCCCGGGGACGTCGTCGATGGCGCCGTTGCAGTCGTTGTCGACGCCGTCGCAGACCTCGGCGACCGGCGCCGACACGGTGCAGCCGACCCAGCCGCTGTCCGGGTCGCACGTCTCCTGCCCGTAGCAGGTCCCGAGCCCGTTGGTGCGCAGGCACGTCCGCGTGTCGCCGCCGTCCTCGTCGAGGCAGCCGCACGACCCCGACGTCGGCTGACACTGCATCGCGCCGCCCTCCGCCGCCTCACACGCGAACCCCGCCGGGCACACCCCCGGGGCCTCCCCATGGAGGTTCCCCTCGCCGCAGTCGCGCCCGCAGAAGCGGCCGCCGTCCAGCGCGAGACACTTGTCCCCCGGCGTCGGGCAGTTGGCGTCCGTCTGGCACGGCGTGCAGAGGTCTTCGGTCACCGCCAGGCAGGTCAGCGGCCCCGCCGGGTAGTACCCGAGGTCGCACTCGGCCACCTCGCAGCGCGCCACCGCGCCGCGCTGCACGCAGCCGGCGGTCGCGTTCGGGATCGCCTCCGCGCACGACACGCCGCACGCCCCGCAGGCGTCGTCCGCCAGGTACAGGCCGCTCGCCGCGTCCTTGTAGCCCTCGTCGGTCACCCCGTCGCAGTCGTCGTCGCGGAAGTTGCACGTCTCGCCCACCGGGGTCGCCGCCGAGCAGGTCCAGGTGACCCCGTGGCCGTCGGGGTCGTTGCAGAACCACGTGCCGGTGCAGGTGCCCACGCCGGCCACCGCGTTCTCGCACGGCGCCGCGGGGGGCGTGACGCCGTCGTCGATCACGCCGTTGCAGTTGTTGTCCACCCCGTCGCACGTCTCGGCCGCCGGGAGCGCCGCCGAGCACGTCGACCAGCCGTCTTGCGCGCTGCACACTTCCTGACCAAAGCACGTCCCGAAGACGTTGTTCTTGCTGCACGATCTCTGTTTCGTATCGGTAAGTGCGTTGCACACACACGAACGCGTGACCGGGACGCAGCGCTGGGCGCCCGCGACGTCCTCGCAGGCGTAGCCGGCGGCACAGGAGGCGGCCGCGCCGCCGCAGGGGGACACGCAGACCTGCTGGCCGTCGAGGGTCACGCACGAGCCGCCGAAGCAGTCGTCGTCGGCGAGGCAGGGCTGGCACGAGACGTCGGGGGGCAGCGCGCACTGGAACTGGTTGATGGCGATGTAGTCGTCGTCGCAGTGGTCGACCACGCACACCGGCGAGCCCGCGCCCGAGGCGTCGCAGCGGCCGACGCCGTGGGCGATCTTGGTCGCGCAGTCGTTGCCGCAGGTGCCGCAGTTGGCGTCGAGGGTCCACGCGCCGAGGGCGTCCTGGAAGTCCTCGTCGGCGAGCCCATCGCAGTCGTTGTCCTTGAAGTCGCAGACCTCGGCGGACGGGGTCGGGGCGTTGCACACCATCCCCTGCGGCCCGAGGCAGACCTCGGTCCCCTCGCAGCTCCCGACCCCCGCGACGCTGTTCGCGCAGCCGCCGCCGTCGCTGACGCCGTCGTCGACGAGGCCGTTGCAGTCGTTGTCGCGGCCGTCGCACCCGTCTGGCGCGGGCTCGAGCGCGGTGCACCCGGTCCAGCCGAGCTCGGGGTCGCAGGTCTCGACCCCGTAGCAGGTCCCGATGGCGTTGGCGTCGAGGCACGTCCGGATGGCGCCGGCGAAGTCCTCGGTACACGAGCAGCTGCCCGAGCGCGGCTGGCAGAAGCTGCCCTCGCGGACGCCGCCGGGGTCGGCGAGGCAGTCGTAGCCGGTGGGGCAGTCGAGCGGCGCGGTACACGCGTAGGCGCACTGCCCGCCGTCCTCGAGGGTGAGGCAGGCGCCGCCGGTGCACTGAAAGTCGCTCTTGCACGGCAGGCACAGCTTCTTGAGCCGCGGCAGGCACAGAAACACGGGGTCCGCGCTGCCGGTCAGGACCGACTTGCAGTCCATCTCGCCCGGGCACTCCTCGCTGCAGGTGCGGGTGCAGAAGAAGCCCTCCGCGCCCTCGACGCAGAAGCCGTCGACGCAGTCGAGGTTACCCTGGCAGGGCGCGAGGAAGCCGCCGGGCGCGGCGGCGTCCGGGTCGAGCCAGGTGTCGCCCGCGCCGGTGTCGACGGGCCCGGCGGTGTCGAACACGATGACGTCCGGGTCGCCACCACCTGTGTCGCTGACGACCGTGTCGCCGCTGGTGGTGTCCGCCAGGCTGCCGCCGTCTTCGCCCCCGCAGGCGACCAGCAGCAGCAAGGGAAAGAGGCCGATCAGGCGTCTCGTCGACATCATCCGCTCCGGTTGGAACACGGGGCGCCGCGAACCACCGCGGCGACCTCGGGGCGGCTACACCATGCCCTGACGGCGGCGTCGTTGGAAGGGCCGCCGGCGAACCCGGGCGCGCCCTAGAGGAACTGCGTAATGTAGTCGCAGACCCAGTGGCCGGGGCAGCAGACCTGGTCCCCCGCGACCCCGCCGCCGATCTCGCCGGGGTTCACGCACAGCCGGTAGCCCTGGGACGGGTAGTAGTAGGCCCACAGAAAGCACATCTCGGAGTTGGCGCTCTCACCGAAGCCGACCTTCTTGTCGGTCGGGTTGTCCCAGGTGCAGCGGTAGCGCACCCCCTGGCCCTCCGCGAACGCGAGCGGCGGGTCGAAGTACTCGACGGGGGGCTCGTCCCAGGTGAACGGGTCGTCCTCGGTCGGGTAGATGGGCTGCCCCTCGTCTTCGGGGCCGTCGGCGTAGCGGATCTCGACGTCCTCGCCGAGCTGGTGCTCGTGGCCGGTGACCGCGAAGATCTTGGTCCCGGCGGGCACGTCGATGAAGCGCCACGGGGTCGTGTAGCTCTGGCCGGCGGGGATCTCGAAGTCGGGGTTGCCGTAGAAGAGCAGGTTCGCCTCGTCGGTCACGCGATCGGCCGCGATGGCGTCGAAGTGGACCTCGCCGTGGGCGCTGATGTCGTCGGGGAAGTAGTTGATGAAGTGGGCCTCGATCCGGACCATCTGGTGCGGCGCGAAGCGGAACGCCACCCCCGGCGGGAAGGTCAGCGTCTCGTGCTTGATCTGCGTGATCATGAGGGGAAACGTCTGGCCCTTGAGGGTCTCGACGAAGGGGTCGCAGTCGAAGGGCGCCGCGCGCTCCTCGGTCGCGTCGGTGATGTAGACGATCATGTGGTGCGAGCCGGCGCCGAGGTCGGTCCGCACCTGCGAGACCCACATCTCCTCGGCGTTGTCGAGGCGCTTGACGACGCACTTGGTCTTCTCGACGCCGGTCCCCATGGTCCACTCGCCGGTCCCGGTCGACGAGGTGGCGACGATCGGCGGCGGCGCGACCGGACCTGACGTGTCGGCGGGCGCGCCGGTATCGGCGGTGTCGGCGGGCGGCGCGCCGGTGTCAGCGGCGCTCGTCGTGTCGGGGTCGGAGGTCGCGGCGGCGGTGTCGGCGGCGGCCGTCGCGGTGTCGGGCGGCGCCTCGACCGCGTCGGAGACGGCCTGCGCGGTGTCGGCGGCGCCGGTCGTCGCGGGTTCGCCGTCACAGGCGGCGGCGAAGAGCGCGAAACAGGCGAGGATCGTCGAGCGGCTGGGAGGTGCGAGCATGGCTGGCGATGATGCCGACCGGTGGGCGCCGCCGCAAGGCGCGAGCCGGCACAAAATTGACCAGGCTCAACCATTTCGTGTTGCAGCGCGGGTGGGCTCGTCAGTTGTCCTTGGCGCCGTCCTCAATCCACCTGCGGAGCTGTGCGATGCGGCATTCCGGGGAGATCGGCGCGTCGGCCCCCTCCGGCATGAGCTCGCCCTCGTCGCCGGCCTGGGTGCCCTCGACCTTCTGCACGAGGAACGAGGCGTCGGGGTCGCCGGGCACGACGCGGAGCTTGCCGCGCGCGCCGGCGTTGTCGTCCATCGCGGCGACGTTGACGAGGCGCGCGTGGAGGCCCGGGGACTCGAAGTCGAGGCCGCCCTCGGAGGACCGCTGGTCGTGGCAGCCGTCGAAGGAGCAGCCGGGCTTGAAGGACTGGGCCTGGAGCGAGGTCAGGGTCGGCGCGATCTCGCAGGGGTCGCCGGTGAAGTCCGGCGGGCTGTCGCAGCCGGGAGCGACGCCGAGCAGGGCGAGGGCGAGGGCGAGGGCGAGGGCGCCCGATGGGCTCTGGATCACGGGCGGCCAACCTCCATCGTCGGTTCGTCGGGGAGGCGCACCTTAGCCAACCCACTCGCCGGCCATCAATCCCCGGTTGGGTCGCGGGGTGACTCCGCCGCGGCGGCGGCCGCCGAGCTCCCCGTGGTCGCGCGAAAGTCCTCGGGGTCGTCGCCCATGATGATGGCGAGGGGGCGCAGGGCGTCGATGTGCTCGAAGACGATCTTCAGGGCGACGGTGAGCGGCACCGACAGCACGACGCCGACGAAGCCCCAGTACCAACCCCAGAAGAGCAGCGAGATGAACACGACGAAGGGCGACAGCGACAGCGTACGGCCGAGGAGCCGCGGCTCGAGGACGTTGCCGATGAGGTTGAAGGACACGACCATCGCGATGAAGGCGATGATGGCGCGGGTCGGCGTCTCGAACTGGATCAGCGCCAGCAGGACCGGCGGGACCATGGCGATCATCGAGCCGAAGTTGGGGATGTAGTAGAGCACGAAGGTCAGCACGCCCCAGACGAACGGGAAGTCGATGCCGAGGGCCCAGGTGAAGAGCCCGGCTGCGAGCCCGCTCAGCGCGCTGATCAGGGTCTTGGTGGCGACGTACTGGGTCAGCATCGCGCGCATCGAGGCGGCGGATTGGGTGACCTTGTCCTCCTCGGCCGGGTCGAGCATCAGCGCGAGCTTGGAGCGCACGACGTCGGCCTCGGTGAGCACGAAGATCATGATGAAGAGCGACAGCACGATGGTGCCGAGGAACGAGGCGGCGCCCTGGACGGTCGTGGACAGGATGCTCAGCAGCGAGTCGACGGCGGCCTTGTCGGACAGGAAGAGGTTGTCGACGTCGATGTGGATGTCGCGAGCCAGCCCGCGGACCTCCTCGATGATCGCCTGGATGCGCGGGGTGTACTCGGGGACCTTGTCCACGATCGCCTGGATGTTGGCGGCGAACATCAAGGGGATCGCGATCAGCAGGAGCCCGACGAGGAGCGTGACCAGGGCGAGGCTCACGGCCTCGGGGACGATCTTGCGCAGGCGGCGGTGGACCGGGCGCACCAGCAGCGCGAAGAAGATCGCCAGCACGATGGGCAGGATCACCGGCCGCATCGAGTACAGGACGCCGCCGACGAGGACCGCCGCGATGATGGCGAGGAGGTAGTTGCGCGTCTTGTCGGAGGACCTCATCGCGCCTGACGATGCCCGCCCTCGGGCAGATTGTCGATCCCGTGTCTCCAAGGTGGCATTGGATTCTGTTTCTGATACGTTCCCGCCCTTCGCGCCCATTGAGGCGGCGCGGGTAGACCCCCGGAGACTCATGAAGAACATCGCCCAGTTCGCCCCGCGCGCCGCGGGGCTCGTCGCCAGCCTGGCCATGCTGGGGGCCGTCGCCCTCGCCCCCGCCTGCGCTCCCAAGACCGACACCCCGCCGACCACCGCCGAGCCGACCGCGGTGCCGCCCGCGGCCGCCGACGGCGCCCCGACCGAGGCCGCCGCGACCGGCGACGCCACGGCGGCCGAGCCCGGCGCCGACCCGACCCCGACCGTCGCCGCCGAGCCCGACGCGGGCGAGGCCGGTCCCTGCAAGGACTACGGCGACCGCCTCTGCAAGGAGGCCGGCGAGGGCACCGAGACGTGCAACGCCATCAAGACGGTGACCGACCTCATCCCGCCCGCCGCCTGCGAAGCCGGCCTCAAGGACATCCCGTACACGGTCGCCAAGCTCGGCGCGATGCGCAAGGGCTGTGACGAGCTGGTGGGCAAGCTGTGCAAGGACCTCGGCGAGACCACCGAGACCTGCGCGATGGTCAAGCGCGAGACGCCGAAGTTCCCGGCCGAGCGCTGCGCCCAGTTCCTCAAGCAGTACGACCAGGTCCTCGCCGACCTGCAGCGCATGGAGGCCAAGAACAAGCCGCTCGACGCCGAGAAGATCGCCAAGATCGCGGCCGCCGACGCGGCGAACTTCGGCCCGGCGGACGCCAAGGTGACGATCGTCGAGTTCTCCGACTTCCAGTGCCCCTACTGCAGCCGCGCGGCCAACGTGGTCGAGCAGATCAAGGAGAAGTACTCGGACAAGGCGCGCTTCGTCTTCCGCCACTTCCCGCTGTCGTTCCACCAGAACGCGCACCTCGCCTCGCAGGCCGCCATGGCCGCCAACGCGCAGGGCAAGTTCTTCGAGATGCACGACAAGATGTTCGCGAACCAGGGCGCCTTGGGCCGCGAGGACCTCGACAAGTACGCGAGCGAGATCGGGCTCGACATGGCCAAGTTCAAGGCCGCCCTCGACGGTGGCACGTACAAGGCCGCCGTCGACGCCGACATGAAGCTCGGCGAAGAGGTCGCGGTCGACGGCACGCCGACGCTGTTCATCAACGGCAAGCGCGCCTCGAACCCGACCGACTTCGGCGCGGTCTCGGCGATGATCGACGCCGAGCTCGGCGGCGCCCCGACCGCCACGCCGTAACGCGTCACGCGCCTGAAGCTCCGCTGACGAAGGGCGGGGGGCTACCTGCCTCCCGCCCTTTCTCTTTGCGCCGGCGGCGCGGGGTGGCGCTTGTTTTTCGCAAGGCGAGCGGGTAGCAACAGCCATCCGCAGGAGGCCCCGCATGAAGAGATATCCCCGCGTCGCGCTGGCGCGCCTCGGCCTGTTGTCGTGCCTGACGATGTTGTCCACGACCGCCGCCGCCGCGCCACCCGCCAACGTCATCGCCGGCGACGCCGAGGACGAGCGGCCGCTCGTGACCGGGCTCGGGCCCACGATGCTGCGCGTGAGCGGGCTCCTCGCGGGGCGCCTCGAGGCGAGCGACGCCTTCGCCGTCGACGCCGACGGGGTCGAGCTCGACGCCGGCACCCACGCCAACCTGCTGGCGCGGGTGGGCCTCGCCTGGAGCAGCTACGAGGCGCTCGCCCCGTGGTACCTCGGCGCCGACCTCGAGCTCGACGCGTTCAGCGGCCTCGTCACCGACGGCCCCGAGCTCGCCGGGGACGGCCTGCCCAACAGCGGCGGCCACGACGCCGCGGTCATCCGCAACGCCAACGTGACCCTCAGCTACGAGGGCGTCGTCGCGCTCAAGGCGGGGGTGATGACCAGCCACTGGGGGCTCGGCCTGGTCGCGAACGACGGCGCCCACCGCTGGCGCCCGGGCAGCGCGACCTTCATCGACCCCCGGGGCGGTGACCGCGTGCTGCGCGGGCAGCTCGTGGTGCAGACGCCGGGCGAGCTGAAGATCGGCGCCGCGCTCGGCTTCGACGAGGTGCTCGACGACGACGTCCTGCTCTCCGGCGACGCGGCGCGTCAGGTCGTGCTGGCCACCTTCGTCGACGCGCCCGGGATCCGCGGCGGCTTCTACGGGGTCGCGCGCTTCCAGGAGAGCGCGAGCGGCGCCGACCTGACCGCCATCGTCTTCGACTTCTTCGCCGACGTGGAGGCCGAGGTCGGTGACGCGCTCACGCTGAAGGTCGGCGGCGAGCTGGCGGCGGTCTTCGGCTCCACGACCCTCGCCGGGTCGCCCGACTTCCCCGAGCACGATCTGCTGCAGGTGGGTGGGGTAGCGCGGATCTCGCTGGCGGCGCAGAACGCGGGCGGCGTGCTCGACGTGGTCTACGCCTCGGGGGACCAGGACCTCGGCGACGGCGAGCAGAACGCCTTCAAGGCCGACCCGAACTTCACCCTCGGCGTGGTCCTCTTCCCCTACGTCGTCGCCGCGCAGACCGGCCGCGCGACCTACACCGCGCAGGCGCCGGAGCTCACCGGCTACCCGCCGGACGACCTCGAGCGCTTCCCGACCCGCGGGTCGGTGTCCAACACGGTCGCCTTCTTCCCGCGCTTCTGGTTCCGCCCGCTCGCGGGGCTCGAGATCTACGGCGGCCCGCTCATCGCGCTCGCCGCCGTCCCGCCGACCGACCCGCTCAACACCAAGCTCGCCGGCGGCGACCCGCGCAACGCCCGCAACGCGGCCCCGAGCAGCTACCTCGGGACCGAGCTCGACCTCGGCGCGCGCTACCGGATGATCGCCTGGGGCAGCGAGCTGACCCTCGGCCTCGAGGGGGGCGTGCTCTTCCCGGGCGCCGGGCTCGAGGGCGCCGGCTTCGGCTCGGGCAGCTCGATCGGCGCCGTCCGCGCCATGCTCTCCTGGACGCTGTGAGGGGCACCATGCTGCACTGCAACAAAACTCTGCTCGCGACCGCCACGGCTGCGCTCCTCGGCGGCTGCGTCGGCAACGCCCCGAGCGGGATCATGGACGCCCCGCCCGCGGTGACGACCGTCGCCTTCGACTGGTACTCGAAGCCGCTGCCGACGATCCCGCTCCCCAACGACGTCGCGACGCGCTTCGACGCGACCTCGCCGACCAAGCGCCGGCTCAACGCCTCGCTCATCGCCGACAGCGGGATGGAGCGGCGCACCCGCGAGCTGTTCGACGGCCTCGACGGCTGGGGCGTGTTCTCGCCCATCACCATCCCGTTCACCGCGCCGATCGACATCGACTCGGTGCGGACGCGCCACTGCGCCTTCGAGGAGGGGGACGACCTCCACACCTTCTGCGCCTTCGAGAACGACCGCCGCGACGACGCGGTCTACGTGATCAACGTTGATCAAGGGTCCGAGGGGTTTGGCGAGGTGGTGGACCTCGACGTCGGGGCTGGCGCGTTCCCGGTGGTCCTCGAGGACATCGGCGGGTACTGGGAGAACGACCCGCGCGGCTGGACGAACAGCGTCCTGTTCGACGAGGCCGACGAGGACGTCAACGGCAACGGCGTCATGGACGCCGGCGAAGACACCGACCTCGACGGCGTCCTCGACCGCGCCAACTACCTCCCGGGGCACCACCCCGCGCGCGACGACCTGCGCGGGCGCGCGGACGCCCTGATGAGCTTCTACGAGCGCGAGACGAACACGCTGATCGTGCGCCCGATGGCGCCGCTGCGCGAGCGCACCCGGTACGCCGTGGTGATCACCCGGCGCGTCCTCGACGGCGCCGGCGAGCCCGTCGGTTCCCCCTTCCCGTGGGTCAACGACGCCTCCCAGACCGACGCGCTCGAGCCGCTCCTCCGGGTGCTGCCGACCGGGCTCGCGAAGGCGGACATCGCCTTCGCCTTCAGCTTCACCACCGGGACCATGGCGGGCGACTGGGTCGCCGTGCGCGACGGCCTCTACGGCCACGGGGTGCAGAAGCACCTCGGTGAGGCGTTCCCGCCGGAGGTCGACAGCCTCTTCACGCTCCAGCCCGACGCCAAGCAGCGCTACATCCTCTACAACGAGGAGTGGATCGAGGCGCTCCAGCTCATCAACCAGGGGTTCTTCGGCGGGGACGCGACCCAGGTCTCGACCCAGGCGCTGATCGCGTCGCAGGCCTACATCGACTACCACGTCGTCGGGACCTACCGCTCGCCCCAGCTGTTTGGGCGCTACGACGCGGACGGCGAGTTCCTGCCGCTCGACGCCCAGAGCTGGCCAAACGACATGGCGACCGAGGCCGCGCCGGCGCGCTCGGAGGACGTCTACTTCTGGCTGACCATCCCGCGGCGCGAGGTGTCGGCGCGCAACGAGGGCAAGCCGGTCCCGGTCGTCGTGCTCGGCCACGGCTACGGCAGCCAGCGCTTCGAGGCGCTGCAGTTCAGCGGCTTCTTCGCCGAGTACGGCATCGCCACCCTGGCGATCGACTGCGTGTCCCACGGGATCGGCCTGTCCGAGGCGGAGAAGGAGCAGGCGACGACGCTGCTGAGCGGCCTCGGGCTCGGCGACGTCATCACCGCGATGCTCACCGACCGGTCCTTCGACCAGAACGCGGACGGGGTGAAGGACTCGGGGGCCGACTTCTGGACGAGCTACCTCTTCCACACCCGCGACGTCGTCCGCCAGTCGGGCCTCGACTACATGCAGCTCCTGCGCATCATCGACACCTGGGACGGCACCAAGCGCTGGCACGTCGACACCGACGGCGACGGCGAGGACGACCTGGCCGGCGACTTCGACGGCGACGGCCAGGTCGACATCGGGGCGGGCTCGACGGTCGCTATGACCGGCGGCTCCCTCGGCGGCATCATGGCGGCGGTCGTCGGCGGCGCGGACCCGAAGGTGGACGCCATCGTCCCCATCTCCGGCGGCGGCGGCCTCGGCGACATCGGGATGCGGAGCCTCCAGGGCGGCGTCCGCGAGGCGGTCATCCTGCGCATCATGGGCCCGGTCTACACCGGGACCCTGGACGTCGACAGCGGGGCGCTGGCCATCGGCACGGTCGTCCCCGACCTCAACGACGACGCTCACATCGGCCTCGGCGCGATCGCCGGGGTGGCGGTCGGCGACACCCTGGTGGGGCGCAACCTGGCCAACGGTGCGGTCGGCTGCGGGCTCGTGGCGGCGGACGGCAGGGCGCGGCTGTCCTTGGCGAGCGACGTCGGCGACCCGACGGTCATCGAGGTCTACCGCGGCCTGGCGGTCAAGAACGGCTCTGGCGACTGCGAGCTCCGCGCGGACGCCGAGCTCATCGGGGCCCTCGATCAGTTCGGAGGCGACGTCACCTTCCAGGGCGACAGCTATGGCGCCGCGACGTCGCTGGTGGCGCTGGCCGAGGGGATGGGGCGCCCGCGCTCGCGCCCGGGGCTGCGGCGGATGCTCCAGCTCGGTCAGATCGCGCTCGACCGGGCGGACCCGGCGGTACACGCGCAGTGGATGCAGGAGCGGCCGTTCACCTACCCCGGGACCGGCGAGACGACCGGGGCGCACGCGCTGTTCGTGACGACGATGGGCGACATGAACGTGCCGGCCAGCTCGGGGCTGAACATGGCGCGCGCGGCCGGGCTCATCGACTACAAGAACGTCGACGCGCGCTACGGGAAGACGCCGCACCAGGTGCTCGTGGACACCGGGGCTTACGAGGCGGTGGACAAGATCAGCCGCTACTCGAGCCCGAGCGGGACCCCGGTGCACGTCGACCTCGAGGACTTCGCCGGCGGGCGGGACATCTGGGGCGACACCGTGCCGCGCCTCGACCCGCCCCTGCGCCTCGTCGGTACGGATGCGCTGTGTGACGCGCAGGGGTGCGGCGTCTCGGGGTCCATCGTGCCGTTCCCGCGGCCGTCCGGGCAGCACGGCTTCGCGTTCCCCGGCGAGCAGATCGACGACGCGCGCAAGGCCTGCAAGAGCAGCTGCACCGAGACGACGGGGCCGGACCCGTGCGGGTGCAAGAACCTCGAGCTCTTCGACGTTGGGAGCTACATGTTCCACCTGCTCGGCCAGTACATGGCGAGCGGCGGGCGCGAGCTCGACTTCGACCGCTGCACCAGCGGCGTGACGTGCGCCGGGGTGCCGGGGCCGCCGGCGGAGCGGAACCTGCAGGAGCTGCGGCGCTAACCTGAAACGGCAGGGCGCGGACCGGAGTCCCGGAGCTGGCGACCGGCCGGGACACACCGTGGCCGCGCCGGTCGGCCGCGGAGGACGCAGGTCCGCGCCCGATACCCGGGCGCTGCCCCCCGCACCCCGCGAAGGAAGCCCTGACAGGCCCGCCTGCCCGAACGCGAAGCGGGCCAGGGGGTGGCGAAACTAGACCGCCGTGCGGCCCTGCAGGACGGACTCCAGGTCCCTGATGGCGTCCACCATCGCGTCGCGGAACACCCTCAGCCGGGGGTTGCGGCGCAGGTCGGGGTGGACCAGGACCCAGATGTCGAAGTCGGGGACGGGGTCGGTCAGGCGGGGCAGGTCGGGGCCGCCGAGCAGGCAGGGCATGGCCGCGATGCCCATGCCGGCGGCGCAAGCGGTGTGGCGGACCAGCACGTCGGGGATGACCGCGCGCACGGGGAGGTCGGCGAACTCGGCGGTGGCGGTCCAGCCGCTGCGGGGGGCGTCGTGCTGGGCGCCGATCCACCAGGGAGTGGAGGCCGCGTCGCCGTAGACCGCCGCGCTGCCGCTGACCGCCAGCCTGCCCGCGAGGTGATCGGGCGGCTGGCCGCCGTGGCGATAGCCGCGCAGCGCCACGTCAGCCTCGGAGCGGCTCAGGTCCGCGAACGCGTTGGCGGTCTCGATCCGCAGCTCGAGCGCGGGCCACTGGCGCTGGAACTCAGCGAGGGCGGGGGCGAGGGCGAGGGCGAGCTCGGCGGCGACGGTGACGCGGATCGGCCCCTTGAGCTCTTGGTCCACGGACTCGGCGCGTCGCAGCAGCCCCCGCACCGCGCTCTCGACCTCCAGGCCCGCCTCCACGAGGTCGGCACCCTCGACGGTCAACCGCAGGCCGCTCTGGCGCCGGTGGAACAGCCGCAGCCCCAGCGACGCCTCCAGCGCGTCGAGGCGCCGCCGCACGGTCGGGTGAGTCAGGCGCAGCCGCTCGGCCGCCTCGCGCAGGCTCTTGGCCTCCACCAGCACGGTGAACACCCGCAGATCGTCCCAGTTCAGGTCGTCGAGCTGTCGCATGGAACGAATTCATACCATAGCGGTAGATTCATGGGTCTTTTTCGCGTCATCGGCGGACACTAAGGTGTCGCTCGTCGTGGCGAGGGGCGAGCACGCGCCGTGAACCGCCGCCGAGTGAGTCCCCAGGACAAGAACCTCGCGGCCGAGCCTTTGCCCAGACGCCATCGGAACGCAGCGCCCCCAGGGGCCTCACCGCGGCCGTCTTCACCCTGCACGGCGGCGCACAGCCTGTGGCCCGCCTCCGTCCCCCTCTTTTGCCCGGAGACCTCCCGATGCAGCTCCCTCGTCCCCGCACCATCGCCCTGGCCACGAGCCTCCTTCTCGGCGCGATGCTGCCCCCTACCAGCGCGGCCCGGGCCGCGCCCCCCGACGGCGCGCAGGCGAGCCCCGCACCGCGGCCCAAGGTCCTCATCTTCGACGTCAACGAGACCCTGCTCGACCTCGCCCCGCTGAGGGCCTCGGTCGGCGCAGCGCTGGGTGGCCGCGAGGACCTGCTGCCGCTGTGGTTCTCGACGATGCTGCACTACTCGCTGGTCGAGACCTCGAGCGGCGAGCACCACAGCTTCGGCGAGATCGGCGCCGCGGCGCTGATGATGGTGGCGAAGGTCCAGGGCATCGACATCACCCGAGAGGAGGCCCGGGCCGCCATCGTGACCCCGCTGCGCTCGCTGCCGCCGCACCCCGACGTCGTCGCCGCGCTGAAGGCCTTTCGCGCGCAGGGTTACCGCATCGTCAGTCTCACCAACTCGTCGGCCGTGGGTGTCGAGAACCAGTTCCGCAACGCCGGGCTGACCGCGCTGTTCGACGAGCGCTACACCGTCGACACCGTGAGGAGGTACAAGCCGCACCCCGACACGTACCGCATGGTGCTCAAAGATCTCGGGCTGGAGCCCTCGGAAGCGCTCATGGTGGCCGCCCACGCCTGGGACCTGGCCGGCGCCGCGGCTGTGGGGCTGCGGACCGCGTTCATCGCCCGCCCCGGCAAGACGCTCTACCCCCTGGTCCGCGCTCCGGACTACGTGGTCGAGGACCTCGCGGCGCTCGTCGCGCTGCTCCAGCCCACCGGCGGGGACGGCAAGGCACCCTGACCCGCTCGCGGCGTCGCTGGCCACGAGACGCCGCCGCCAAGTCCCGAGTCGTGACGCGACCCCCAACCACCCAGCAGGAAAATATGAAGAAGCTGTTTATCTTCACCCACCTCTTCAGCGGCGCGATCCTCATCCGGTTCGCGCTCTCCAAGCTGTTCGCCTGGCCCATCTCGGTCGAGGCGTTCGTGGAGATGGCGCAGCCGCTCGGCATCGACCCCACCTTCTTTCGGGTCTTCACCGGCGTCGTCATCGCGACCGTCGTGGTCGGCTACTTCTCGAGCCTCTATCTGGTCTTGCGGGACAAGCACCTCGAGGGCGGCGGGGCGCTGACCTTCGTGAAGCTCTCCAACCTACTCGGGGTAGGTGTGATGAGCGGGGCCCTGCTGTCGGAGTTCTTCCTGAGGACCGCTCCGAAGGTCCCGCTCGTGCTCATCGCCTCGGCCATCGTCGTCTTCTCCGCGTTCAACCTCTTCAAGCTCAACGAGGTGCGCGGGCTGCGGCAGTAGCACGCGCACCTCCTGGC
>PHBI01000004.1 GCA_002841945.1 Deltaproteobacteria bacterium HGW-Deltaproteobacteria-14
GGGCCGCGACCGCCGCCGCGCCCGGGGCGGCGCCGCCAGCCCCGTTGACGGGGGCCGATTTGCTCCCGCAGGCCATCCCGCCCGACAGCAGCGCCACCACCGCCAGCCCCCGGAGCACGTCGCCGATCCTCGTCATCGCCCTCATCGCACGCCTCCCTCAATGGTGTTGCCAGAAGCAGACCCCAAAGCGTCGAGCGAGTCGAGCGCTCGACGGCCGGTGTGGGATCCCGGTAGGACCCGCGTCAGACCCCTGAGGCGCTCGGACCGGGGTGACACCTCGCGGAGACACCTCGTCTCGCGTAGACTGACGCCAAACGGAGACACCCTGGAGGCCATCACCTCTCCAGGACCGCTCGTGGAGCGTCGCGTCCCTGACGCGGCGGGCTGGCACGCGCCTTGCGAAGCGACCCAGCGACACGGTCGGTACCCATCATCGCTCGACACTCGGTCAACCGGCACGACCGACAGGAGAACTCCCATGCGCACACGCTTCGGCTTCATCGCGACGCTGCTCGCCATCCCGCTCCTCGCCGCGCCCGTCGCGCTCGCTCCACAGGCCGCCCGCGCCGCCGACGGTGACGACGGCTACGACGACGACGCCCCCGACGAGGACTGGGTCTGGGAGGACGGCGACGAGCTCGAGGACGGCACCGTCGACGAGGGCTTCTATCGCCTCCGCGCCTGGCCCGGCCACACCTGGGTCGAGGGTCGCTACGACGGCGCCACCTGGGTCGCCCCGCACTGGGCGCCGACCAGCGTCCCCGCCGGGCAGGTCTGGGTGCGCGGCCACCGCGGCCCCGACGGCTACTGGATCCCCGGCCACCTGCGCCCGGCCGCGGTGGCCGGCCAGGTCTGGGTCCCGGCCGCGGTCGTCGGCGGCGTCTGGGTCCACGGCCACTTCGAGCCCACAGAGCGGCGCGTCGGCGAGATCTGGGTCCCCGGCCACTGGGCTCCCAACGGCGCGTGGATCCAGGGCCACTGGCGCCCCGCCCACAAGGACGGCCACGACTGGGTCGCCGGCCACTGGCGCTACGGGCGCTGGGTGCCAGGCCACTGGCGCCCGACCGCCGCGCGCCCGGGCCAGGTCTTCGTCGCCGGCTTCTGGGGCCCGCGCGGCTGGGTCGACGGCTACTGGCGCCCGGCCAACCGCGCAGGCCACCACTGGGTCGCCGCCGGCTGGGTCAAGGGCGCCTGGATGGCCGGCCGCTGGGCCGCCGGCAAGCGCCCCGTCGTCAAGCGCCGCTTCCGCGTCCACCCGGTCGCCCACATGGTCCGCACCCGCGGCGCCGAGCGCCGCCTGTGGCGCAACGGCAAGCGCCAGGAGCGCAAGGGCGAGGCGCAGCAGCGCAAGGGCGAGCGGATGCAGGACCGCGGCGAGCGCACCGGCAACGAGCGCCTCGAGAAGCGCGGCGAGCGCGTCGAGAAGCGCGGCGAGCGCAAGGAGAAGCGCGGCGAGCGCAAGCAGCGCCGGGCCAAGTGAGCCCGCCGGGGCGGTCTCGGCGGTAGCCCGCCGCCGAGACCGCCCCTCCCCGCAAACCCGGGTCAGGGCGAGATCCTACGCCGATTCCGCCCTCGGCCCCCTCCCGCCGGGCGCTCGCGTCACCCCGCCGCGCGGGCCTGCCGCTTGGCGGCGTCGGCGCGGCGGCGGGCCCAGTCGACGACGCGGACGAGGAGCAGCGCGCCGAGGACGCTGCCGTAGAGGATGGGCTCGGTGGCGTCCGCCTTCACGCGCAGGAGGTAGTGGACGATCCCCAGAACGCCCGCGACGTAGGCCAGCCGGTGCAGGCGGCGCCAGCGCTTGGCGCCGAGGCGCTTGACGCTGCCCTTGGTCGAGGTCACCGCCAGCGGCACCAGCAGGACCAGCGCCGCGAAGCCGAGGGTGATGAACGGCCGCTCGCCGACGTCGCGCAGCACCGGCCCCAGCGCGAGCCCCTGGTCGAGCACGAGGTAGACGAAGAAGTGGAAGAGGATCGTGAAGAAGGCGAAGAGCCCGAGCGTGCGGCGCACCGCGACCGGCCACGTCCAACCGAAGAGGATCCTGAGCGGCGTGCAGGCGAGCGAGGCGATGAGGAAGACCAGCCCGAGGAGCCCCAGCTGGTTCATCACCTCGGCGATGGGGTTGGCGCCGAGCGAGCCCGTGACGGCGCGCACCGCGAGCAACACGAGCGGCATCAGCGAGCCGTAGTAGACCGCCGGCCGCACCCAGTCCTGGGTCCTGAGCCCGCGCGAGCGGGACGCGCCGGTCGCCATCAGAAGCGCCTCCGGAGGTCCATCCCAGCGTAGAGGTCGGCGACCTCCTCGGCGTAGCCGTTGAACGGCAGGGTCGGGCGCCGGCCGAGCTCACCGATGCGCCGCTCGGTCGCCTGGCTCCAGCGCGGGTGGTCCACCTGCGGGTTCACGTTCGCGTAGAAGCCGTACTCGCGCGGCGCGGCGGCGTTCCAGGTCGCGGTCGGCTCGGTCTCGGTGAAGCGGATCGCGACGATCGACTTGATGCCCTTGAAGCCGTACTTCCACGGGACGACCAGGCGCAGCGGCGCGCCGCTCTGGCCGAGCAGCGCGCGCCCATAGAGCCCGACCGCCATGAACGCGAGGGGGTGGGTGGCCTCGTCGAGCCGCAGCCCCTCGACGTAGGGCCACGGCAGGACGTCGTCGCGCTGGCCGGGGAGCTGCGCCGGGTCGAGCAGCGTCTCGAAGGCGACGTAGCGCGCGGTCGACAGCGGCTCGAGGCGCTTGACGAGGTCCGCGAGCGGGAAGCCGAGCCACGGGATGACCATCGACCACGCCTCGACGCAGCGCATCCGATAGACCCGCTCCTCGAGGGGGAACCACCTCAGCAGGTCGTCGATGTCGACGGTCCGCGGCTTGGCCGTGAGCCCGCCGACCTCGACGGTCCACGGGCGCGGCTTCAGGGTGCCGGCGCGGCGCGCGGGGTCGCTCTTGCGCGTCCCGAGCTCGTAGAAGTTGTTGTAGGTCGTCACGTCCTCGAAGGGCGTCTGCGCCTCATCGACGGTGTAGGTGGGCGCGGACCTGCGCTGCAGCCCGGACAGCGACCCGGGCCCCGTCGGCAGCACCACCTCGGGCCGATCGGCCGCGCCGCGGCTCATCAAGAGCGACACCGCGCCGCCCCAGACGGCGGCGGCGCCCGCGGTCAGGCCGACCTTCGCCAGCCACTCCCGGCGCCCGCTGTAGTGCGCCTCGGGGGTGATCTCCGAGCTTCGCGGCTGGCTCCTCTTCGACATCGCGCCCGACCTCGTTGCGCCCGCTGCGGATGGCGCGCGCTCCTCGGAGTGTACGCCGAGCGCCGACCGAGGTTACACCGGCCGAGCCTCCGCGCTGCCCCCGAGCCTACCGCGCCGCGGGGCGCTCCGCGAGAGCGCGGCACGGAGCCCCCCCCTGACGGCGCTGATCCTGACCGCCCCGATGGCCGCGCGCCGGGGCGCGCCCGGAGCGCGCGTCATGTTGTCGCAGTTCGGCCTCGCGCCAGCCCGGCGGGCCCCCCCGAGGCCAAATCGTGAACATGGCTCACACCCAAGCGCCGCCTCGTCTCGAGCGCCGTCTCTCCGGCGGGGACCTCCCCCCGCACCGTCGGCGCCGGGCCCTGCGCCGAAGGCCGCGTAGAGCCAGGCCTGGCACACCGCTGGCATAGTCCGAGCTGAACCTGCGCGAGACATCGCGACGGCCCGGCCGGAGGTGACCACGACTTCGGCGGCGCCCCATAGCACGGCATCGCCCTGCCCGCAGCCACGCGCCCGGGGTGGCGGCCCGGAGGTACCCATGAGACGCACGCTCCTGTTGACGCTCGCCATCGCCTGGGGCGCGAGCCCGCTGGCCGCCGAGAGCCTCGCCGCGGCCCCCAAGCCGCCCACCGCCGGCGCGAAGGCGAACCCGCCGAGGAGCGTCGCCCCGGTCGACGCCAAGCGCGCGGTCTCCGGGCACGCGCCGTTCGAGATGGGCGAGTGCGCCGTGTGCCACACCAAGGCCGACCCGAAGAGCCCGGGACCGCTGCAGGGGCCGGTGCGCGCTATCTGCGCGGGCTGCCACGACGCGATGGAGGCGACCCTCGCCAAGAGCCCCCACCCCCACCAGGCGGCGGTCGACGACTGCGTGAGCTGCCACAACCCGCACAACGCCGAGGTCGAGCACCTCCTGCGCGCCCCCCTGCCGGCGCTGTGCGTGGGCTGCCACGACAAGGTCGGGACGGCGATGAAGGCCGCGGCGACCCACGAGCCGGTCGGCGCCGGCAAGTCCTGCCTCAACTGCCACGACCCGCACGCGAGCCAGGTCGCCAAGGGGCTCCTCGCGCAGCCCTTCGACCTGTGCCTGTCGTGCCACGGCAAGAGCGGCGTCGCGGACCCGGCCGGGGTGGCGCTCACCAACTTCACCACCCTGCTCGCGAGCAACCCCCACCACCACGGCCCCATCGGCGAGAAGGACTGCTCGGCCTGCCACGAGACCCACGGCGGCGCGAACTTCCGCCTGCTCGCCGACCCCTACCCCGCGACCTTCTACGCCCCCTGGGGCGAGGACAACTACGCGCTCTGCTTCACCTGCCACGACGCCGACGCCTTCACCAAGGAGCGCACCACCACGGCGACCACCTTCCGCGACGGCGACCGCAACCTCCACTACCTCCACGTCCACATGGAGAAGCGCGGGCGCACCTGCCGCGCCTGCCACGAGGTCCACGCGTCGCCGCAGCCGTTCCAGATCCGCACCTCGGTGCCCTACGGCTCCAAGGGGTGGCAGCTCCACCTCAACTTCGAGCAGCGCCCCAACGGCGGCTCGTGCTCGAAGACCTGCCACGTGACCAAGAGCTACAACAACGCGGCGAAGGCCAAGTGAACGCGCCAACGCCGCCGCCGCTCGGCCGCGCGCGCCACCCCCACCGGGCGGTGAGCCTGGGCGCCTGCGCCCTGCTCGGCCTCACGACCCTCGTCACGCCGGCGGTGGCGGCCCGCTCGGCGCTCGGCGCGACCATCACGCCCCACACCCTCGAGCGGGTCGACGGCAAGGGCAAGGCCGCGCTCTTCACGAAGGACGCCGTGACCGCGGTGCTGCTCTTCACCCCGGACCACGCGCCGTCGGGGGAGGCGCTCGACGCCGCCGAGCGCTGCCGCGCCGACCTCGCGGAGGCGCCGGTCCGCTGGATCGCCCTCGTCAGCGACCGCTACCCCGCGGCCGACCTGCGCGACACCCTCGCCCGCCCCGGGCGGACGCTGGACGTCGCCTACGACGCGGGCGACGCCGTCTACGCCGAGCTCAAGGCGCACGTGCGGCCGACCGCGGCCATCATCGATCGCGACGGGCGCCTCGTCGACTGGCAGCCCTACGAGAGCGTCGGGTTCGGCGACAAGCTCTGCGCGCGCGTCAAGCACGCCGCGGGGCTGCTCGACGACGCCGGCCGCGACGCGGTGTTGAACCCCCAGCGCAAGACCGAAGAGCGCGACCCGAGCGCGGCCAAGGCGCAGCGCTACCTCAAGCTGGGGGAGCGGCTGTTCGCGGCCGGACAGCTCGACAAGGCCGAGAAGATGGTGCGGGAGAGCCTCGCGGCGCACGAGCCGGTGGCCGCGGCTCACGGGCTGCTCGGCGCCATCCTGCGGGCGCGCGGGGACTGCCCGGGGGCGCTCGTCGCCTTCGAGCGCGCCCTGGCGCTGGCGCCGGACGACGCCGACGCGGCCGCCGGGCGAGCGGCCTGTCAGAAGAAGAAAGCAGGGGATTGATCCCGGGTTCCCACCGGGGGGGATGGGGCGCCCCGACGCGTCCCCAACAGGGGAGAGAGAGATGAGACCGAGACTTCACTGGATGCTGATCGGCGCCCCGGCGCTGGTCCTGGCGCTGAGCCTGTCACCGACCGAGCAGACGGCGCGCGGCGAGATCCGCGGCTCCGAGCACGACTTCTCGAGCCAGGGCTGGGCCAGCGGCGAGATCTGCCTGCCGTGCCACACGCCCCACAACGCGGACCAGTCCGTCACCCAGGCGCCGCTGTGGAACCACGCCGTCACCACGGCGTCGTTCACCGTCTACAGCTCGCCGACCCTCCAGGCCACCGTCGCGCAGCCGGGCGGCTCCTCGAAGCTGTGCCTGAGCTGCCACGACGGCACCGTCGCCATCGACTCCTTCGGCGGGACCACCGGCACGACGATGGTCACCGGCGCCGCCAACGTCGGCACCGACCTGTCCAACGACCACCCGGTGTCCTTCACCTACGACGCGACCCTCGCGGCCAGCGACGGGCGCCTCGTGGACCCGGCGGCGGACGGCGACACCAACCCGGACACCGTCGGGATGTCGAGCCCGTACGTCCCGCTGTTCGCGGGCAAGCTCGAGTGCGCGAGCTGCCACGACCCGCACAACGGCACCAGCATCGAGGGCCTCCTCCGCGTGAGCAACGCCGGCAGCGGGCTGTGCCTGAAGTGCCACGACCTGTAAGGCGCCCGCGCCGAGCGAGCGGGATGACGGTTGAATCTCTTGCAACGCAATAATCAGCACCTCTCCCTAATTCGATTGGATATTCGTCATCCGATCAGGCGCCGTCGAGTGCAACGCAATACGCTCGGCGGCGCCCCGTTCTCGGGGAGGGGGCGTCGCCTCGCCGCGCTCATCGCCGCGCTGCTCTCGGCGGGCGGGTGCGGTGGGACGGCCCTGCAGCGGCTCGCGACGCCGGTCTTCTACCCCCCGCCGCCGGCCGAGCCCCGCTTCGAGTTCCTCGGCGCCATCTCGTCGGAGGACGACCTCGGCTCGAGCAGCGGCTTCGAGGACTTCCTGGTCGGCGCCGAGGTCCAGGCGCGCAAGCTCATCAAGCCCTACGGCGTCGCCATGTACGGCCACAAGCTCTACGTGACCGACACCGTCTTCGGCGGCGTCATCGTCATCGATCCGGAGGAGGGCTTCGAGCGCTTCGCCGGTGACGCCGGCGCCGGCGCGCTGAAGACGCCCATCAACATCACCATCACCCCCGACGGGGACAAGTTCGTCGCCGACACCGGGCGCGGGCAGGTGCTGGCCTACGACGCCCACGACGCCTTCGTCCGCGGCTACGGCTCCGCCGCCCAGTTCAAGCCGACCGCCGTCGCGGTGACCGCCGACCTCCTCTACGTGTGCGACGTCCGCGACAGCGAGATCGAGGTGCTGTCGCGCGCGACGGGCGAGGTGGTGCGCAAGATCGGCTCCCTCGGGACCGAGCCGGGCCAGCTCCGCCTCCCGACGAACCTCGCGCTCGGCCCCGACGGCAACCTCTACGTCACCGACACCGGCAACTTCCGGGTGCAGAAGCTGAGCCCCGACGGGGCGGTGCTCGGGACCTTCGGCGCGGCCGGTGACGGGCCGGGGATGTTCACCCGCCCCAAGGGCATCGCGGTGGACGCCGCGGGGCGCATCTACGTGGCGGACGCGGCCTTCGAGAACGTGCAGGTCTTCGACCCCGAGTTCCGGCTGCTGCTCGTGCTCGGTGGGCCCGGGAGCGGCCCCGGGGACCTCGCGCTCCCGGCCGGCGTCGCCGTCACGGCGACGGTGCCCGCGATCTACCGCGACCTCGCCGACCCGCGCTTCGACGCGCAGCACCTGGTGCTGGTCGTCAGCCAGTACGGCGCCCGCCGCATCAACATCTTCGCCTTCGGCGTGTGGCGCGGCGCGCGGCAGCCCACCCCGCCAGCCCCGGCCCCGCCGGACGCCGCCCCATGAGGTCGCCTCCCCGGGTCGCCTGGGGGCGGTGGCTCGTCGGGCTCGTCGCGGCGAGCGGCCTGGCCATCGCCTGCGGCAGCGCGGCGAAGCGCCGGGAGGTGCTGTCCTTCTTCTTCGACGGGGTCGAGGAGGACGAGGGGCCCAGGGTGCCCCCCCTGCCCGACGACGCGGCCCGGCCGGACGCCACGACCGGCGTCGCGGCGCCGCCACCGCGGGCCAGCGGATCCACCCACGCCCCCTTCGCGAACCGCGCCTGCTACCTCTGTCACCCCGGCTCCCGGGTCGGCGGGCTCGCGGTGCGCGGCCCCGACATCTGCCTCGACTGCCACGATCTGGCGGACTTCACCGGCCCCTTCACCCACGCCCCGCTGCTGAGCGAGGGGTGCGGCCTGTGCCACGAGCCCCACGAGTCCCGCGAGCGCCACCTCGTGCGCGGACCCGAGGGCGCGCTGTGCCGGCGCTGCCACGACGTCTCGGACGTCCAGTACACGGCCTGGCACGCCCCGATCCCCGCCGACGTGCGCTGCACCCACTGCCACGACCCGCACAGCGCGCCCTCGCGCCAGCTCCTGCGGACCCTCGACGCCGCGCGCTGCGGCAGCTGCCACCCGCGGCAGGTCGACCCGGCGCTCGCGAACCACGCCCCCATCAACGCCGGCACCTGCACGCCGTGCCACACCGGTGACCACCGCGGCGCGCGCCCCTACCTCAGCGACCGGGGCGACGCCCTGTGCCTCATGTGCCACGACGCGAGCGCGTTGAGCGGCGGCGCCTACCACCTCCCGGGGAGCGCCGCGACCTGCACGTCGTGTCACGACCCGCACGGCCCCTCCCCGGCCAACCGCCGCGAGCTGGGGACGCCACCGCGGTCGCCTCGCCCCCCGACACCCGGCGGCGCGCCCGATGCCGCGCGCTGACCGCCGGCCACCCGCCTGGGACGCGGTCGTCCGCGCCGCCGCCCTGGCGCTCGCCGGCGCGCTCCTCGGGGGGCCAGCCCCGGCGCACGCGCGCCCCCGCACCGTCCTCGAGGCCGCGCGGGTCGACTCCTTCGAGGCCAAGCTCGATCTGTTGAGCCGGGTCGACTTCGAGCGCTACCAGATCTTTGCGGTCGACCCCGAGCCCCGCGAGGCGACCAAGCTGCTCCTCGGCCAGCGCATCGGCGCCCGCGGGACCGGCTCCTTCGTTCACCCCCGCTTCTGGCGCTGGTCGCTCGCCATCAACGTGCTGCTCATCGAGGACCTCCTCCGCGGCGAGCTCGCGAGCGTGCAGCCCGCCCTCGACGCCCCGAGCCTCGCCGAGGCCGACCGCTTCCGCGTCGACGCCGAGTACGACGCCCGCTGGACCTTCCTCGGCGAGCACCCCTACCCGGTCACGGTGTTCGCGACCCGCGGCACCCAGCTCCTGAGCCGCATCTTCCAGAGCAACTACTGGCTGACGACCTCGACCTACGGGGCCAGCGCCGCCTGGCACAACGACGTGTTCCCGATCAGCGTCCAGTACACCTTCCAGCGCAACGACGGCGAAGAGCGCGAGCTCACCTCGAGCGACGAGGTCCACCAGCTGCAGGTCGGCGGGCAGCGCGAGGGGACCCGGGCGACGGTCCGCCTCGACTACCGGATGACCGACTATCACAACCGCGTCTTCGCGGGCGTCGACTACCTCATCCACCGCCTCGACCTCGACCACCAGTACAAGCTCGACGCGGACGGCACCTGGCTCCTCGGCACGCGGGTGCGCGCCCAGCGCCGCGAGACCGACCGCAACACCTTCTCCGAGGTTCGCCTGCTCGAGAGCCTGCAGCTCACCCCCGACCGCTCGCTCCGCCTACGCACCCGCTACGAGCTGGCCTGGTGGCGGCTCGACGCCGAGGACGTGCTCGAGAACGTCGGCTGGCTCGAGGCCCGTCACCAGCTCTACAAGAGCCTCACGACGACGCTGCACGCGCGCGTCACCCACGACCTCGGCGACAGCGGCGACCGCCTCGACGCCGCGGTCGGCGGCGCCCTGCTCTACCGCAAGCAGCTCGGGCCGAGCCTCGTCATGGTCCACGGCTACCAGGGGCTCGCCGGGTGGAGCCGCTCCTCGAGCGACCTCGTCGAGGCGCGGGTGGTCGACGAGCCGCTCACGCTGGTCGGCGAGATCCCGGTGCGCCTGGCCTTCGCCGACGTCGACCAGGCCACGGTCGACGTCGTCGACGCGACCCGGACGATCCGCTACCTCCGCGGGCGCGACTTCGAGCTCTTCACCTCGGGGGCCGACACCCTGATCCGGCGCCTCCTCGGCGGCGACATCCCCGAGGGCGCCTCGGTGCTCGTCTCCTACACCCACGCGACGACCGGCGTCGCCTCGGGGCGCTCGGCCGAGCACCGCTACACCGGCCGCCTCGAGACGACCGCCTGGGACTGGATCCGCCTCTACGCGGAGTACGGCTACCAGGACCTCGAGCGCTGGGGCTCGCTCCACGACCACCTGTCGGCCCACGAGCTCAAGACCGGCGTCGAGGCGACCCTGTGGAACGCCCACGCCTCGGCCGAGTACCACCTGTACGCGACAGAGCGCTTCACGGCCCACGAGCTCACCGCGACCTCCTCGGTCCTGCTGCCGCTCTCGGGGTCCTTCGAGCCCGTCTTCGGCGTGCGCGAGAACTACATCCACATCGACGCCCTCGATGAGCACAAGAACGCCTTTCAGGTGTTCACCGAGGCGCAGCTCCCCCTCGGCGACGCCCTGAGCGCCAGCTGGCGCGCCACCCTGGACTGGGAGCTGGGCGGCGCCAACGACGGGCTGTTCCTCAACGGGCGCGCGCGCGTGACCTGGCGGTGGCGCAAGCTCACCCTGTGGTTCGAGTACGAGACCCGCCTCGCGCAGAAGGAGTTGGAGGCCTATGGGCGCCACAGCGTCTCGCTCAACTTCCGCCGTGAGCTGTAGCCCTCACCGACGCGAGCGTCGCGCCGGCCTCCCGAGGTGGAGCCGGCGCGGCGCCCTCGCGTTCGCCTTGGCCATCGCGGCGGCCGCCGCCGGACCGAGCGCGCGCTCAGCCGGCCCCTCGGTCGTCGGCTCGCCCCACGACCTCACCCTCGGCACGGCGACAGGGGCCGGCGCCGGCTCGGCTACCCGCGAGATCTGCGTCTTCTGCCACGTCCCCCACGGCGCCAGCGGCGACGGGCCGCTGTGGCACGCTCCCGTCCCCCACCAGGCCTACCAGCTCTACGCCAGCGCCACCCTCGACGCCGACCCGCGCCAGCCGGACGGCGCCTCCAAGCTCTGCCTGAGCTGCCACGACGGCACCCTCGCCTCGGCGGCGCTGTCCCCGCGCCCAGGCACCGTCCGCCGCGGCGTCGGCCCCCACGGCGCGCTCCCCGGCGGCGCCGGCGCGCTCGTGCTCGGCACCGACCTCTCCGACGACCACCCGGTGTCGATCGTCTACGACGCCGAGCTGGCCGCCCGCGACGGGCAGCTCCTCGCCCCGGAGCGCGCCCCGTCGGGCCTCGGCGGCACCGTCGCGAGCGACCTCCTCGACCCCCACAAGAAGCTCCAGTGCACCGCGTGCCACGACGCCCACGACGACAGCCGCGGCGGCTTCCTGCGCATCGACGCGGGCGACGACACGCTCTGCACCACCTGCCACGCCCTGCGCGACTACTCGCGCTCGGCCCACTCCCCGGGCCAGTCGCCGCTGCTCGCCGCCGGCTGCGCCACCTGCCACACGCCCCACGGCGCGAGCCGCGAGTCCACGCTCTTGCGCGCGCCCGAGCAGGCGCTGTGCGGCGGCTGTCACGAGGCGCAGGGGCGCGCGATGGCCCCCGGAGCGCCGACGCGCCACACCCTCGGCGCCCGCCGCGACGGCGCCACCCACCGGGTGATGGCCTGCTCCACCTGTCACGCGCCCCACGTCGTCCGCCCCGCGCGGCTCTACGAGCGGCAGCTCCTGACCGATCCCGACGACCCGACGCGCCCGCCGGCGCTCGTCCCGGAGGCCGAGACCCCCTACGGCTACGCCGCCTCCCCGCGCGGCGCCCGCGAGTCCGACCCCGGCTTCTGCCTCGACTGCCACGACGGCAGCTGGCCCGGCGCCATCAACATCCGCGGCGAGCTGGCCTCCCCGCGGGTCGTGCTGACGGCGTTCGCCGTGGGCCGCACCAACCTGCACGCCGTTCACGCCGACGGCTCGCGGGCCGGCCACACCTCTATCGACCGCACCTCCGTCGGCCACACATCCCTCGGCGACGGGGCGATCGGCTGCACCTACTGCCACGACGCCCACGGCACCCGCGGCAACTCCGGCGTGCCCCGCGGCAAGCTCCTCTACCCCTGGCTCGACGTGCGCGCCTTCCCCTACCGCGGCAAAGCCTCGTGCGGCACGAGCGACGCCGGCCGCAGCTGCCACGGCACGTGAGCGCGCGCCCCCACCTCCTCGGTCCCTCGGAGGACGACATGCCCCACCCCCGCCTCGCCCCACGCCCCATCCTCCGCATGGCCGGCGCCGCCCTGGCCGTCCTCGCGCTGGCGGGACCGGCCCGGGGCGCCGCCCCCCCGACCCGGATCGCCACCGTCGACGTGCGCGCCGTGGTGATGGCGCTGCCCGTGGCCGGCCAGGTCCGCGCGCGCCTCGCCGAGCTGACCCAGCAGCGCGCCCACGCCCTCGAGCGGCAGAAGCGGGCGCTGGCCGAGGCCGCGCAGGAGGTCGAGGCCTCCACCGCCCCCGAGGGCGCCCGCGCCGCCAAGCGCGACGCCATCGAGCAGCAGCGCAAGCAGCTCATGGCCAGCGCCCACGGCCTGAGCGACGACCTGCGGCGCGAGGAGGAGAGGCTCCTGCGGCCGGTCTACGCGAAGATCGACGCCACCGTGGCGGCGCTCGCCGTCGAGGGAGGCTTCGCCCTGGTGCTGCGCGCGCCGGTCAGCGGCGTCGTCTACCAGGCCCCCGGCGTCGACCTCGTCGACCTCACCGAGCCGGTCACCGCGCGCATGAAGCGCGAGGGCTCGCCATGAGCCGCCGCGCGCTCACCGCCTGCGTCCTCGCGCTGTGGGGCTGCGACCCCCGCGCCGCCTCGGTCCTCGACGCCACGGAGACCGCGGCCGACGCCGTCCCCGACGCCGTGACCGCCCCCGACACCGTGACCGTCCCCGACACCGTGACCGTCCCCGACACCGTGACCGTCCGCGACGCCGTGACCGTCCCCGACACCACGGCAGCCGACACCGTCACCCCACCGCCGCCCGAGGAGGCGGTCGTCACACCGTGGGCCGGCGGCGACCCCGACGCCGCCCCGGTCGTCACCTGGATCGGCGCCCTGAGCCACCCCGACATGGAGTCGCCCCACCGCATCGCAACAAGCCCGAGCGGCCGGGTGGCGGTGGCCGATCCACGCCGCCACGCGGTACACCTCTTCGCGCCTGATGGTGCGTTGCAGCACAGCATCGTCGGGATCGACGAGCCCCTCGGCTGCGCCTTCGACCCCTTCGGCGCGCTCTTCGTCGGGGACGGCGCCAGCGGCGCGGTGCGCCGCTACGGCGGCGACGGGGCGCCGCTCGGCGAGCTGCGGCCCGACGTGCCCTTCGCCCGCCCCGGCGAGCTGGCCTGGGACGCGGGGGCGGAGCTGCTGTTCGTCGTCGACAGCGGGCGCGGCGCGATCGGCGCGTACACGGCCGAGGGGCTGGCGCTGTTCGAGCTGGCCGCCCCGACCGCCGAAGGGGGCGCGTGGGCGTTCCCGACCGGCCTCGCCGTCGCGCCCGGCGGCGACCGGCTGTACGCGGTCGACCACGACGGCGCCAGCGTCCGGATCTACGATGGCGCCGGGGTGTGGCAGGCGAGCTTCGGCGGCTACGGCGCCGACCCCGGCGAGCTGACGCGGCCCCAGGGGGTCGCGGTCGATCCCTCGGGTCGCGTCTACGTCGCCGACGCCTTTCAGGGGCGGCTGCAGGTCTTCGGCCCGAGCGGCGCGCACCTCGGCTACGCCGGTGACTTCGGCGACGCGCCCGAGCAGCTGCGGCTGCCCTCGGACGCGACCTTCGACCCCTACCACCGCCTGCTCGTGACGTCCTATCGCACCGCGGCGGTGCAGATCTACGACGTCGACGGGCAGAGCGTGACGCCCCCCGGCGCGGAGGCCTCGCCATGAACGCTCCTCCCCTGCGAACGGCGACGCGACGGCCCTCCCGGGCGTTCGGGACCGTCGCCGCCCTGCTGGTCCTCGGCGCGGCGGGGTCCGCCGCGGCGCTCGACCCGCCCCACGACGCGAGCCACCTCCCGCAGGTGTGCGACTCGTGCCACACGCCCCACGCGAGCTATGGGACGCTGCTCGATCCGGCGGTCGGCGTCTCGGTCGAGAACCTGTGCGGCAGCTGCCACTACGCGGGCGGGCCGGGGCACGACGCCGCGGTGCATGCGTGTATCGGCGCCGCCTGCGCGCCGGAGTTCAGCCAGAGCTGCGCGGTGTGCCACGACCCGCACACGCAGCAGCAGAACGTCGTGAACGCCTCGACCTACGGCATGTTCGTGCGCGCGACGCTGACCACCCCGAGCGGCGACCCGCGCGACGTCGTCTTCACCGGCGACGAAGGCGCGAACAGCTTCGCCGACGGGGACGCGGCGATCGACGGGATCTGCCAGGTGTGCCACACGCGGACCCTCTATCACACCGCCGACGGGGCGCACCCGACGAGCCACCTCTTCGCGTCGCTGGCGCGGTGTACGAATTGCCACGAGCACACCGCTGGCTTTCTCCCGAGCGGCGGCTGTGCGAGCTGCCACGACGACCGCAGCGCGGGCGACGCGATGCGCCTCAGCGGGCAGCACCGGCGGCATGTCATCAGCAAAGGCTACAGCTGCTCGACCTGCCACGGGTGCACGGTCGACGCGCAGGGGGCGATCATCAGCGGGGCGCTCCACGCCGACCTGAAGACCGACGTCTGCGGCAACTTCACCTGGACGCCGTCGACCCGGCGCTGCTGGAACACCGGCTGCCACGGCTCCTGGACCTGGTCGAGCCGGGCGCTCACGGCGTGTACGCTGTGCCACGGCGGCGCGACCGACGGCCGCCTCCAGGGCCTGCACCAAACGCACCTGTCGCAGCAAGATATCAGCTGCGACAGCTGTCACGCCCCGGTCGTGGTCGGGGCCAGCACGATCGGTGACCTGGGCCTGCACATGAACGGATGGGTGACCGTCACGCCCGTCGCCAACTGGAACCCCACCGCGGGGACCTGCTCGAGCTTCACCTGCCACGGCGAGCTTCACGAGACCGAGAGTTGGTGATCAAGCATGATCAACCTATCTCCAAGGCGACTCCACGGCGCGCTCCTGGGCGCCGCCCTGCTCGCCGGCTGCTGCACCGGGCCGGCGATGGTGGCGCCGCCGGCCGAGGGCGTGCCGGCGCCGCCGGCGGATCTGCCCGACGCGGTCCGCTTCCGAACCCCCACCGAGACCTTCAACGAGCGCTACTACCTGGCGCTGCGTGACGACCGGATCTGGTTCAAGCCGAACCACGAGCGCACCGGCGAGCGCGGCGCCTGGCGGGTCCTGGGGCACAGCGGGCGCCCCGAGGGGTGTGGGCTGACGCGCGCCGCGCCGCCGCGGCGGCTGGTGGCCATCGCCGCGGACGGCGTGCACCTCACGGCGTTGGCGGCGGACGGGGTCTTCTACCGCGCGGTCAACCTGCGCAGAGACGGCGACGCCCCGCTGACCTGGACCGACGCGTGGGGCTGGTTCGCCGCGACCGGGCCAGGGCTGAGGTGGGAGCTGGGAGATCTGGCCGTCGACGGGGCGCGCTTCGACGTCTCCGACTCGCACATGTTCGACGTCAAGGAGGTCGGGGACGGCAACGGCGCCACCCACTCCGTCGGCCTCGGGGTCGCGCACCTCTACGCGCTCGACCCCTCCGGCACGCGCATCTTCTACAACGACTGGTGGCTGCCGGCGGACTGGAGTCGCCAGACCTGCGGGCCGCAGCGCGGGACCTTCGAGGCGCTGACGCTGAGCGCGAGCGCCTCGACGCTGTTCGTGGTCGGCCGCGGGGGCGAGCTGTACACGCGCCTGACGGACTTCGACGCGGGCGGGGAGAACCCGCTGCTCAGCTACAGCTTCGTGGCCCCGGACACGCGCGACGACACGCGGCGCCTGCCCCTGCCCCCCTGGCGCCGCCAGCCGCCGGTGCCCGGCGGACTCACCACCGCGCGCATCACCATCTTTCAGGACGGCGTCGGTGACGCCGCGCGCACGCTGCGGGTGGAGGGCCGCCAGGGCGACCGCGACGGCTACTTCGAGAAGCGCATCTTCGACGCCGCCTGGGTCTTCCACGAGACGGGCGAGCCCTTGTCGGGGCCGCTGCTCGACGGTCCGGCCGCGCCGGAGTCCGACGAATGGGCCAACCCCGAGGACCGGCGTCTCGTCGGGACGCTGACCCGGGACGGGGTCGACGAGGCGCTGACGGTCGAGCTGCTCGACTTCCACCCGGTCTGTTCACCCGCTCGGCTGCGGGTCCGCCGCGGTGGCGTCCCCGTGACCCAAGGGGGGCGCGAGCTCATCCTCGCCTTCCATCACGTACACACGCTGGTGCGGCGGGTGCGGCCGATCGAGCCGTGGAAGCGCGGCCAGCCGGCGGCCATTCGCGGCGCCATCGTCGCGCCTGCGGGTCTCGACCAGATCGACGACCCCGCGGCCCGGGCGCTGGTGACGCGGTACTTCGGAGACCTCGACGTCATCAACCTCGAGGGGAAGATGACGACCGACCTCGTCGACCTGGCCGAGCTCACGGTGTGGGACCTCTTCAGGGCCCCGGCGGCCGAGAAGGGCGGGACGTCGCGCTTTCGCCTGACGCTGACCGCTCCCGACGCGCCTCCGAGCCGCGCCGTGCGCGACGCGCCGGTGGACGACCGGGCGCCGGGCTTCGGCTACGGGCTGCTGCTCGGCGAGCCCCTCGGCCTGACCACCAAGGCGTGGATGGACGAGCATCAGGCCTTCGCCCTCTTCGTCGCCTGGGACTTCAGCGACGCCGGGCTCGCCGCGGGGCTCGACTACCTCATCCACCTGGGACCGCGGCCGCGCGAGATGCGCCTGGCCCCCTACCTCGGCGTCGGCGGCAAGGTCGTCTTGCCGGTCGATGACCTGCAGGCGCCGCGCTGGGGCGTGCGCTTCCCGCTCGGGGTCCACGCGTACGTGTGGGCGCTCGACTTCTTCGTCGAGGTGGCCCCGGGGGCGCGGATCACCCCCGAGTGGGCCTTCGACCTCGATGTGACCGTCGGGATGCGCTTCTACCCCGAGTGACCCGATGACCTGAACGACCGGCGAGGGCGACCCTGGTCGCCCTCGCCGGCGTCATCCCCAGCCGGGGAGACGGCCCTTACGGCGCGCCCTCGAGCGCCTCGATCCGGGCCAGCAGGGCGTCGATCTGCGCCTGCATCGCCTGCATTTCCCCCATCGAGCAGAAGAACCGGGTGCCCGTCGGTGGGGTCGACTGGCCATCGGCGTCGGATCCCCAACACGCGACCGTTCCATCGCTGCGCACTCCGCAGGTGTGGGCCCCGCCCGTGGTGATCGATGCGAATGGCCCGGTCTGGTCCGTTGCCGCCCCGTCGAAGTTCGCCCCCCAGCAGTCGACCGAGCCGTCGGCGCGGAGCCCGCAGGTGTGGTTGCTGCCCGCAGCGACCTGAACGAACGGTCCCGTCTGATCGGTCGCCTGGCCGTAGTTGTTGTTCCCCCAGCAGTCGACCGAGCCGTCGGCGCGGAGCCCACATGTGTGGTATTCGCCCGCGGCGACCCGAGCGAATGGCCCGGTCTGGTCCGTCGCCTGCCCATATCCGTTGTACCCCCAGCAATCGACCGCGCCGTCTGCACGGAGGCCGCAAGAGTGGTAGCCGCCCACGGCCATGTGGACGAACGGTCCGACTTGGTCCGTCGCCTCGCCACCGACGTTGTCCCCCCAGCAGTCGATCGACCCGTTGGCACGGCGACCACAAGTGTGCATGACGCCAGCGCCCAGCTGAACGAACGGCCCCGTCTGATCGGTCGCCCGGCCGTAGTCGTTGTTCCCCCAGCAGTCGATCGAGCCGTCGGCGCGGATCGCGCAGGTGTGGGCGCGGCCCGCGGCCACCTGGGTGAACGGTCCAAGCTGGTCCGCCGCCTGGCCGCTGGTATCGTCCCCCCAGCAGTCGACCGAGCCATCGATGCGGACCCCACAGGTGTGATACCTGCCCGCGGTGACCTGGATGATTCGGTTGCCGGCGAGGACCGTCTCGACCACCTCGGCGTCGGTGTACCGGGTGTGGTTGAGCGGGTTGTCGTCACCCAGCGATCCCATCTGCTCCCTCGTGTAGAAGTCCGTCGCGTGATGTCCGTCGAGGAGGTCGGCGTCGAGGCCGGAGCCCGTGCCGTCGCTGTCGTTGCGCCAGAACGTGGTGATCTCTGGCGGGGTCGCCTGACCGACGCTGCTGTACCCCCAGCAGTCGACCGAGCCGTCGGCCCGCAACCCGCACGTGTGGAGCTCGCCGGCAGCCACTTGGACGAACGGCCCGACCTGGTCCGTCGCCTGGCCTAGAGTGTTCCGCCCCCAGCAATCGGCCGAGCCGTCGGCACGGAGCGCGCACGTATGTCCTTGGCCCGCGGCCACCTGGACGAACGGGCCGACCTGGTCCGTCGCCTGGCCGTAGTCGTTCCAGCCCCAGCATGCGACCGCCCCCGTGGCGAGGAGCCCGCAGGTGTGGAAGTGACCCGCCGCCACCTGGGTAAACGGCCCTGCCTGGTCCATCGCCTGGCCGTGGGTGTCGGATCCCCAGCAGTGGACCGAGCCGTCGGTGCGGAGGCCGCAGTTGTGGTACTGCCCCGCAGCGACCTGCGTGAAGGGCCCGCTCTGGTCCGTCGCCTCGCCGTAGGTGTTCGTCCCCCCCCAGCAGTCGACCGAGCCGTCAGCTCGTAGCGCGCACGTGTGTACGCGGCCTGCGGCCACCTGGACGAACGGCCCGACCTGGTCCGTCGCCTGGCCGTAGGTGTCCAAACCCCAGCAGTCGACGGAGCCGTCGGTCCGAAGGCCGCAGGTGTGGGCGTACCCCGTGGTGACCTGGCTGAACGGTCCAGGCTGGTCGGCGGCTTGGCCGGAGGCGTCCCAGCCCCAGCAGTCGACTGAGCCGTCGGCGCGGACGCCACAGTTGTGATACACGCCCGCAGCCAGCTGGGTGAAGCCGTTGATGACCACGCCCCTGAGGACCGCGGCGGTCGCCTCGGCGTCCGTGTACCGGGTGTGGTTCAGGGGGTTTCCGTCGTCCAGCCCGCCCATCGCCACCACAGCCTGCGCGTCCGTATAGCTCCCGACGTCGTCGCCGTCGGCGAGGTCGGCGGGGACGTCGATCAGGTCGGCCCACGACACGGCCGTGAGGTAGCCGCTGTTGTCGATCTGCTCCTGCATCGCCTGCATCTGGTCCGTCGTGCAGAACTCCGAGGCGTCGTGGCCGTCGACCCTGTCGGCGTCGAGGCCGGAGCCGGAGCCGTCGGTGTCGTTGCGCCAGAACCTGGCGATCTCGGGCGCCGTCGACTGATTGTTGTTGTCGGATCCCCAGCACTCGACCGTTCCGTCACTCGCGAGCCCGCACGTGTGCTGATAGCCCGCGGCGACCTGGATGAAAGGCCCGGCCTGATCGGTCGCTCGGCCGAAGATATTGGGGCCCCAGCAGTCGACGGAGCCGTCCGCACGGAGCCCGCAGTTGTGATACCAGCCGGTGGTCAGCTGGACGAACGGCCCAACCTGGTCCGTCGCCTGCCCCTCGCCGTCGTTCCCCCAGCAGTCGACCGAGCCGTCGGCCCGCAACCCGCACGTGTGGTAGATGCCCGCGCTGAGCTGGGTGAACGGCCCGCTCTGGTCCGTCGCTTCTCCGTAGGTGTTGGCGCCCCCCCAGCAGTCGGCCGAGCCGTTGGCACGTAGCGCGCATGTGTGCCCGTAGCCCGCGGCGAAAGCGGTGTAGGGCCCCGCCTTGTGCAAGGTTTGAGCTGGGTTGTTCCACCAACAGTCGACTGAGCTGTCGGCGCGGAGCCCGCAGGTGTAGTTGCCGCCCGCGACGATGTCGGTAAACGGACCGGCCTGGTCCCTCGCCGGACCGTCGTTGTTCTGCCCCCAGCAATCGACCGAGCCGTCGGCCCGGAGCCCGCAGCTGTGGTACTGGCCCGCAGCGACCTGGGAGAAAGGCCCGGCCTGGTCGGTCGCCTGGCCGTTGCTGTTGCTCCCCCAGCAGTCGATCGAGCCGTCGGCGAGGAGCCCGCAGCTGTGGTAGTAGCCCGCAGCCACCTGGGCGAAGCCGTTGCCCCCGAGGATCGCACCGAGCGCGTCGGCGTCGCTGTACCGCGTGTGGTTCAGGGGGTTTCCGTCGTCCCCCCCCCCCATCGCGGCCACGGCCTGCGCGTCCGTGTAGCTCGCGACGTCGTCGCCGTCGGCCAGGTCGGCGGGGACGTCGATCAGGTCGGCCCACGACACGGCCGTGAGGTAGCCGTTGTTGTCCACGTAGGCGTCGACCTCGGCCTCGGTGAGCTGGGTGTCGTCGTCTACGCCGTCGGCGAAGCCCACCGGGATCCCGGGCAGGGTCAGCCAGCTCTGAAGCTCGTTGTTGGGATCGTTGTCCGCGTCGTCCACGTCGTCGGTCCCGTCGGCAAAGCCGGCCGGCACAGCGGCGATGTCGGCCCACGACACCGCGGTGAAGAAGCCGTTATTTGCGACGAAGGCGTCCACCTGCGCCTCGGTGAGCTGGGTGTCGTCATCGCCGTCGGCGAGGTCGGCGGGGACGCCTGTCAGGTCGCTCCAGGCGCCGCTGAAGTGCGGCCCGATGGCGTCGATCGCGCCCTGCAGGGCTGCGTCTCCGGCCTCGCGGGCGGCGGTCTCGGCGGCGAGGCCGCCGGCGGTGCTGAAGTCGCTCGCGTGGTAGCCGTCGAGCAGATCGGCGTCGAGGCCGGACCCGGCGCCGTCGTTGGTGGAGTGCCAGAAGGTGACGGGAGGCCCGACCTCCGGGGCCGTCGCTTGGCCGTAGTAGTTGTACCCCCAGCAGGCGACGGTGCCGTCGTCGCGGAGCGCGCAGCTGTGCCACTGGCCCGCCGCGATCTGGGTGAAGGACCCCGCCGGCGGGCTCGCCTCGCCGTAGTCGCTGGTCCCCCAGCAGGCGACCGTGCCGTCTACGCGGACGCCGCAGGTGTGGTAGCGGCCCGCTGCGACCTGGGTGAAGGACCCGGTCGGCGGGGTCGCCTGGCCGCGGTTGTTGTCCCCCCAGCAGGCGACCGTGGCGTCATCGCGGACGCCGCAGGTGTGGAAGGAGCCCGCGCCGACCTGGGTGAAGGCGCCGGGCGGCGGGGTCGCCTCGCCGGAGAAGTTGTACCCCCAGCAGGCGACCGTGTGGTCTTCGCGGACGCCGCAGGTGTGGTATTGGCCAGATGTGACCTGGGTGAAGGACCCGGTCGGCGGGCTCGACTGGTCGTAGGTGTTCTGCCCCCAGCACGCGACCGGGCCTTCCTGGCGGACGCCGCAGCCGTGGTAGTAGCCGGCGGTGACCTGGGTGAAGGACCCGGGCGGCGGGCTCGACTGGCCGTAGCCGTCGTCCCCCCAGCAGGCGACCGTGCCGTCTTCGCGGACGCCGCAGCTGTGAGTCCCGCCCCCCGCGACCTGGGTGAAGGACCCGGTCGGCGGGCTCGACTGGCCGTAGTTGTCGAACCCCCAACACGCGACCGTGCCATCGCCGCGGACTCCGCAGGTGTGCATGCGGTACGCCGCGATCTGGGTGAAGCCTCTGGGGATGCCGGCGAGAACGGCAGCGAGCGCGTCTGCGTCGGTGTAGAGGGTGTCGGCGTCCGCCCCACAGACCCACGCCGCCCCGTCCCACTTCGCGACCTCGCCGCTCGCGCAGCTCAGACCGCCCAGCGCGTCCGTGTCCGCTTCGCAAACGACCTCGCCGGTGGCGGCGATGGTTCGAATCGACGACCCCTCGGCGCAGGTCCCGGTGACCCGCAGCTGGTAGCCGTTGTTGGCCACGAAGGCGTCGACCTCGGCCTCGGTGAGCTGGGTGTCGTCGTCGCCGTCCGCGAGATCCGCGGGGACGCCGCTCAGGTCGCTCCACGCGCCGCTGAAGTGCGGACCGATGGCGCCGACGGCGTCCTGCAGGGCTGCGTCCGCGGCCTCGCGTGCGGCGGTCTCGGCGTCCAGCCCGACCTCCAGGGCGTCGAGCTCGTCTTGGACGAGGGCGTACACCTCGGGGATGATCGAGTCGAGGGGATGCGCGGTGATCCGCCGCTGGACCGCGGTCGCCTCGAAGGCGGCGCAGCCGGGGTCGGCGAGATCGCAGAACTCGCAGCGCTCGCTCGCAGGCGGGATCGAGCCATCACAGCTCCCGAAGTTCTCCACGAGCCCCTCGGCCTCCACGGCGATGACCATGAGGTCGTGCGACGTGTCCCCCGGGCAGAGGTTCTGGTCGCCCGAGGTGCGGAACGTCCCCTTCTCGCCGTCGATGTCGAACTTCGACGTCTTCGGGAACTGCCCGTTGGCGTAGTCGCTCGCCGATCGCGTCTCCGCGGTCCCGGTCAGGACGTTCTCGACCGTGATGGACAGGATGACGGCGGCCGGCACGTCGGCGTCGTGCTCCTCGCACGTGTCGAGGGTGACGAAGAGCTCCCCGTACCCATCGAGGAAACCGGCGAGGAGCGCGGCGTCGAAGGTCAGGGCGAGGTTCGCCTGGCACGCGACGTTGGCCGTCCGCAGCGTCTCCTCCCGGTGGACGATCGCCCCCGTGACGTCGGTGACCGTCACGCGTCCCCAGGCCGGACCCCAGTCCCCACTGCCCGAGAAGCAGCCGTCGAGGTCCAGGGTCACGCGGCCGTTCGCGACAGCCGGCGGGGAGAACCCCAGAATCATCACGAGTGGTAATGCCAACGCCCAACCGAAGTGGGCTCGCAGTCTCAGCTGTCCCCCTGACATCTCGACCTCCGGCGCATCGCGCCGAGACGCACGACGGCGGGGCCAGGACTCGGAGCGAGTCGCGACCGCGGCGGTCGGCCCGGGGGCGGAACGGGCGGACAAGGCGCCCCACAGGGCTACCTCCCACCTCCGCGACCCAGCTCTGAGCCGCACCTACCTCGGACAGTCTCGACGAGTATGTGGCGACGGTAGCGCCTAACAGCTATCGCCTCAATCGATCAAAACTATCAAATTTCTCCAGGGGTTCGCACTCGCGCGACGCAGCATTGCGATAATCGCAACATTGCAAGGATCGATGTGACGCCGATTTCACACATCGATTGGTCACTGGACTCGATCTCGACGTCGCAGCGCTGATCGAAAACGGCGGCGAATTCGACCATCGGGCCGGTCGGTTGCGCGTCGCGAAACGCAAGCCGCGGGCCCCACCAGAAGCGGGGGCGGTCGCGTCCCTGCCCGCCGCCCGATCTCGCGCCGGGGCGGCGTCGGCGCCGAGTGACCCCGGTCAGCGCACGAAGATCGTCACGGCGTGGCCGGACCACTGGCTGATGCCGTCGCCCGCGATGTCGAGGTCGCCGGTGGCGTAGGAGGCGTCGGGCGGGTTCACGCCGCCGATGCCGGTGTCCCAGGACGGCGATTGTACCGCGAAGCGCGTGTCGCCGACGCTGTGGTGCAGGTTCACGCCGAGCTGATTCGCGGGGATCGTGTACGCCGCGCCCCCGCTCGGGTTGAACGGCTGGGTGCAGCCGGTGTTCTTGAAGGCCACGGCCAGGCGGTTGGCCGCCGGGATGCCGCTGCAGGCGTCATCCAGGCAGTCGCCGCTGGCGACGCTGCCCAGAAAGGCCGGCAGGGTCACGCCGCCGAGGACGGCGTCGGTCTGCATGAGGCGCTTGTCCGAGCCGCAGAGCGCGGTGGCGTCGTAGAACAGGAGCGCGTCTCCCGAGACCGTCGCGTAGGTCGAAAACACCGCGTCGGACAGGGTCGTGGGGCTCAGGTCCGCGCTGCTCCCGAGGGTGGTGAAGCCGGTCCAGTCGGAGTACTCGAAGTTGTAGCCGTCGGGGCCGTAGACCCGGGCGACCATCGTCCAGCCGCCCGAGGCCGCCGACATCAGGCAGTAGGCGTCGAAGGCCGCCGCGCCGGTGTTCGGGCCGTCGGGGTCGATGGCGTACACCCCGTCGCTCGCGGCGGTGGCGCCGTAGACGTCGGCGCAGCTGGCGAGGGGGCAGTCGACCTGGCCGGCGGTGCAGAGCGTGCTGTCGCGCACCCACAGCCACTTGTCGGCGGTGTTGACGCCGCCGCCGTTGGCGCACAGGTCGTCGCCCTGCACGGCGGTGTAGCCGTTGTAGACCCACTGGGACGTCGTCCCGTTCGAGCCGCCGGAGGAGCGGCAGTAGTTCTTCTCCCAGTTGCTCAGCCCGGACTGGGTGTTGAGGCTGACGCCGGTGGGGTCGAAGTAGGCGCCCCAGTCGGTGAGGTCGAGGCTGCAGCGCACGCTCGTGTAGTTCGTCGCCGTCGACCAGGTGCTCGGGGACGAGAGTTCGTAGAACGTGTCGCAGGCCGCGTTGCGGGTGTGGGAGAGGCCCGACTGGACGAGGTAGGTGGCGCTGCCGAAGGCCGCGATGGTGGCGTCGGACAGGCGCTGGTTGGAGGTCCCGTCGGGGGTCACCGGGGTCGCGCCGACGGCGAGCCCGTCGGACGCCATCTGGCTGACGCCGTCGCTGTAGTAGTGGCCGACGAGGGTCCAGCCGCCGCGGGGCAGGCTCATGCCGCACCACGCCTCGAAGGCGGCGGCGCCGGTGTTCGGCCCGTCGGGGTCGATGGCGTAGAAGTCATCGGTGGTGCCGACGCCGGCGGCGTAGAGGGTCGCGCAGCTCTTCCACCCGCAGTCGGTCTGGCCGGCGGTGCACAGGGCGAGCGGGTCGGGCTGGGTGGTCGGCGCGGTGGGGCCGAAGGCGGCGGCGAAGACCTCGGTGCCGTCGAGGTCGGTGTAGGCGGTGGCGACGCCGTCGTGGGGGGCGGCGCCGTTGACCGGGTGGGTGGTGCAGGTCAGCGCCGCGGTGGTGGGCGCGGTGACGTCGACGTCCCAGGTGATGTAGGGCCAGCTGGTGCCCGCGGGGCTGACGCCGCCGACCAGCTCGTCAGGGGAGGCGGTGGCGCTGGTGGTGACGGTGCAGCCGGCGGCCGTGGGGTTGAGGCCGAGCAGCACGTTCCAGTAGCGCTTGTTGAAGCCGAGCTGCTCGGTGCCTTGGTAGACGGCCGCGCCGAAGAGCGGCGCCGTGCCCGTCGAGGTGACGCCGGCGCCCTCGGTGAGGTTGCCGGGGCCGGCGGCGGGGTCGACGGTGGCGGTGCCGGCGGCGCAGGTCACGACGACCGGGTCGCGGTAGAGCCAGGTCGCGCCGTCATCGGCGGTGTCGGCGGTGCAGGCGAGGCCGAGGACGACGGTGCGCGCGCGGGCGCCGTCGCCGTCGTGCAGCAGCAGCAGCGGGGCGCCGTCCTGGTCGACGCAGTCGAGCTTGGCCGAGCAGAAGACGTTCGAGAAGGCGACCGCGATGTCGAAGAAACCCTGGTTGGCCTGGCGCGCGAGGGTCAGGTCGAAGGTGACCGGGACGTCGGCGTTGGGGAGGCAGACCGCCGAGCGGGAGAGCTCGCCGGGGTTGTCGTAGCTCGACGCGGGGATCTCGGTGGCGCCACCGGCGCCGGCGTAGAGACCGGTCAGGGTCAGATAGACCTTGTTCGGGTTCGCGTCGTCGCTGGCGTCGCAGGTGCCGACGTAGCTCGCCGATCCGTCGCCGCCGCCGTAGCCGAGGGAGTCGATGGAGCGCGCGAAGACGACCTGGTTCGAGGCGTTGCGGACCTCGAGATCGTAGGTCGCGTTGGTGATCCCGGGGTAGCTCAGCGGCGCCACGGTGATCGTGAGCGACGACGACGGCGCGCCGACGTCCGCGGCGCAGGCGCCGAGTACGGCGAGCGCTGACAGCGCGGGAATGAGACGACGTCGCGTCATGGCTGGCTCCGCAATGTCCTGGGGAACGCAAAGCCGATCCGGCTCCGCGCCAGGTCATCTTAGGCGCCCCCTATGTGCATCGCAACATCGCGTTTTCTGCAACATTGCGAGGCCCACGCCCCGCCCGCCTCTGTGCGCCGATAAAGGTCTCGAGCCCGGTCGCGACCTTCGAGCGCGGATCGAGCGGCCGGGGACGAGCACCATCGGCGCGGCGGTCTGCGCAAACGCAAGAGTGCTCGGCGTGGGAGGACGCCGCGGGCCTGATCGGAGCGAGCCCGCTGCTCGCCAGAGAATGAGCGCGACGCCACCGGGCTCGCCGCCGTTTTGCTGCGACGCGGGGCTCCTTCGTCGCCGACCGCGCCACGACGTGTCAGGGTGAGGCCCATGTCACGCGAGCTACGACATCCGCCGACGATCGCGCTCGAGGGGGCTCGCTTGCGCCCGCTGCGGGTGGCGGACGCCGCCCCCTTCTACGCCTACCTGCGCGATCCCCGCGTCACCGATCGAACCAGCTATCCCGACGTAACGCTGCCCCTGGTCGAGGCCATCATCGAGCGGTCTCTCAGCCGCTGGGCCGCGGGCGAGCCGTCCAAGTGGGGGATCGCCCTGGGCGCCGACGATCAGCTCGTCGGCACCTGCGGGTTCAACGACTGGTCGCAGGTGCACCGCTGGGCCGAGCTGGGCTGCGACCTGGCGCGCGCGCACTGGGGCACGGGGCTCATGCGTCGCGCCGTGGCCGCGGCGCTCGCGTGGGCCTTCCAAGGAGACCAGATCGATCGGGTCCACGCCTTCGCCCGGGTCGACAACGCACCCTCGGCGCGCCTGCTCGCGCACAGTGGGTTCCTACGCGAGGGCTGCCTGCGGAGCTTTCGCATGTGCCGCGGGCGACCCCACGACTTCGACCTCTACGCTCTGCTGCGCTCGGACTGGGCGGCTGCGCGCCTTGTCACCGGAGCGCGCGCCGGCGACGACGGTTGATCGCACGCGGCGAGGCCGGACCGATACGACGCCGAGCTACCGCACCCAGACGCGGGTGCCCTTGTAGGTGTGGGAGCAGTTGTTGTCGTAGCCGCTGAACCAGTGCAGCACCACGGCGTACGTGCCGTCGTGGGCGCAGACGATGGTGCTGTTCTTGTTCGGCTGATGGCACCAGTCCCCGGTGCCGCTCGGATACCAGTTGGTGAAGAAGCTCAGGTCCGTGTAGGTGCGGCGGCCACGCTCGCACTGGCTGTTGATGCCGGTGCCAGAGGTGAACGCGAACGGGCACGACGCCGGGACGTAGCCGATCACCCCGTTGGCGTCGCCGCAGCTCGACCCGTCGCCCCAGGCCTGGAACTGCTCGATGCGGTAGCCGACGACGTCGGTCGCGGTGCTCGTCCGGATGGCGCGGATCTGCGCGTCGCTGTACTTGCCCCAGCTGTCGAGGACCGGCGACGTCAGGTTGCTCGGGTTGACCGCCCCCGTCGTCACGCTCAGCGTGCGGTTATCGACCTTCCACACCAGGGTCCAGCCGCCCTCGTCGCGGTTCATGTCGCAGTACACGGCCGTCGCCCCGTCCCCCCAGTTGACGGTGTAGCGCCCGTCGTCGGTCGCCGGTGCGTAGCCCAGCGGGGGCCTGCGATACCCCTCGCAGCTGTGGGGCACCAGCCCGTCCGCGAAGCCCGTGACGCCGCTCCCGTCGGGCACGAGCGCCACGTCGGGCGCCCGGTTGACGACCACCGTGTAGGTGCGCGTCGCGACGGCGGACGTGACCGTGATGACGACCGCGTTCGCGCCGGAGCTGATGGCGATCGGCGACGACGACGCGCCCGAGGCGACCGCCTCGCCGTCCACCGTCAGCGCATAGCCGAGCGGCGCGCTCGGCGCGAAGGAGATCGCGGTCGTCGTGTTGGAGACGTCCACCGCGTAGCTGAAGATGTCGGGCGCAAACGACGGCGTGAGTGTCGCCGTGGAGGGTGCGAGGCCGTCGAGGGTCGGGAACTCCCCGGTGACCACGCCGCTGGCGAAGTGGAAGTCGAAGCCGAGGGGATCGCCGGCCGGGTCGACGCCGGTGTAGTCGACGTGTACCGGCCCGCTCGCGTCGGCGAGGTCGAGCGCCTCGGAGCCGCACGCGTCGAGGTCCACGTCCCAGACCAGGTAGGGGTAGGCGACCCCCGGGGCGATGACGCCGTCGACCACCGCGTCATCCGCGGTGGCCGCGTCCTCGGCGGTCGCGTGGGTGCGCAGGGTGCAGGCGGACACGCCGTCCTCGACCCCGAGCGACACGTTCCAATAGACCTTGCACGCGCTCTGGCCGCCGCTCGTCAGCTGCTCCTCGCCCATGAACACGGCGACCTGGAAGAGGTAGTCGTCGGCGTCGACCCCCGCGGCCTCGATGACCTGCGGGCAGCTCGACAGGTCCCCCGCCGCGCACTGGTTCCCCGGCGCGCTCGAAGCCGGCGCGATCATCACGTCCGCGGCGAAGGTCGACCCGTCGCTGACGACGTCGCAGTCGAGCTCGAGGGCGTCCATATGCAGCGCCGTCAGGACGGCGTCGTCCGGACCCGCGGTACACGCCAGCGCCAGGTTGAAGGTCCGCGCGCGGTTGCCGCCCGCGTCGAAGAGCAGCTCGATGTCCTCGCTGCCGTCGCTCGCGCAGCCGTCGCCCGCCGCGTCGTAGCAGCAGTCGAACTTCGCCGAGCAGAAGACGTCGTCGAAGCTCACCGCCACGTCGAAGAACCCCTGCGTCGCCGGGCGCGCCAGGGTCACGTCGAAGGCGACCGCGTTGTCGGCGTTGGCGTCGCACCGCACGGTCCGCGAGAGCGCCGCCGCCGCGGTCGGGTTCTGAAACGGCACCGCCGACCCGACCACCCCGCCGCCGCCGCCCGAGGCGAAGGCCCCGAGGGTCGAGACCGGCGCGTCATACACCCCGACGACCCAGACGTTGACGGTGTTCGTGGCCACCGCGGGGTCGGCGTCGCACGGCCCCACGTAGCTCGCCGAGCCCGCCCCGTCGCCGTAGCCGCTCGACGACAGGCGCTTGTGCCACACCACCTGCGGCGTCCCGGCGCCGTTGCGCACCTCGACGTCCCACACCACGTCGCCCACGCCGGCGAGGTTCAGCGCCGCCACGTTCACCGTGACCGCCGGCCCCGAGATCGGCCCGTCCCCCTGCGGCGCCCCGGACATACAGCCCGCACCCAGCGCGAGGCTGCCCGCGAGTATCAGCGCTCGAATGTCCATCTCACCGCTCCTGCGCGCCGTCTGTCCACCGTGCCACCCCGCGGCCGGGCCGCGCCCCCGTCCGCGCGCACCGCCGCCGGGTCGCGGTTGCGTCGCACGCTTGCGGAGATCGTGACCTCCGGGCCTTGTGGGTAGAGCTCACCCCCGCGAGTCCGAGGGTTGCGCGATCTGATCTACCACGGGCGTCAACCGGCCCGACAGCCCTTTTGCGCTGCAGCAGGGGCGGTGAGCCTCCGACGCGGTCCTCACCGAGCGGGGCCCTGCGTCCTCCCCGGCCGACCTCCGCAGACGAGGGACGGGGCGCGATCGTTGACTCGACGGTGCGGCGGCAGGCAGCATCCCGCTGGCCGCTCCTCAGACCAGCACACACCGAGGCCCGACTTGCACCCGCTCCGCCCCCACCGGACGCCCCTGCCCGGCGTCCTGGCTTTTCTGCCCCTGCTCGCCCTCGCCGCCTGCGCGACCGCCCCGCCGAGCGACCACGGCACCATCAGCGAGCGCACCGCCGCCAGCGCCGCCGCCCTCTGCGAGCACCGCGTCCCGGGCGACGTCTGCGTCCTCTGCCACCCGGAGCTCGCCGCGGACTTCAAGGCCTCCGGCGACTGGTGTGGCGAGCATGCCGTGCCCGAGTCGCAGTGCTACCGCTGCCACCCGGATCTGACCTTCGAGCCCCTGCCGATCCTGCGCGACGGCGCCGACCTCGCGGTCATCACCCGCGGCGGGGCGGACGTCCCCGATCTCGGCGCCCACCTCGCGCCGGGCAAGGTCACCGTCTTCGACTTCTTCGCCGCCTGGTGCGTGCCGTGTCGCCAGGTGGACGCGCACCTCTTCGCCGTCCTCAACGCCCGCGACGACGTCGCCGTCCGCAAGCTGGACCTCTCCAGCTGGGACACGCCGCTCGCCAAGCGCCACCTCGCCGGGGTCACCGAGATCCCCTACCTCATCGTGTTCGACGCCGACGGTCGGCGCGTCGCCGCCATCACCGGCCTCGACCTCGCCGCCCTCGACCGCGCCATCGCCGACGCCACCCAGACCGAGGACCAGCCTTGATCCCGCGCCTCATCGCCGCCGCCCTGACGCTGTGTCTCGCCTTCACCCCGACCGACGCCGACGCCTGAGCGGGCTGAAGCAACCCCAACCTCCCGGTCGGGGGGTCCGAGTCCAACCTGACACCGCCGGGCGCCGTTCGCCTGGGCCTCGCCGCGGTGTGGCTCCCGCTCCGCGTCGTGCACGAGTCGAGCTGCCCCGAGATCGGCCCCGCCTGTGCCCTCTCCCCCATCGACCCGCTGCTGCACGACCTGGAGCTGAACGCCGTCGAGGTGCGCGCCTCGGCCCAGGTCGGCGTCGTCGAGCACCTCGCCCTCGAGCTGCGCGTCCCGCTGCGGATCACCGCGACCGAGATCACCTACCGCCACCTCGACGGCAGCGTCTTCCCCGACGCCCCCGACGGTGACCTCCACCACCGCGACGAGACCATCGCCGGCCTAGGCGATCCCTGGCTCCTCGCCCGGACCGAGTGGCCGCTGGGCCCGGTGCGCCTCGGCGGGCACCTCGGCTTCACCGTCCCCCTCGGCCGCACCGAGCACAACCCCTTCACCGCCGGCACGGCGGGCGAGCAGCACCAGCACATCCAGCACGGCACCGGCACCGTCGATCCCCTGCTCGGCCTCGACGCCGCGGTCACCCTGAGCCCGACCTTCGACCTGCGCCTCAGCCTCCAGGCGCGCCTGACCCTCTACGCCAACGACCACGGCTACCAGGCCGGGCACACCGTCGAGGCCAGCGTCGGCGCCGGCGCGACCGTCGAGGGCTTTCGCGGCGGGCTGTCCCTCGATCTGCTCCACCAGGCCCCCGAGCGCTGGGACGGGGTGATCCAGGAGGACGGCAACCTCGGCACGACGACGCTGCTCCTCGGCCTCGAGGGGAGCGTCGCGGCCGGCCCGATGTCCGTGGGCCTGTCCGTGAAGGTCCCGGTCTACCAGCACCTCGTCGCGGGCCCCGAGCACGGCGAGCTCAGCTACCCCCTGATCCTCGGCTTGCACGTCGACGGGCTCATCGGCGGCCCCGCGCCCTGACCGCTGGTCGCGCCGCCTGCCAGGGCAGGAAGGGGCCGGGGCGGTCGGGCCTCCGACGGGCCCCGCGTCACACCTCCCTGAACGGTGTGACGCAGGACACGTGCGACCCCGGGCCCGACCGCGCCGCGGCTACATCTGCTCGAGGGTCTTGCCCTTCGTCTCGCGCACGTAGCGCAGCACGAAGAACACGCTGACCAGCGCCCAGAACGTGTACAGCCCGTACGACATCCCGAGGCCGATCGACTCGAGCATCCATGGGAACGACACCGTCACCAGGAAGTTCGCGATCCACTGCGCCGCCCCCGCGACGGACAGCGCCGCCCCGCGGATGCGGTTGTTGAACATCTCGCCCAACATCACCCACATCACCGGCCCCCAGGAGAAGCCGAAGCAGAAGATGTAGAGGTTCGCCGCCACGCACGCGACCACGCCGATGGTCCCGTCGAGCACCGGCTGCCCGTCGGCCCCGACCGGCGCGGTGCCAAAGATGATGGCCATCGCCCCCAGCATCAGCACCATCCCGATGGAGCCGATGATGAGCAGGGGTTTACGCCCGAACTTGTCCACGTACGCGATGGCGACCAGCGTCGTGATGATGTTGATGGCGCCGCCGAGCACCGTGATGGCCAGCGCGTCGCCCTCGGAGAAGCCGACCGCCCGCCACAGCACGCTCGAGTAGTAGAAGATGATGTTGATGCCGACGAACTGCTGCAGCACCGCCAGGCCGATGCCCACCCACACGATGCCGAGGAACAGGCGCTTTTTGACCACCAGGTCCGAGAGCCGCGGCTTACGCTCGCCCTCCACCGTGGCCCGGATCTCCGCGACGGTCTCCTTCGCCCCGACCCGCTCGAGGACGTGCTTGGCGGCGTCTTCTCTGGCCTGCGCGACGAGGTAGCGCGGAGACTCCGGGATCAGGAACGCGACCACGCCGTAGAGCAACGCCGCCGGCAGCTCCGCCCAGAACATCCAGCGCCACGCCTCCTGGCCGAGCCAGAACACGTTGTCCGCCGAGCCGCCGGCCCCCTCCGCGATGAGCCAGTCGGCCACCAGCGCGACGAAGATGCCGATGACGATGGCCAGCTGCTGCAGCGACCCGAGCCGCCCGCGCTTGTGGGCCGGCGACACCTCGGCGATGTACGCCGGCGCGATGATGCTCGCCGCGCCGACCGCGATGCCGCCGAGGGCGCGCCACGCGATGAAGTCATATATTCCGAACGGCATGCCGGACCCGAGGGCGCTCAACGCGAACGCCCCCGACGCTAGCATCATCACCCGCACGCGGCCGATGCGATCGGCGAGCTGCCCGGCGAAGAAGGCGCCGACGGCGGAACCGAGCAGGGCCAGGGAGACTGCAAGCCCGATCTCGACCGCCGACGCCCCGAAGTAGTTCCTGAGCGCCGTGACCGTGCCGTTGATGACGGCCGTGTCGAAGCCGAACAGGAACCCACCCAGCGCCGCAGCGCTTGCGATGAACACGACGTAGGAGTTCTGCGACAACCCACCGCCGCGGGACGCACCGCTACTGGAAGTCATAGGCCACCCTCAGCCGGACGGAGTGCATGTTGTTGTCCCACGACGAGCCCGCGCCGTCGTTGTCCTCGATGTGTGCGAGGGCGAACCCATACACCAGCTTCAGGCTCAGCCCCTCGATCGGCAGGCGGTGCAGGTACGACACGAACATCTGCTGGTGCGTGTTCTGCTCGTCCTGCTCGTTCTTCTGCATCGTGTAGTGGTAGCCGAGCCCGATCGAGCCGACCCCGAAGTCGATGTCCGCGAAGCCGCCGACGCTCGTCTTGTCGAAGGTCTTGTCACTGTCGGTGAGCCCCTGGATGTCGGTGTAGTCGACGCTCGCGTGTGCCACATCCGCTCCGACGGTCACATACGGAAATGCGTATTGGAGCTTGGCCGCGAAGCCCATCGAGGTCACCTCGACCTTGTCGGCGGTCGTCTGCGGCTGCTGGGTGAGGTACTCGAAGCCGGCGATCAGCTGCAACTTCCCCGGGTGGAAGTCGACGACCGGGCGCAAGCCGTAGTTGTTCTGGTTCGACTCCTGCCCGTAGACCCCGGCGATCTCGATCCCGAGGCAATCACTCGGATACAGGTGGAACGCCAGCTGCCCGGCCTCGTTCTTGTGCCCGCGGGTGTAGTCGAGCCAGTACAGCGACGGCCCGCCCAGCGCCCCCGCCTCCTCGGCGGTGTAGAGCTCGATGCCCTGGCCGCGGTGGTAGACCTCCCACGCCAGAAAGCGCCCGACCTGCACGTCCCACGCGCGTTGCCCGAGCATCACGTACGCGTCGAGCACGTGCGCCTCGAACTGCGACTTCGTGAACTCGTTCACGAAGCCGATGAGCTCGAGCTTCGACGTCGCGAACATGCCCGCGTACTCCTGGTAGTACTCCGCGGCCAGGACGAAGCGTCCCTGCGCGTAGGCCACGTCCGAGTCGTACTGCCCGGCACGCGCGTTGGTGCGCTTCATGTAGCCGGTGTCGGCCCAGAAGTACCCCGACAGCGCGATCGGGATACTACCGACCTCGGTGTGCGGGCGCATCGCCGTCGGGCCGCCCGGCATCGTCACGTCCACCTCGGGCGGCGCCTCGACCCCGAGCTCCTCGACCGGCGCCGGCTCAGCGGCCTGCGCCGCGTGGTCGCCAATCCACGCAAGGGTTGCTGAACTCAAGGCGCACAGCGCCAGCGTCCCGATCCTCATGACTCCTCGCTTCGCCGCCCCCGCAGGCGGTCACCTGGGTGTTGATGGGTCCGCGACCCAGCTCAGTTCACCGTGAACGAGCCGGTCAGCATGTTCGGGTCGCTAGCGTCGGACGAGGGCCCAACGAACAGCTCATAGGCCATCTTCTCGACCTTCCAGGCCTCGGCCCCGGTGTCCCAGTACGCCAGGTCGCTCGCGTCCACCGTCAGCGTGACGGTCCGCGTCTCGTTCGGCGCGATGTCCTCGACCCGGGCGAAGGCCTTCAGGTCCTTGACCGGGCGCCCCCAGGCGTCGTCCACGCCGGTGTTCGCGTAGCCGACGTACAGCTCGACGACCTCGGAGCCGGCCACGTCGCCGGCGTTCTTCACGTCGACCGTGACCGAGAGCGTCCCGTCGGCGCCGATCGTCGATTCTGCCACGCTCAGGTTGGCATATTCGAAGGTCGTGTAGCTCAGCCCGTAGCCGAACGCGTACTGCGCCGCGATGCCCTCCTTATCGAGCCAGCGGTAGCCGTGGTAGTAGTCGTAGACCACGTCTCCCTTGTTGGTGTTGTCGAAGACCGGCAGATCCGACTCGTTGACCGGGAAGCTCTGGCAGACCTTGCCGCTCGGGTTCACGTCGCCGAACAGGATCTCGGCCAGCGCCGTCCCCTCCTTCATGCCGGCGTACCACGACATCAGCAGCGCGTCGGCGCCCGCGACCCAGTCCTTCACCACGATGGACGCCCCGCTCTTCATCACGACGACGACCTTCAGGTTCGGGTGGGTCGACTTCAGCGCGACCGCGTCGGCGATGTTGGTCAGGTCCCGCTGCGGCAGGTTCATGCTCACGCGGTCCTTCCACTCGCCCTCCTCGCCGCTGCTCGAGCGCGCCAGGTCGGCGTAGAAGTAGGCGGCGACGACGACGATCACGTCGGCGTCGGCCAGGTCGGCCTCGTGCCCGGCGACCTCCATGTAGGTGACGGTGTCCCCGCTGAAGGCGTCGCGGATGCCCTCGAAGGGGGTGGTGACGAGCTCGCCGTCGACGACCTTGGCGTCGCTCGAGCCCTTGTCCCCCATGTTCTCGCTGTTCGCGAACTTCCCGATGACGGCGATCTTGCTCAGCGCGCTGGCGTCGAGGGGCAGCACGTCGTCGGCGAGCGAGCGCGCGTCGGGGCCGTTCTTCAGCAGGACCATCCCCTCGCGCGCGGCTTGGAGCGCCAGCTCCTGGCTCGCCTCGGACTTCGTGAGCCACGGGGTCCAGGCCGGGTCGTGGTCGAGGATGCCGTTATGGACCTTGGCGTACAGGATGCGCAGCACGGCCTCGTCGATGAGGTCCTCGGACACGAGCCCGCTGCCCACGGCGGTCACGAGGCTGAGCCCGTAGAAGTACTCGCTCTCGAAGATGCTCGGGAACGACCCCGAGCTGAACGGCATCTCGATGTCGAGCCCGGCCGCCGGCGAGGTCAGCGTGTTGCCCTTGGCGAACCAGTCCGACACGACCCAACCCTGGTACTTCCACTCGGTCTTCAGGATGTCGCGGACGGTCTCCTGGCTGTAGCACGCGTAGCTGCCGTTGACGCGGTTGTACGACGCCATCACGCAGGAGACGCCTGCGTCGACGGCCTTCTTGAAGTGCGGCAGGTAGACCTCGCGCAGGGTGCGCTCGTCGAGGACCGCGTTCACGTGGATGCGCGTGTCTTCGATGTTGTTGGCGACGAAGTGCTTGGCGCACGCCTGGATGCGGTAGGTGTCCTCGACCGCCGTGCCGGGGTCGGCCGGGTCGGCGACCTTGGGGTCGTACTGCGCCCCATGGATGAACGCCGCCCCCATGGTCCCGAGCAGGAGCGTGTCCTCGCCGTAGCTCTCCTGGGCGCGGCCCCAGCGCGGATGCATCACCTGGTTGATGGTCGGCGCCAGCAGGATGTGACGCCCGACGTAGCGCATCTCTTTGGCGCACGCCTTGCCGATCTTGCGCTCGAGCTCGAGGTTCCACGTCGACGCGCGCGCGGCGGCCACCGGAAAGACCGTCGTGCCGTAGTCGCTGTTGTACCAGCGCACACCCCGCGGGCCGTCCATGAACAGGAAGCCCGGGATCCCGAGGCGCTCGTTGGTCTGCTGGTCGAACATGTTGTTCGGGTTGTAGGTCGGCCCGCTCATCTGCTGGACCTTCTCCTCGAGGGACATGGCCCTGAGGATCTGCAGCGCCCGGGTGACCTCGGCGTCGTCCTCGCACGGGAGGTTGGCCCGCCGTACGGTCGGGTCGCAGGTGTCGACCGGCCCGGTGTTGTTGCTGTCGGTCGTGCAGGTGGCGAGGGTCGTCAGGCCGAGCAGCGCGGCCAGCGCGACGCCGAGGGCGGGGGTCATCCCAGTCATCCGAAGCATGGGGCGTCTCCTCCGTGCTGCGGGGCGCGCGGTGGCGCCCCGCGGGTGGGCTAGTCTCAGAAGGCGGAAGTGGTCAGGCCGAAGCCCGCGACGAAGGTGGCGTGCTGGCCGTCCCCGGCGACGTCCTCGCTCTGCGCGGCGGCGGCGACGTCCGACGCCGGCAGGCCGACCGGGAGCTTGCCGACGCCGTCCACGATGCCGAAGGCGACGTCGAGGACGATCTTGTCGGTCACGCTCCAGGCGTAGAAGAGGCCGCTCGGGTTGTAGCTCATGATCTCGCTCACGACCGAGGGGCGCCCGCCGTCGACGATGACGATGATCTGGGTCTGCGACGTCGCGAGCCCGTCGATGGCGTTGCGCGCGAAGGCGAGGTCGTCGAGCTGGTCGGCGTTGTCGTTGGTCGCGTACTCGAGCGACGCCTTCGAGTAGTGGAGCGCGCCGCTGTCGGGATCGGCCGAGTACGGCGCGTCGATGCGGATGAAGACGTAGTTCGAGTTGGCGATGCGCTCGGCGGCGGTGGTGACCGCGACGCCCGCGATCTCGGTGGCGTCGTTGGTGAGCTCGCCATAGCCGGTCGAGACCGAGCGGATGTAGTCGAGGTCGAAGCTGCCCATGATGAAGTAGGAGCAGCCCGCGTGGACGTAGGGCTCGCCCGGCGGGGCCGGCAGGACCTTCAGCGTGCCGTTGCCGGCGTTGCCCTTGTCGCCGAGCTGGGTGCCGTCGCCGTCGCCGTCGAGCCAGCCGCTGGGCTTGTTCTTGTTGAGGAGCAGCACCATCGAGCGGTTCATGGCGTCGAGGCCCGCGCGGTAGGAGGTGTCGGTGTTGACGAGCGCGGGGGCCTGCGCGGCGTCGATGTACGGGTCCTCGAAGAGGCCGAGGGCGAACATCAGCGACAGGGCGTGCCCGGCGGCGCGATCGATCTCGGCGTCGGTGATGAGGCTGGCGGTCTTGGCGTCGGCGATGGGGGCCGTCGTGTCGAGGCCGCCGAACTGGTCGACGCCGGCGTTGACGGCCGCGGCGAGGCGCTGGGCCTTGGTCATCGACTCGACACCCCACGGGGCGCCGAGCGCGGCCCCACCGGCGTCGTCGAGGACGCCCCAGGGAGCGAGCACGAGCCCGTCGAACTGGAAGTGGTCGCGGAGGGCGTCGGTGATGATGGCGCTGTTGAACGAGGCGCCGACCTGGTCGATGGAGGTGCCGTCGAGGGTTCCGCCGAGGCCGGTCCAGCTGCCGGTCTCCGGGACGCCGTAGGCCGGCATGACGCCCGCGACGCCGCCGTCGAACGCCTTGGCGAAGGCCGCCATGTGCGCGTCGATGTTCGTGCCGGTGTAGCTGAGGTGCTTGCCCTTGGCGAGGCGGCCGTCCCAGCCGCCGGTGCTGGCGCCGCCACCCGGGAAGTGGCTGACCACGGCGGCGACGCTCTCCTGCCCGAGGGCCTCGCCCTGCAGGCCCTTGAGGTACGCGGCGACCATGTCGGCGACGGCGCCGCTGTCCTCGCCGAAGGTGAACTGGCTCGGGTACCACCGCGGGTCGGTGGCGAGGTCGGCGGGAACCGACAGCGCCATGCGCACGCCGATGGCGCGCAGCTCCTGCGAGACGACCTGGCCGAAGCCCTCGACCTTGGCGGGGTCACCGGTGGCGGCGAGGCCGAGCTCGTGCGGCCACTTGGAGAAGCCGGCGGACTTTTCGCGGCCGTTGCCTTCGGAGTGGGCGGGCTCCATGCTGAGGACGAAGGGGACGCCGAGGGCGGTGCCTTCGCACAGCTCCTGGATGTTGTTGGCCCAGGTCGCGCGGGCGGTGACCTGACCGGCCACGGCGGTGTTGAGGCCGAAGCGGGCGTTCTGGCTGGTGATGAGGGACTGCAGCCCGGCGGAGACCGCCTGGTCGCTCGAGCTCGGGGCGTCGGTGGTGGTCGGGTGGACCATCAGGCCCATCTTCTCGGCGGGCGTCATGCGAGCGAGCAGGTCGGTCGCGCGCTCCGCCGGGGTGAGGGTCCAGTCCTCGTAGTCGTCGAGGGCGCCGTTGTCGTTGGAGTCCTTGAAGTCGAGGCTGACCGAGCACGTCGTGGTCGCGTCGTCGGCGAGGCTCGACCAGGTGATCGCCTGGGTGATCGTGTCCTTGCTGCGCCCCTCGATCGACGGCTGGGCGTCGAGCAAGGCTTGCCGCCTGGCGGCGTTCGCGGGCTTGTCGCACTCGGTGAGCGGGCCGGTGTCCACGAGGACGCCCGTGTCCCCGCCGGTGTCGAGGATCGTGTCGCCCACGGTCCCGTCGGCGTCGCCGGTCGTCGAGTCGACCTGGTAGGTGTCCGCGTCGGTCTCGGGCTTGCCGCTGTCGCTCGTGCAGGCGACTCCGCTCCACGTGAGCACCACTGCGAGGGGGATCCAGAGCTTCTTCATCGGAGCACCATCCTTTCGGGTTCGTTCGCTCAGCGCGCTTGGGCGCAGGGGGCTCGGGGCGGGCTCGCACGGAGGCGTGCGGGGCACACGAGCCGATCGGGAGGGGATGGTCCCCGGGGCGCCCGCACGCTCCCGGGGACCATCATCGTCGCTACAGGGTCGAGCCGGAGCCGAGCTTGTAGGTCGGGTTCACGGTGTCGGCCGGGACGTCCTCGAACTGCGCCTCGACGGCGGCGTCGGAGCTCGGGATCTCCATCGGCAGCACGGCCTCGCCGTAGCGGTAGCCCTCGGGCGAGGTCGGCACGTTCTGGTTGAAGACGAAGTCCAGCACAGCGCGATCGATGGCGCCGAACTCGACGAGGAAGGCGTCGACGCCCTTGCCACGGCCCTGCTCGATGTTCGCCTCGTCGCTGACCAGCGGGTAGCTCCCCGCCTCACCCGGCAGCTCGTCGAGGGTCGTCAGGCCGTTGATGAACGGCTTCACGATGCCGGGACGATCGAAGTGCATGACGAGGACGATGCGCAGGTTCGGGTTGGTCGCGGCGATCGCGGTGCCCGCTGCGTCGGTGTAGCCGTCACGGGCGCGGAAGGCGTCGATGACGCGGTTGCGGTCTTGGATCGAGTTGCGGATGCTGCCGTCGTTGGACTGCCCCGGGAAGGCGCCGTCGAAGGACAGCGGAACGCCGGCGTCGAGGCCGAAGTACGAGCCCTTGCGAGCCGAGATGCGCAGGATGGCGATGTCGGCGTCGGCGAGGCCGGTGGCCTGGACGATCGGCAGCGACGTCGCGCTGCCGGCGGCGGTGTAGTCGTACTCGCCGTAGCCGGCGACGCTGGTCATGTCGTCGGGCTTCTCGGGATCGGCCACGAGGCGGTCGACGACGCCGTCGAACCACACCTTGATGGTGCCGTCGTTGTTGGTGTCGTCGAGGTACTCACCGACCTGCGGGGTGCTGTCGTCGTTGGCGTCCTTGTAGCGGCTGCCGTCGATCGGCAGGAACTTGGTCGCCTGGTTGCCGCTCTGCTCGTGGGCGGCGTTGGCGAGCAGCACGATGGCCTTCTTCTGAGCGATGAAGCCGGCCTCGAGGTTCGCGGCGGAGCGCACGTCCGCAGCGGCCGGGTCGACGTAGGGGTTCTCGAAGAGCCCGAGCTTGAAGCTCATCTCGAGGATCTTCTCGACCGCGCCGTCGATGTCGGCCTCGGTGATGTAGCCGAGGTCGTAGGCGTCCTGGAAGTTGCTCTCCCGGTCGCTGCCGAACTGATGCGAGCCAGCCCAGAGCCACATGGCGGCGCGGAGCGGGGTCGGGATGGACTCGGCGTTGTACTTGTGGCCGAGGGTGCCCCAGTCACCGGTCACCATGCCGGTGAAGCCCATCTCCTCTTTCAGGTAGTCGGTGATGAGGGTGGCGCTGAAGCCCGCGGCGAGCTGCTCTGGGTCGTACTCGAACTGGTCCTTGAAGATGCTGTAGCACGGCATGACCGCGGCCACGCCGGCGTCGATGGCGGCCTGGAACGCGATCTGGTGGTACTCGAAGTAGCCGCCCGGGTAGACGTTGTAGCGGCCCGAGTAGCTGTGGCTGTCCATCCCGTCCTCGTCGGCGCCGGCGCCCGGGAAGTGCTTCATAGTCGCGGCGATGCCGACGGGCAGCCCGCCGACGCCGGTGCCCTGGAAGCCCGCGATGCACTCGCGGGTGTGCATCGCGACCGCGTACGCGTTGACGCCGAAGGTGTTCTGGACGCGCGCCCAGCGCGGCTCGGTGGCGATGTCGGCCATCGGGCCGAGCTGCCAGGTGAAGCCCATGGCGCGGAACTCGCGGCGGACGGTGTCGCCGTACTGGCGGGTGACGACCGGGTCGTTGATGGCGCCGAGGCCGAGCGGGTACGGCCAGGGCGAGACGACCGAGCTGGGGTTCACGCTCTGCTCGCCGGTGTTGTTGTTGGTCGACAGCCCGAAGCCGTGGATCGGGTCGGCGGTGATGGTCACCGGGATGCCCCAGGGCTGGGTCTCGGCGAGCTCCTGGACGTTGTTGAGGTAGACCGCGAGCTGCTGCGGGGTGCGCGAGCCGGTGCGGATCAGGGCGTAGCGCTCGAACTTCTCGACGATAGCGGCGGTGACGTTGTCGGGGATGGTCCCGTCCTCGGTGCCGCTACCGACGCGGCTGCCCTCGCTCATCGTGCCGACCTTCTCCGGGATGCTCATCTTGGAGACGAGGTCCTTGGCGCGGCAGATCTCGAGCAGGCGCCAGTCCTCGTAGGGGTCGAGGGCGCCGTCGCCGCTGAGGTCCTTGAACTGCAGGCCGTCGACGGTGATGACCGCCTTCTGGGAGGTGGCGGTCTTGGCGACCACCGTCGGCTGCGTCGTGTAGACGTGCACGCTGCACGGGTCGACCTCAGGCGTCCCGCAGATGCCGTCGATGCAGGTCAGGTCGCCGGCGCAGGTGCCGGTCGGGTTGCTCGACGAGCACAGGCTCGCCGTGGCGACGCACATGCCCTCGACGCAGACGCTGCCGAGCTCGCATGGGCCGGTCGGAGCCGTCGGGCTGCACAGCGCGGTCTCGAGCACGCAGCCGCCGGCGAAGCAGATGGTGCCCGCGGTGCAGGCGCCGGTCAGGTTGGTCGGGCTGCACAGCGTGGCGCTGTCGACGCACTCGGCCTCGAAGCAGATCTGCCCAGCGTCGCACTGCCCCGTGGGGTGGGTTGCGTCACACGCGGGGAAGACCTCGTTTGTGACGGTGATCGTCTCCGTCTTCGTGTCCTGGGCGCACGCGGCCATGCCGAGCATGGCGAGTATCGCTACCGAACTCCTCAGCGGTCCTCTCATGTCCAATCTCCTTGATGACCTTCACACCGGTGGCGCGAGTGGCTGCGGTCCGGGGAAACCGTCCCCGCGGCGGAGGCATTGACGAGCGCGTACGGCGGCACGCTCAGCCCGAGAGTCTCCCTGCGATGCGCGGATTTGCGCCCCGGGATCACAGAAAATCATTTGTCTTCAGATCATTACCCGCGGCCCCGCCCCCCCATACGCCAGATGCTCGAGACCTGTGACGGTGCGGGAACGGGGGCGTCCTGCTCGGACGCCCAGAACAATGAGAGGTCGGCGAGCGCAGCGCGCAGCACCAGCGTGGCTGCGCCGATGGCGATCTGCGACTGGCCGAGGGGAGAGATGACGACCTCGGCGCGCTCCACGGAGCTCCACAGGGCGCGGTCGCGCACCGTCTCGCGGAGCGGGATCAGCAGCAGGTCGCCGGCGTGGGACAGGCGGCCGCCGATGATGACGCGCGCCGGGTTCAAGAGGTTGAGCAGGTTGGCCACACCGACACCGAGGTGGCTGCCGGCGTCGGCGATGATCTCGCGAGCGAGGGCGTCGCCGGCCTTCGCGTGGGCGACGACGTCGGCGAGGGTGAGCTCGGCGATGCCCGCGAGGCTCGTCTCGCGGCCGCCGGCGATGGCCTCGTGGGCCTGCTCGATGACCGAGCCGGAGCCGATCTCGGCCTCGAGGCAACCCTTCAGACCGCAGCGGCAGCGGCGACCGTTCGCGTCGACGGTGGTGTGTCCGATCTCGCCGGCGATCCCGCTGAAGCCGCGGTAGACCTGCCCCTGGACGATGTGGCCGGCGCCGACGCCGGTCGCGACCTTGATGAAGGTGAAGTCCGAGATGCCTTGGCCCGCACCGACGAGGGCCTCGGCGAGGGCGCCGCAGTTGGCGTCGTTGTCGACGAAGACCCGAACGTCGGTCCGGTGGTGAAGCTGCGCCGCGAGGCGGACCTCGGCCCATTCCGGGAGGAGGCGCGGGGACAGGCGGTCGGGGGTCTGGCCATCGACCGGGCACGGCACCGCGATGCCGAGGCCGAGGAGCTCGCCTTGGGCCTCCGGCCGGACCTTCGCCTCGTCGACGAGCTCGCCGATGAGGCGCAGCGTCCCCGGCGGATCGTTGGGGACGTCGTGGTGGATCGAGCGGCTCCAGAGGACCGCGCCGCGCAGATCGCAGAGCGCGATCGCGACGTGGGAGGCGCCCATCTCGACGCCGATGATGTAGTTGCGCTGGGTGTTGAAGCGCAGGACCACTGGCGGGCGCCCGCCACGCGAGGGGGCGATGTGACTGCTCGAGAGGAGGTCCGCAGCCATCAGGTCCGAGACGATCGTCGAGACGGTCGAGGCCGACAGCCCCGCGTCGCGCGCCAGGTCCGCCCGTGAGATGCCCTCGGCGTGCGCCCAGGCCAGGTTCGCCAGAATCGAGGCGTTGTGGCTCCGCATCGCCTGCGTATCGGCGCTTCGCGAACGACTTTCTTCGATTGGCGGAAAAACGAACATGGGCAGAGATTCTTTGCACAGACCCATGGAGTCAACTTCTTTCTTGCGGACACAGAATAAAGTATCGCAAGACCGCTCTGTATCGCGCTCACGCAGGTCTGCCGCGATCAACAACCCTTGGCGACGCTCGGGGCTGGGTCTCCGGGGTCGCCGTGAGACCCATCGCGAGACCTGTTTACGAATCCCAAACCCGTCGGGCCGGCGAAGCCCCCGGCGCTCCGTCCCGAGCGTTTATCGGGCGGTGACCGCCACGGCCTGCGCCGAGTCGCCCGGCGGATGGTGGGCGTCCCGCCCGCCGGGGCCCGGACACCAGTGGGCTGATGGCTCGGCCAGGTAGGCTTGCCGGGGGGCACGCCAGCGTGCCACCGTGCGCTCATGGTCGTTCAAGGTGGCGAGGTTGAAGCTTGGATCCGAGCCCGCGTGGCGCGGGTGGGGGGCGCCGGCGTGACCGACGACGACGAGCTGACCGGCGCCGAAGGCGTCGGCTTCGACTCAGTGCGGGTCGTCGAGCTGCTCCTCGCCTGCGAGGAGCGCTTCGGGGTCGAACTCCCCGCCGAGGAGCTGCTGTCGACGCCGCTGACCATCCGCCGGCTCCCTGAGCGCGTCGCGCGCGCCGGGCGGTAGCGACGCCGTGGACACCGTGCTCGACGCCCTCGACGCCCGCGCAGCGGCGACGCCGGAGCGGCTCGCCTTCGTCGTCGGCGTGGAGACCGTCACCTTCGGCGCGCTCGCGACGGACAGCCGCCGCCTGGCCGGGAGGCTGGGAACGCTCGGGGTCCGCCCCGGGGACCGGGTCGCGCTGCTGCTCGGGTCCAGCGCGGGCTTCTTGCGGGCGCTGTTCGCGCTTCAGCGGCTCCGCGCCACCCCGGTGGCGGTCCACGCCGGGCTGCCGGCGGAGGCCGTGGGACGCCGGGTCGCGCTCATCCGGGCTGCGCTGGCGCTGGTCCCCGAGGGTTGGGCGGACGCCCCGGCGGGGCCCGCGCCGCGGCTCGGGTGGCGGCCGCTGAGCGCGCTGCCCGAGGGGGAGCTGGCGGTCACGACGCGCCCGGGCCCCGAGGACGTCGCCTACTTGCAGCTGACCTCGGGGACGACCGCCGCGTCGAAAGCGGCGGTGGTGTCCCATCGCAGCCTCGCGGCGTCGCTCGCGGCGAGCGTGAGCTTTCTCGAGGCAGACGCGGACGACGTCTTCGTGTCGTGGATGCCGCTGCACCACGACCTCGGGCTCGTGCGCTTCGGACCGAGGAGGTGGTGCTGGTCGTCGAGGCGCCGGCCGACGTCGCGGCGAGCGCTGCGGACCGGGCGGCGTTGGCGGCGTCGGTCTCCCGCGCGGTGCGCGCCGCGGTGGGCTTCGCCCCGGGGGAGGTGCGCGTCGCCCCACCGCGGACCATCCCGCTGACCGCCAACGGCAAGCTCCGCCACGCCGAGCTGCGCCGACGGCTCCTGGCGGGCGAGCTCGACTGACTCAGGCGGGCGGGTGCAGCAAGCGGCGGACGCTGGTCGGCCAGAGCTCGCCGGGGTGGTCGCCGAGGGTGCGCTCCCACCACGCGAGGAGCGAGGCGGTGACGGCGTGATCGTCACCTCCTGGGGACGCGAGGGGCGCCCCGCACACGAGGTGGATGCCCCCCGCCTCCCAGGTGTAGCGCGGGTTCGGGAGTTCGTGGCGGCCGATGTGCCGCCCGACATCGGCCCAACGTGCGGGCCGACGACGCCCCAGATGTAGCCGATCGTGTTGTCCACTGGCTTCGCAGGCTCGCCCCGGAGGTCAGTGTGCTTCGCGGCTGGGAGATCGACTGGACGATTTCCGCCACGGTTCCGAGACTCCAGAGCTTCCACCAGATTTCAGTCCTTTGAGACCGTCTCCTGTATAGTGCCGGTGTCATGCGCACGCGGCCCGACAGCAGGTCCCGTGTCGGCTCACGATCATTAGGATGATAGCCGTCACCCCAGCGTTCAGCCGAACAAGTTTGAATCGAGCACACCCACACACCGCCCTGGCGGAATGACTCTGGAATCAACATGCAAAAATGGATGTCCTGGGTTGTCCCCGTAAGTCTGCTGCTGGCCGCCTGTGACGGCGACAGCGCGAGGAAGACCGCTCCGACCGTCTGCGAGCCCGTGCTGGTCGAACCCGACAACGGCGACCCCATCGTCTACACGACGAGAGACTGCTGGACGGTCAAGGTCGACGACCACACCATCACCATCTCGGATCCGGCCACGATCGGCTCCTACCAGTCCTGGGGCGACCCCCACGAGAACCTGAACGGCAAGCACGTCAAGGACTGGCTGAGCGGGCGCCGCAGCATCGCGTTTGGCGGCGCGATGCTCACGTTGCACGCCCAGGGCCCGACCGGGGTGGTCGAGAGTCTCACCATCTACGATGGACCACGTTCCTACACCATCGCCTGCCCAGGCAATCTGGTCATCGACCGAACCCTCGACGCGGCGAGCACCGTGGCGCGAGAGGACGCCGAAGCCGACGGGGAAGCCGGGTGCCTCGCCAACAAGGCCGACGGCGGCCTCCTCTTCGACGGCACCTATCAGCAGGACGAAGGCGCTGACGGCAAGCCCATGGAGAGTGTGCCCTCGCCGGTCCGGATCGCCGAGACCTTCGGCCCGCAGAACCCCCATCAGGTCAACGACTACTACCCGCCCCTGCCCGATGATGTACCGCCCGCCGTCCCCTGCGTGGCCTCAAAACCCTAGCTAGAGCGCCGATCGCACGTCACGGCCTGACGGCCTCGACTCAATGGGTCGCCGGCTCGGGGCCCCCCGACCGAGGCTGCCGCCTGAGTCGCGGGTGGGCATCCTTGGACCATTTCACGCGAGTCACGCGCCGTGAACATGCTCCCACCTGAAACGGGTCGGGCCACGAAGAACCCAGCCGGCCATATCCGGATCGAGCGCGCCCGGGACCGTCGACTCCGACCCGTGACGCCCACGCGAGGGCCTGACCTCGCCGAAGGCAGCGCGGACGTCGCCGCTGAGGGCGGTCAGGGGTCCGGCGTCAGTCCGCCTCGAACGCCCCGGCGGTGGCCCCCGCCTGCGGCCGCGGCCGCCCGGCGAGGTCGGGCTCGTCGGCCTCGGCCAAGCCGCGCGCGGGCGAGCTCGGCCCGGGCCGGTAGGGCTCGTCGCCCGTCCCGAGGAAGCCGGGCTCGCGGATGCGCACGCCGCCGCCGCCCACGAAGCCGCCCTCCGCGTGCGACAACACCGAGCGGACCACCGTCACCTGCGGGCCCTGGCCCACCGGGAGATCGAGCGCGTGCAGCCCGGCCAGGATGGTGTCGCGCACCAGCACCTCCGGCGCGCGTGAGGTCGTCCCCGAGACGTGCAGCGCCGAGGCCTGGCCCTGCGCCACCACGGTCGCGTTGGCGAAGGTCGCGTCGGCCCCGTCCCGCACCCGCACCACGGACGCCGCCCGTCCCCCCTCCCCCACCAGCAGCGAGATCGACACCCGCAGCGACGCGATGCCGTCCACGCACGCCGCCGGGGCGTCGGGGGCGTCGTTGTCCGCGATGCGGCAACGCTCGATCAGGACCGCCCCCTGGTCGGCATAGATCGCACCTCCGGCCCCCTGTCGGGCCATGTTGCGATGCAGCAGACAGCCGCTCAGCTCGACCCGCGACAGCCCGGTGAGCAGCACCGCGCCGCCCTGGGGCGCGCTGCCTCCGGTCAGCGTGAGCCCCTCGAGGCGCACCGTGACGTCGTCGGCGTGGACGGCGATCACCGGGCCGCGCTGCTCGGCGTCGAGCACGACCTCGCCGGGACCGGCCCCGCGCAGGCTGACGTCCCGCGCGAGCACGATGGACGCCGGGTAGCGCCCCGCCGCCAGGCACACCACGGCCCCCGGAGCGGCGGCTGCGAGGGCGGCGGCCAGGTCGGCCCCCGGGGCCAGAGAGACGGTGCAGGTCGGGCGGTCGTTGGGGTCAGCGGTCACGGCACGGCTCGCGGGCTCGGGCGCCGACGCCCCGTTCGGGGGCGCGGCGCCGCAGGCGAAGAGGCCCGCCGCCGCGACCGCGGCGAGCGGGAAGAAGCGGCGCGGAGCGTTCGCCCCGCGCCGGCTCACGGGTTCTTCTTCGGCAGCGTCGCGTTGACGGCGATGGTCTCGAAGTACGCGAGGAACTCGGCGGCGCTGACGGGCTGCGGGTGCTTGTGCGCGGCCGGGCCCCACGGGTTGTGGAACAGGAGCTTACCGTCCTTCACCCCGCGGAACATGTAGGCGTGGTCACCGTGGACGTTGAGCCCCTGGTTGAGCGCGCCCTCGTAGCGGTAGCTGGCCTCGAGGTCCTCGGGGCTGCCCGGCCCGAGCCCCTGCTTGTAGCTCAGCGCGGTCGCGCCGGTGTCGTAGGCGACGCTGCCGGTGTCGACCGAGGCGCCGCTGAGCTTGCCCTTCTTGTCGTCCGCGGCCGTCCCGCCCTTGCCCTTGCTGTCTTTGATGTAGACGGTGCCCTTGACGATCTCGGCGGCCTTGCCCTGCTCGTCGGTGAGCGAGCCGCGGTAGGGCCCGTCGCCGCCCCCGGCCAGGAGCCCGGTCTTCGAGGTCTGCTGGATCCAGTCGCGGGTCCCGCAGACGACGGCCTTGTTCTCCGTCTGCCACTGGCTGAAGGTCGCGACCACGTCATCGACCTTCGGCATCGCCGCGCTGACCGACTTGACGCCGGTGATGGCCTCCATCGCCTTGGACGACTGCCCGCCCTTGCCGATGACGTCGTAGCCCCCCTTCCACTTGGCGTAGGCCTTCTCGATGATGGCCGGCCACAGCGCCTGGTTCTTCGGGTCGAAGGCCTGGTCGCTCTGGGCGTAGGCCGTGCGCTTCTTCCCCTGATACGACGGCAGGTAGTTGTCGACGGTCTCGTAGTGGGGCTTGAAGCTCTTGCCGTCCTTCTGCAGCTCCCAGAACGTGACCGTGAAGGTCCCGTCGCCGTTGTCCTTGAGCGCGTTCTTGATGATCTCCGGGTTCGCCGCCGCCACCGCCCCCATGCCGCTGATGAGGTAGCAGTCGCCGAGCGCGCCCTGGTCGACGTCCATCACCGACGGCTCGCCGAGGAAGAGCTTGCCCTCGTACTGCTGATAGGTGTGCGTGTCGGCCTTGCCGTTGTCATCGGTGGAGATGCGCGGCTGCGACTTGAAGAGCTTCGGGTCGATGGTCCCCTCGACCTCCTTGCCGGAGTGCACGAGGACCTTGAGCATCCCGTCGGCCCCCGGCCCCTGCGACTCGATGGCGTCGCCGGTCTTGAGCGCCACCTTCGACCCGTCCGCCTTGGTCAGCTCGGTGTCGGCGCTCACCATCCCGGTGGAGCCCGCGGGAGGGATCTCGACCTTCGGCTTCTCCGGCGCCGGTGGCTCGGGGGTGGCGTCCTTCTTGACCGCGCCGATCATCGCGGAGCGCGCCTTGACGTCGTCGAGCAGGGCGTCGATCGTCACACCCTCGGCGAAGTCCCAGGCGCCCTCGACGGCCACGAGCAGCTCGAGGAAGATGTCGTCCTCGGGGCCGCGCTCGAGGGGCTGCTTGCCGCCCTGGGTGAGCGCCCTGTAGTTCGCCACCGCCGCCGCCCAGGCGGCAGAGCCGCGCAAGAACGCGACCAGCTTCGCGATGGTCGCCGCGTCCACCTTCTCGATGACCGGCTTGCCCTTCCGCTGCACCGCGCGCTTCTGCACCGCGCCGCCGCCGCCGCCGCCGGCCATCTCGTCGAGCTTGCCCTCAGCGCTCTTGCCCTGCACGACCAGTGAGGCGACCTGGTCGGCGTGCTGCTCGTAGCGGTCACCGGACCGCCCGACGCCGCCGGGGAGGCTCACCCCGGCGCGCTGCTGCACCACGTGGGCATACTCGTGCGCCGCCGTGTGCAGGTCCGGCGACTTGCCGAAGGCGACGTTGTTGCCGGTCGCGTACGCCTCGGCCCCCATCGACGCCGCGGCCTGTCCTGCTGCACCGCCCACGTGCGCCTGCACGTCGCCGACGTCGTGCCGGCCGAACGCCTGCTGCACCGCACCCAGGTGGGGAGCCGCCTGGCCGCCCCCCTGGACGCCGCGCGCGGCGACGTCGCCGACGAGGTTCGCCCCGCCGCCCTCGGCGCGCGCCTGAATAGGGGCGGTAGGCGCGCTGGGCGCGAGGAACGCCTCGCCTGCCGCGAAGTCCATCGACCGCAGCGGGCTCGCAGGGCTCTCGGAGCGGGCGCCGTCGGTGCCGGGCTCGCGCTTGGTGGTCTGCTGTTCGGCGGACGCACCGCGGGGTTGGAGGTCGCGCATCATGTGCCTCTCGTGGACCGGCCCGATTCCCAGACGCTATCGCCGCATCCCGGGAAACACAAGCACGAGCGCGAGCGCCCGGAGCGCTCGACGAGGCGCAGCGGGGCCCTGCGGGGGTGTCGGCCCAGGGCCGGCCGCGACCGCCAGGGTCACCGCACGGCGATGACGATCTTGCCGCGGGCGCGCCCGGTCTCGCTGAGGGCGTGGGCCTCCGCGATGGCGGCGAGGGGCAGGACCCTGTCGATGACGGGGCGCAGCGCGCCGGCCTCGCACAGCGCGGCGAGCCGATCGAGCTGCGCGGCGTCGGGGCGGCGGGTGACGAACGAGCTGCGGACGCCCGAGCCGCAGCGGGCGCCGACCTTGTGGCCGACGATGGTCACGCCCGTCGCGGCGAGGCCGAGGAGGGGGCCGTAGCGCTTCACCTTCGACGGCAGGTCCGGGGTCACGCCGACGAGGCGCCCGCCCCGCTTGAGGGCCTGGCGCGCCCGCTTCATCGCGTCGGGGCCGAGGGTGTCGAGGACGACGTCGAGGTCGCGCAGCACCTCGTCGAAGGCCTCCTGGGTGTAGTCGATGACCCGGTCGGCGCCGAGGCTCGCGACGAGCTCGGCGTTGCGCCCGCTGCAGGTCGCGGCGACCCAGGCGCCGAGGTGCTTGGCGATCTGGATGGCGACCGAGCCGACCCCGCCCGAGCCGGCTTGCACCAGGACGCGCTCGCCGGGCTGCACGCCGGCGCGGTCGACGAGGGCCTGCCAGGCGGTCAGGCCGACCAGCGGGAGGGACGCGGCCTCCTGGTGGCTGAGGTTGGTGGGCTTGCGCCCGATCTCGGCGGCCGGGATGCAGGTCAGCTCGGCGTAGGTCCCCTCGGGCTTCGGCCCGGGCGACGACCAGACCTCGTCTCCGGGCTTGAAGCGCGTCACGTTCGCGCCGACTGCGCGCACGACCCCCGAGACGTCGAGCCCGAGGATGCGCGGCAGCCGGTAGCGCAGGGCGAGGCGGAAGACCCCGCTGCGGATCTTCGTGTCAATCGGGTTGACGCTCGACGCGTGGACCTCGATGAGGACGTCGTCGGGGCCGGGCGACGGGTCGGGCGCGTCTTCGACGCGGAGGACCTCGGGCCCACCGTAGGCGTGGATGCGGGCGGCCTTCATGGAGGGCACCATGCGCCGCTGGGGTGGATCTGCCAAGCCGCGCCGTCGTGCGGGCCCGGGCGGGTGCCGGTCGCCGCGGGACGTGATATCGCATGCGGCATGAACCGGCCGCGCCGCATCGCCGTGATCTCGACCACCTGCGGGTGCGGCAAGACCACCCTCGGGGAGGCCCTCGCCGACCGGCTCGGCGCGCGCTTCATCGAGCTCGACGCCCTCGTCCAAGGCCCGGGGTGGACCGAGACGCCCGACGACGCGCTGCGCGCCACCCTCCTTCCGCTCCTCGCCGAGCCGGCCTGGGTGGTCGACGGCAACTACCGCAACAAGCTCGGAGACTTCGTGGTGTCCCGGGCCGACGTGGTGGTGTGGCTCGACCTGCCGGTGTGGGTCTGGCTCCCCAGGCTCATCCGGCGCTCGCTGGTCCGCGCGGTCCGCCGTGAGGTGCTCTGGAACGGCAACCGCGAGTCGCTGAAGGGGGCGCTCTGGGGGCGCGACTCGCTCGTCGCGTACGCCCTGCGCCACGCCGGCCCCCGCCGCGCCGCCTGGCCCACCGAGCTCGCCCGCTACCCCGTCGTCCGCCTCACCTCGACACGCCAGGTCGACCGCTTCCTACGTGGAGTACTGGGACATGGACGCCCCCAGCGAGGTGGGCTATGAGCACCGTCGTTCAGTCGCGTGCGGAGCTGTGTGAGCTGGAGGCTCCGGTCCCGCCGCAGCGGAGATCGGCCACCGAAGCCGCTGAGCGAGACCTGCGGGGCCTCGGTGCTCGACGGAGAGCACCACCAGGGTCCGAACCTACACCGCGTGATTGGAGGAACGATGTCGTCACTTACGAACCGCCTGAAGCCCTTCCTCGGGAGCTGCTCCCTCACCCTCTCCGCGGCGCTGCGCAAGCGCGCCGAGGGGCTCGACATCAAGGTTAGAGGGGACAGCCTGTCGCTCTTCGTCTTCAACTGGGCGAAGGTGCCGCAGGATCTCCGCGAGGAGATGCGCGAGCAGGCCGGGCAGGCCGACGCCGAGCCCTTCGCGCTCGTGAACCCCGACCTCGACGAGGAGGAGCTCGGGGACATGATCGACGCGTCCCACGACGGCTACCTCTTCGCGTCGGCGAAGGGCGACCGCATCTACCACGGGGACGGCGAGGTGGAGCTGTTCACGAGCGACGTCGAGGACTTCCTCGCCAACCTCAGCGAGGAGGACGAGGACGACGACGACGACGAGGACGACGACGACTACGAGGACGACGACGACGACTGAGCCAAGCGACGGCAGGTAGCACCGCGATGACCACGAGCGCGACGCCCACGGACCCGAGGATCCACCTGATCGCCACCATGGTCGCGATCGCCCACGCCGACGGCGACTTCGCGGACGTCGAGCGCGAGCGCATCGTCGCGGTGGCGAACTTCCTCGGCCTGCCGGCCGCGGCGCGCGCCCACGTCGACGCCCTGATCGCCGCCCCCGAGCCGCCCCCGCTCCCGCCCGCCGACGCGCTGCCGGACTACCAGACGCGCTGCTTCGCGTATCAATACGCCATCGACGTCGCGATGGCCGACGGCGTCGTGCACGAGCACGAGCGCGCCCAGCTGTCCCAGCTCGCGCAGCTCTGGGCCATCAGCGAGGAAGACGCGACCCGCATCTGGCGCGGCGTCGAGGCGCTGAGCTGACGCTGGCGGCCGTCGGTACAGCGGGCGAGAGGCGCGGGAGCGGCGGCGTGCGGGGTCCTGCGGTGCGGGATCTACCCCACCGCGCCCGCCTCGTGGGGTGAATTCGCACAATCGTTCGATTCATCGGGGTTATCAAAGCGGCGATTCCGCACGTTCTCCGTGCTGCGTGCGTCGCGGCATGGAACCTGCACGGCGCAGCGCCTGCTCCCGGGACGCTCGTCGACTGCTCCCGAGACATCCCCCTGGAAGTCGACTCCAAGGACTGCGCATGAACCGCCTCTCCTCGCTCCTCCCGCTGACCCTCGTGGGCGCGCTCGCGCTCCCCTCGAGCGCCCTCGCGACCTTCGGCCTCAACCCCATCGCCTTCGAGGCCCGCTCCGCGGGCATGGGGGGCGCGGACACCGCCGGCGGCACGAGCGGCCTCTCGATGGTCCGCAACCCGGCCGCCATCACCCGCCTCGGGACCCAGCTCGACGTCAACATCACGCTGATCATGCCGTCGCTCACCTTCAGCGACGAGATCGTCGGCATGATGACGCTCAACGACGGCGTGGACGGCGAGCCGCTCATCTTCCCCCTCCCCGGCCTCGCCTTCGCGACCGAGGTCATCGACGGCCTGCACGTGGGCCTCGCGGTCTACGCCCAGGGCGGCGCCGGCGCGGACTTCAAGGACCTCACGACCTTCGCCGACGACGACCCGAGCGCGCCGCTGACGGCCAACCCGAGCCCGGCGACCTACGACACCCACAGCAAGGTCCAGTACCTGCGCGTCGCCCCGACCGTGGCCTGGGCCGTGAGCGAGCACTTCTCCATCGGCGCCTCGCTCCACATCGGCCTCGGTCAGTTCGAGTTCAAGCACGGCGGGATGCAGTTCCCCGAGGGCGACGGCGACCACGTCAACGTGCCCCACACCCTCGACTTCAGCTCCGACTGGGCCGTCGGCCTGAGCGGCAGCCTCGGCCTCCAGGCCTCGTTCCTCGAGGACGACCTCCGCTTCGGCGCCTCCGTCACCTTCGGCAGCCAGCCCAAGTTCGAGGGCACGCTGAAGCTCGACGGCCAGCTCGAGTACGCCGCCAGCACCGAGACCTTCGGCTGGCCCCTCGAGATCAGCCTCGGCGCCGCCGGCCGCCTGCTCGACGACGCCCTGACCCTCGCCGCCGACTTCCGCTTCGCCTTCTGGAGCGACTCGATCGACACCGTGACCTTCGCCGCGGACGCCACCGGCCAGGCCCCCCCGGGCTACGAGCGGCTCGAGCTGCCCTTCATGCTCGACTGGCGCGACCGCATGACCATCGCGCTCGGCGCCGAGTACGCCGCCGTCAAGGACACCTTCTTCGTGCGCCTCGGCTGGGCCTGGTCCCCCTCGCCGGTCACCTCGAGCGGCGTCAACCCGCTCTTCCCCGCGGTCGCCGAGCACCACCTCACCGCCGGCCTCGGCCTGCGCAACTTCGCCGGCGGCCTGACCCTCGACCTCGCCGTCGAGCTCGCCCTGCCGAACGAGGTCGCCTCGGACGGCGACAACCAGATGGCCTACGAGCCCGCCATGCCCGGCGCGACGCCGAGCCCGAACGGCTACCGCCTGGCCCTCGAGATGTCGCAGTTCACGGTCCACTTCAGCGCGGGCTGGGTGTTCTGATCTGAGGCGCTGACTCGTGTCGCGTGGTCGCGGGCGGGAGGCATCGCTCCCGCCTGCGCCCCGACCCGACCGCCGGGGAGCTCAGGGGGCGGGCGTGGGCCCGAAGACCCAGGCGCCGCCGCGGTCGATGTAGCCCTGGCCGGCGTCGTTCGCGACCTCGGCGAGGCCCCCGGCGAAGGGCATGGCGGTCGTGAAGCGCGCCGGGATCACCAGCGCGCCCGTCGGATCGGCGTAGCCCCAGAGACCACCCGCGCCCGCCGGCATCACCGGCGCGCGGCCGTCGACCATGGCGCCGGCCCGCTCGAAGCCGGGCACGACCACGAGGCGACCGGTGGGGTCCACGAAGCCCCAGCCGGCGTCGGTCGCGACCGCGGCGAGCCCGTCGGAGAACGACCGGGCGTCATCGAAGCGCGGCGCGATGACGAGCTCGCCCGCCGCGTCCACGAACCCCCAACGCCCATCGACGGTGACCGCGGCGAGCCCCTCGGAGAAGTCGAGCGCCCCGTCGAACACGCGGTCGATGGCCCGCTCCCCGTCGCGCCCGATGAAGGCGTAGCCCTCGGTCAGGCCGACCTTCGCCCGGCCCCCCGAGAACGCGAAGGCCTCCTCGAAGCGCGGGGGGATGACGAAGCTCCCACCAGCGTCGACGTAGCCCCACAGCTCCCGGACGCGCGCCGGGGCGAGCCCCTCCGAGAGGGGATGCAGCCCGTTGACCTCGGGGGTCGCCACGACCTCGCCGGCGCGGTCGATGATGAAGGCGCTGCCGTCGTGGTAGACGACCGCGCGCTCGCCGTCGAAGGCGGTCACGTAGTCGAAGCGCGCGGGGACGACCAGGGTCCCCGCCGTGTCCACGTATCCCCAGCGCTCGCCCACGCGCACGGCGGCGCGCCCGGCCGCGAAGCCTTCGGCGTCGGTGAAGCGCGTCGGGATGAGCAGCGCGCCGGCCGGGGTCCCGAAGCCGACGTGGTCACCGCGGCGGACCGGGACCGGCGCCGGAGCGGCTGGGGCGTCGAGCTGGGCAGCGGCCGGGGGGGCGCTGTCGAGCGGAGTGGTGGGCATGACCTGTCTCCTGCACGCGACGAGGGAGAGGCCGAGCGCCAGCAGCAGCGGGCCCGAGCGTCGCCGCGCGCGCGCCGGGGTGGCGCGCGCGGACGCGCGGCTCACACGTACCAGACCTTGAGCGCCTGCGACGGGTACCAGTGGTGCGCCGCGCTGAGCGTCGTGCCGTCGAACAGGTCGACGTGGCCGCTGCCGCTGTAGCCGAAGATCTTGTCGAAGAAGACGAAGCCCTTCTTGCCGGACACCACCGGCTCGACCTTCGCCTTGAAGTCCTTCTCGAACGCGTTCTCGTCGGTGTAGCGCCCCGACACCGGCCACACCGCGCTGGGCTTGCCCTGGTGGTGGCCGACGTACTGCGCGATCTCCGAGGCCGCGAGCAGGTAGTACCACTTCGTCTTCGCGCTGTAGAAGACGCGCCCCTTCGGGATGCCGGCGGCGACCGCCTTGTCCTTGGTGATCTTGTGCTCGCCCCCGAGGGTGTTGAGCATGACGCTGATGCGCAGCGCGCAGGTGTTGGCCCACTGGCCGGGGTCCCAGCCCTGGTCCTGGTTGACCTCGCCGGCGCTCTGGTCGTTGGCCGAGCCGTTGTTGTGCGGGTGGGCCTTCCACATCGCCTCGAACTCGCCGAGGAGCCCCTTCTTTCTGGCCGCCTCGACCAGCGAGGCCGGGGGCTGCGCGGGGGTCTGAGCCGCCTGGGCCGCCGCCTGCCCGGGGGTAGCCTGGTCGGCGTTCTGCAGATCGGTCCGGGTCGGGGTCGCCGCCGGGTTCAGGTAGGCCTGCCACTCCGGGGGCGCCGCCGCCGGACCCGGGGTCTGGGTCTGAGCCGGGGTCTGAGCGCCGGGTCGCAGCGCCGCCTCCTGCTCGTCGAAGGTGTTGCCCTGCGCCTGCGGCGCGTTGGTGCGCGGCGCCTGCTGCGAGGTCGTCTCGTTGCGAGAGAAGAAGCGCTCTAGGAAGGTTCGGCGAAGGAACTCGAAGGGCATCACGGCCTCCAGGCCTGGGGACTCCAACGACGAGACCGACCACCCTCGTTGCGCCTATGAATATACTTCACTCCGCGGCGACACGGCAATCGATTGTGGCCCGCGCGTACCCAAAGCAGGCGCTCCGCCCGCGGTGGCCGCGCGGCCATGCCCCCGGCCTGACGCCGCGCGGCGCGCTGCGCTCGGGGCCGGGGCGCGCCCGGCCAGGGAGAGTAGGAATGTCGCGCGACGGTGGTAGAATTGCGCGACCTCCCCGCGTCCGTGCTCGACGCCCCCCTCCCAGGACCCGACCGCATGACCCGACTCCAGCGTCTCCTCGCCTGCTGCGCCTTCGCGTCGATCGCCGGGTGCCCCGGCTCGGATCCGCGCGTCGAGGCGGTCGACGCGGCCGACACGCTCGTCGCGAGCGACACGCTGCCCGCGTCGGACACGCTGCCCGCGCCGGACACGCTGCCCGCGCCGGACACGCTGCCCGCGCCGGACACGCTGCCCGCGCCGGACACCGCCGCGGACGCGACCCCCGACGTCGCCGACACCGCGGACGCTTCGGACGTCGCAGACGTCGCCGACGCGAGCTGCGACTCGCCCTACATCTACCTGAAGGACAAGCAGTTTTGGCTCGGCGACGAGCCCTTCGTGCCGATCAGCGTCAACTTCATCTTCGACCTCCGGCACACCCCCGAGGACGAGTATTACATCGCCCCGCACCACGCGAACTGCGACACCCCGGCCGGGTGCTGTAACGACGCTCCCAGCTGCCTCGCCGCCGCCCGCGAGCAGCTCGCCCAGGTCAAGGCGATGGGCTTCAACTCGCTGCGCATCGTCGGCCTCGCGGTCATCCCCGACGAGGACCGAAAGCTCGTCCTCGACTGCGCCCACCAGTGGCCGACCTGGCTCGACTACTGCCCCAAGGACGCCATGCTCGAGGCGTGGCCGCCGGACCCGCGGGCGCTCGACCTCATCGCCGACGCGGTGGCGCTCGTGAAGGAGGCGGGGCTCCGGGGGATCCTCCTCGCCGGCCACCACGACGTCGACGCGGCCGACGTCCGCGACGCCTACGCGCGCTACCTCGAGGCGCTCGCGACCCGCTTCAAGGACGAGCCGACGCTCTGGGCCTATGACCTGACCAACGAGCCGGTCTACGAGTTCGCCAACAAGGACATCTCCAAGGTCGACGCCAACGCCATCGGCCGCCTCTGGTACGACGCGGTCCGCGCCGGGTCGCCGCGGCACATGGTGACGATGGGGCTCGCCGAGATCGGCACCGTGCGGCACTGGGATCCGGGGGCCCTGCCGCTCGACTTCACCTCGTTCCACATCTACGGCTCCGGCACGTGGAACGACGCGGTCCGCGACTACCTCTCGACGTTCCTGACGTGGGCCGGCCGCGAGCCCTACCCGAACATGGTGGGCGAGATCGGGGTGTCGGTCGAAGACGGTGGCCCGAGCGAGTATCAGCAGCAGGCGTTCGCGCAGCACGCGCTCGACACCGCCTGGGCGTGCGGGTCGATGGGGCTGCAGTGGTGGCTCTACCGCGACGTCCACTGGGGGCCGCCCGGCGAGCACTTCGGCTTGGTGCGCTGGGACGGCAGCGAGCGCCCCGCGGCCGCGCCGTTCAAGGCGTTCTACCCGATCACGCCGCGCCCGCCGTGCGCCGCGCCGGAGTACCTGGGGAGCGCCCCCGACGCGACCATCCACACCGCCGGCCGCCTCGTGCGCGAGGACGGCACCCCGGTCGCCAACGGCTTCATCCGAGGGCAGAAGTGCTTCACCGGCGGGTCGGACTGGACCATCTCGGCCGCCGACGGGACCTTCGATCTGCGCTCGACGAGCCTCATCAGCGAGCTCGAGGTGACCGCCTCGGGGCTCTCGGTCGAGAAGGTCGCCATCGTCTGCAACCTCACCACGCCGGGGGACGTCACGCTGAAGGCGCTGCCGCTGGACATGGCGACCAGCACGCCCTCGTCCTGCCCCGAGTAGCGCCGGGCTACTCCGAGGGTGTCGGCGCCTCCGCCGCCGCCGCCTTGGCGGCGCGCTCGCGGGCGCGCAGGGCGTCGATGAGGGCGCTGGCGGTGCCGCTGCGTCCCCCGGTCAGCGCGGCGAAGTCGGGGGCCTCGACCAGCGCGGCGGCGTCCGCCTCCTCGAGGCCGAGCTTCTTGGCCAGGCTGCGGATGAGGCCCTGCTGCTTCGGGCTCGCCGGGAGCTCCTCGTCGACCTTGGTCTTGAGCAGCCCGATGAGCTCCGAGGCCTGCTCGCCGGTGGTCAGCGCGTCGAGATCCGCCAGATCGATCAGGGCGGCGGCGTCCTCGTCGCTCAGCCCGAGCTTCTCGGCCATGTTGCGGATGTAGCTCAGCTGCTCGGGGCTCGGCGGGGGCTTCACGCCCATGCCGCGCAGGGTGGTGATCAGCGCGAGCGCGTCGGCCTGGGTCAGCTTGGCGAGGTCCGCGGGGCGCTCGACCTCCGCCGGCGCCACCGCGAGCAGGGCCTCGAGCTGCTTGACCCGCTTGGGGGTGGCGAGCCCGCTGTTCATGTGCCCGCGGGCGGCCTCGTGGAGCGCGCGGACGCTGTCGCGGACCTTCGCCCAGACCGCGCGCGCGGGCACGGCGCCGGTCTCGATGCGGTCGAGCTCGGACTCCATCTCGGCGGTGAAGTCGACGCTGAAGAGCGCGCTCGCGTCGGGGTCGTCGTAGAGCGGCGCCACCTCGAGCCAGACGTCCCGGCCGCGCTTGGTCGGGGTCAGCGCGCCGTCCTCGATCGCGACGTAGCGCCGGTCCTCGAGGGTCTCGACGGTGCTCGCGTAGGTCGACGGGCGGCCGATGCCGTGCTCCTTCATCGTCTTGACGACGGTGTGGGCGCGGTAGCGTCCGGGCGGCTTGGTCGCGTCCTCGATGAGCCGCGGGTTCGGCGCGTCGGCGTCCCCGGGAGCGAGCGCGAGCGTCTCGCCGGCGGCGAGCTTCAGCGCGGGCGGGGCGTCCGCGGGCGCCTTGTCGAGCCCGGCGAAGGCCGCCTGCCAGCCGGCGTGGACGCGCCAGCCGACGCCGCCCGTGAGCGGGACCGAGAGCCCCTCGGCCTCGCACACGAGCGAGACGCGCGCGAAGCGGGCCGGGCTCATCTGGCTCGCGAGGGTCTGGGCGCGGATCAGCGCGTAGAGCTGCGCGGCGGGCTCCTCGAGCCCCTCGGGGGCGGCCACGTCGACGCGGGTCGGGCGGATCGCCTCGTGGGCGTCCTGCACCTTGCCGGTGGCGGGGGCCTCGGCCGCGCCCGCCCCGAGGAAGTCCTCGCCCCAGGTGGCGCCGATGAGCGCGCGCGCGGCGGCGACGAACTCGGCGGACATGCGGTTCGAGTCGGTGCGGATGTAGGTGATGTGGCCCTCTTCGTAGATCGAGGTCGCCACGCGCATGGTCCGCCCCGGGCTCCACCCCCAGCGGTTGCCGGCGGCCTGGAGCAGCGCGTCGGTCGAGAAGGGCGGCTTGGGGTTACGGCTCGAGGCGCCCTGCTTGGCGCTCGTGATGGTCACGCGCCCCGCCGCGGCCACGGCGTCGCACGCGGCGCGGGCGAGCGCCGCGTCGGCGGTGCGGTTGGGGTGGACCTTGCCGGCGTCGTCGCGCCAGCCCGCCTCGTCGCTGGGCTCGTGAAAGCGCACCTCGAGGTCGATGTCGACGGCGAGCGCGCGCACCTCGAAGTACGGGATCGGGACGTGGGCCTCGCGCTCGAGCTCGCGCTCGATGACGAAGCCGAGGGTCGGGGTCTGCACGCGCCCCATGGACGCCTTACCGCCCCCCGCGAGGTAGGCGCGCGCGACCTTCGAGGTGCGAAAGCCGACCAGCCGATCGAGAAACTTCCGGACCGACGCGCTCTCGACCATCGGCATGTCGACCGGGCGCGGGTGGGTCAGGGCCTCGCGGATCGCGTCGGGGGTCACCTCGTGGAAGGTGACGCGGTGGGTCTGGCCGAGCTCGCTCAGGATCGCCTCGAGCCGCCACGCGATGAACTCCCCCTCGCGGTCGGGGTCGGTCGCGAGGAAGAACTCGGTGACGCCCTCTTTGGCGGCGCGCTCGGTGATCTTGCGCACCGCCTGCTCGCCGCGCTCGGTCCACACCCAGGGCGGCCGCGGCAGCCCGTCGGGTCCCTCGGCGAAGGTGGCCTGGCGCCCGGCCTTGCCGTGCTCGGGGCCCGAGGGCAGGTCCTGCACGTGGCCCCCGGTGGCCATGACGACCCAGTCGTCGCGCAGGTACTTCTGGATGGTGCGCGCCTTGGCGGCCGACTCGACGATGAGCATCTTCATGCGCGGGTTCTATACGGGATAGGCCTCGCCGGGAAGCGCTCGGTGCGCCAAGGCCTCGAGGCGACGCCGATCGGCCGCGAGGAGACCCCGCCCCCCCCGGGGCAGCTCAGCCGCCGCTCAGCCGGCCAGCTCGACCAGCTTCAGGACGGTGTTCCAGTTCCGCCCCGTGGCCACCACCCCCAGGCGGCGCTCGAGGAGCGTCGGCAGCTTCGCCCGCCCCGCGCCGTCGGGGAGGTGCAGGAAGGCCTCGCGCCCCACGACGGTGAAGGCCTCGGGGGCCAGCGCGGCGGCCTCGGCCGCGAGCGCGGCGACCGCCTCGGCGGCCGGCGCCGTCGCCAAGAAGAAGACGTAGAGCGTCTTCGGCGCGCCCGCCGCGGCCGGGGCCGCGGCGGCCGGGTACGGGTTCGCGGCCACCACCGCCGCGAGCTCGCCGGGGGTGCGGACGAGCACGCGCACGCCGCTGACGCCGAGATCCTCGACGACGCCGCGCTCGAGCGCGGCCGCCACGGCGTCGGGCGCCGCGTCGCCGTCGATGAGCAGGTTGCCGCTCGCGACGTAGGTCCTCGGGGTCGCGAAGCCGAGGCGCTCGGCCAGGGCGCGGAGATCGGCCATCGACACCTTGCGGTGCCCGCCCACGTTGATGCCGCGAAGCAGCGCGATGAAGGTCGTCATGGCGGCACTGTACCCGCGAGGCGGCGCCGGCCGCCACCGTGGGACGCGCTCCTGGCCGACCCGTGGCGCTCGACGGACGCCACCGACCAGCGCCTCCGGCTCGTCGCGCGCGACAAAGCGCTCCGACGACGACCGGCGGATCCGGGCGCGGCGGGTCCTGCGGGCGCCACCACGACCGCGCGCTACCCCTTCGGCAGGCAGGCGCCGAGGGCCGGATCGCCGACGGCGTCGACGCAGTCGGGCGCCGCCGCCGGGCAGTCGGGGTGGTCGGCGCCGAAGGGGGCGACGCCGGTCCGGCAGCGGCCATAGCACTTCGAGAAGTCGACGCTGCCGTTTTGGTCCTCGTCGACCCCGAAGCAGCTCGTCAGCGGCCCGCACCGCGCGCCGGTGCAGTCCTCGCCGGGAGCGAGGCCCCCGTCGTCGGGCCAGCTCGACGGGGTCGGGGAGCAGACGGGCGTGTCGAAGAGCGACAGCTCGGGCGGGTCGCAGAAGCTCTTCGCAGGGCAGGTGTCGGCGCCGACCTCGCACGGGGTGCGGCACGTCCCGAGGCTGACGCCGTCGCCGAACGCGGCGCAGACCATCGCGCCGGCGCAGCTCGGCGCGTCGGGGAAGGCCCCGCCGGCCGCGCAGACCGCCTCACAGAAGCCGCCGTTGCAGAGGTTGTTCGCGGCGCAGCCGGCTCCACAGGGCTCCCCGGTCGCGGCGTCGCCGGTCGCGACGCAGGACCCGCCGACGCCGTCGAGCCAGTTCGGGCTGCACCACGCCCCGGGGCCGCACTCGCCGGCGCGGAAAGGGTGCTCGCAGCGGGCCCGGTCGCAGGTGCCGTAGGGGAGCGTCGCGCCACCGTCGGTCGCCGCCGTGCAGGCCATCGCCGGGCCGCAGCTCGCGGCGGCCGGGTCGCAGAGCGCCGCGCAGACCCCGCTCCCGTCACACACCGCGCCGACGGGGCACAGCGCGTCGAGGTAGCAGTCCTCGGCCGCGGTGTCCTCGCAGCGGTGCTCGTGGCAGATCCTGCCGATCTCCGCGGTGCCGATGGTCGTACACCCCGGGCTCGCGGCGTCGGATCCGCGGCCGGGGGCGCACCACTCGCCGGCGCGGCAGCCGGCGTCCACGCCGACGCCGCCGACCTCGCAGGCCTGCGGGTCGACGTTCGCGCAGCCGCACGCCGTCCACGCGCCGCCGAGCTGGCACGTCTGGCCGGCGGTCGAGCCGTCCGGGCAGGCGCAAGCCTGGGTCGCGTTGGGGACGCCGCAGGTGGCGGGGTCGCCCTCGCCGCAGGCGGTGAGGGCGGCGGCCACGGCGACGACGGCCAGGGCGCTCGAGGGGCGAGGGGGCATGGGGTTGCTCCTGTGTGGGTCTACGGCCACGGCGCGGCCGGCGCGACGAGGGCGACCTCGAGGGGGCTGTGGGGGACGGTGCGGGAGCGCTGTAGTAGCACGGATTTGACCCAGCTCAACCTACCGCGCGGCCGCGCCCGCTCCGCCGGCCGGCTCGACCGACCTCGGGACGGGTGAAGCGGCTGATCGCGGACTGAGCCGACCGCGCCGCGTCCGCGCTCGACTTGGGTCGGGTCGGTCGAGACCGACCCGCCTCACGTGGTGGTGGGGCGGCGGTCGGTCCGGACCGACCACCGCTGGAGGTCGAGCTGGAGATCGGTCGGTCGGGACCGACCCGGGCTGGAGGTCGAGCTGAGAACCGGACGGTCCCGACCGACCCTGCGTGGAGCTCGGGCTCCAGGCGGGTCGGTCGGGACCGAGGCGTCGTCGCGCGTGCGTGCCGCTCAAACGTCAAATTCCGCCACTTTGTGTTCACTTCCGGGGCGCCGCTCGCCGGCGCGTCGCGTCGATTGGGGGCGCCGGCGACGCCGGCGCGCCCGTTGCCAACGCCGGAGGCCTGATAGGTGAGCGGGCGAACCTATCGGGACCTCCGTCCAGCATCTCTAGCGAGACCGACCCAGCGCCGCCCCCCGGGCGTCGGGAGAAAGGGATTCGTGAGATGCCTGGTTCCTGAATCGACGAGTCTGGCTTACGTTGTTGGAGGCCTGCTGCTCATCGGCGTGGTCGCGTTGGCCTTCACGCGGCTGATGACGGGCTGCGAGCCCGCCGTCAGGCAGCGTCGTGCGGGCTGACGCGCGACGGTGCGGGCGCTCGTCAGGCAACGCTGGCCGTCATGGAGTCAGACTCGGGCGGTTCGAAGCTGCCATCGACAGTCCCCAACAGGAGGAAGAGCTCATGACCACGATCAAGAACGTGTCGGTCCTCGGCACCGGCGTGCTCGGTTCGCAGATCGCGTTCCAGACGGCGTTCCATGGCTTCTCGGTCATCGCGTACGACATCAGCGCGGAGATCATCGAGCAGGCGAAGGCGCGGTTCGCTGGCTTGGCGCAGACCTACATCGACGAGCACGTCGCCGGCGCGGCCGATGGCGGCTCCGCGGCGGCGCTCGCCAACATCCGCTATTCGTTCGACCTCGGCGAGGCGGTCGAGGACGCCGACCTCGTCATCGAGTCCGTGCCGGAGAAGCTCGACATCAAGCGCGAGGTCTACACAGCGCTGGCGAAGCTCGCGCCGCCCAGGACGATCTTCGCGACCAACTCGTCGACCCTGCTGCCAAGCGAGATGAAGGACTTCACCGGTCGCCCGGAGCGGTTCATCGCGTTGCACTACGCCAACCGCGTCTGGTCGCACAATACGGCGGAGATCATGGGAACGACCGCCACCGCCCCGGCGGTCTTCCAGGCGATCGTCGACTTCGCGAAGGCGACGGGCATGATCCCGATCGAGATCAAGAAGGAGAAGGCCGGGTACCTCCTCAACTCGCTGCTCGTGCCGCTCCTCAGCGCGGCGGGCGATCTCCTCGTCGACGGCGTCGCCGAGCCCGAGATGGTCGACAAGGTGTGGCGCATCGCCACCGGGGCGCCGCTGGGTCCGTTCCAGATCCTCGATGTCGTCGGCCTCACGACCGCGTACAACATCTTGGCGGCGGACCCGGATCCGAAGCGGCAGGTCTTCGCGAAGCTGCTCAAGGAGTCCTACATCGACGAGGGCAAGCTCGGCAGGGCGACCGGCGAGGGCTTCTACAGCTATCCTAGAGGGTAGCGGTCGTCGCGTTCGATTCTCGGGGCGTCGCGGCGGGCCGAGGTGGACCTCATGGAACCTCCCTCCAGCCTGTGGACCTCAGCTCGGTGGGCGCGAGCAGGGCGAGGGTGCCCACGGGCAACCCGACCTGATGGCCCACGACCGGGCACTTCACCTTGAACCAGAAGGCGATGTCCCTTCCGGCGCCGCTGAGCGACTCGAAGTTGCCCTGGCCCTTGGCGATGACGAGATCCGCGCGGTCAAAACGCTCCCGAAAGTCGCTGCTGCAGTCGTCGAGGATGGTCCCGGGCGCGTCGGAGCCGTTGTCGATCACGCGGACGAGCTCGAGCATCCCGACGTCCTTGGCGTCGGCGAGCGTGGCGTCGTTGAGGACCGGAGCCCCGCGAACCGCGACGGTCACTCGCTCGGCGCCGAGCGCCTCGACGACCAGGCGGTCGACCGCGATCTCCCCGGCGTTGTCGGCGAGGTAGAGGATGTCCTTCGCCTCGGCCGCCGCCGCGAGGAACCCCTCCCAGTCGCCGTGAACCGGCTCCTTCGGTGGTCCCCGCAGCGCCGCTCGCACCTCGGCGTCGGTGATGGCCGAGGCGACGCCCATGTCGATGGCGTTGGCGGCGACGGCGCATATGGCCGCAGCCCGCAAGGGATCCTCGGCCTGTCGCACGAGCTCGGAGAGCTCGGGCAGGGCCGCGAGGGCGAGGCTGTTGAAGCGCGTCTTGGCCGCCTGATAGGGGTCCTGCACCCGCGTCAGCTCCCGCAGCCGCCGGTGGATGGCCTGCGCCGTGAACGGTGGCGGCCGGTCGAGATCCAGCTCGGCCGCCATGCGCAGCACGTCCCTGACGACCAGCTCGTGGATGCGGGTGTCGCCGGTCACGTTGCGAGCCGCCTCGAGGCTCTGGCGCAGCAGGCAGGGGATGCAGTCGAGGTACGTGTTCATCGGGCGGACGCCTTGCGGAGCCCCAACAGCAGCCGTACCAGCGGGCTCACCGCGCTCAGCCCCAGGATGATGGCCCAGGTGCCGAGGTCGGTCAGCGGCTCGGTGCCGAAGATCCGGTTGCAGAAGGGGACGAAGACCAGCACGGGGACCATCGCGACCATCGCCAGGCTGAACCCCTTGAGGAGCTTGTTGGGCGCCGTGAACTTGTCGAGCAGCCGGCCCTCGCGCAGCACGAAGACCGAGAGCTGGGGCGAGAGCAGCGTGACGACGAAGGCGGCGGTCTGGGCCGCCTCGGCGCTGTGGTGTCCGCCCTGCCACACGAACCAGTAGGCGGCGGTGATGGCCAGGCCGAACACGGCGCCGTCGAAGAGCATCGCCCAGCGGTCCCGAGGGGTCAGGATGGGATCGTCACGGCGCGGGGGGCGGCGCTGCATGACGTGCGGGCCGCCGGGGTCGATGGACAGGCCCACGCCGGGGGCGGTCTCCATGACGACGTTGGACCAGAGCAGCATCAGCGCGTTGAGCGAGGTGCCGGGGGCGAACAGCGGCGTGATGAGGGTGGTGACGACCTTGCCGAGGTTGTTGGTGATGAGGTAGCGGACCAGGCGCTGGAGGTTGCCGAAGACGGTGCGGCCCTCTCTGACCGCGGCGACGATGGTCGCGAAGTTGTCGTCGGTCAGGATGATGTCGGCGGCCTGCTGGCTGACCTGGGTGCCGGCGCGGCCCATGGCGATGCCCACGTCGGCCTGCTTGAGGGCCGGGGCGTCGTTGACGCCGTCGCCGGTCATCGCGACCACGTGCCCCTCGGACCGCAGCGCCGCGACGATCGCGAGCTTGTCGACCGGCCCGACGCGGCTGTAGACGCGATAGTCGCCGACCCGGCGGCGGTACTCCTCGGGGTCGAGGGCCTCGAGCTCCTTGCCCTCGACGGCCTGGGCCGGGTCGCTGGCGATGCCAACGGCCTGCGCGATGGCGAACCCGGTCTTCTTGGCGTCGCCGGTGATCATCACGACCGCGATGCCGGCCGTGTGGGCCTCGGCGACGACCTGCTTGACCTCGTCCTTGGGCGGGTCGTGGATGACCGCGGCCCCGAGCCACTCGAGCGGCGGCAGGGCCTCCGGGACCCGCGCGCAGGTGGCGTCGACCGCGACACGGGCGAAGCCGATGAGCCGGAAGCCCTGGTCCTGGCGCGTCCCCAGGTCGCTGAGGATGTCCGCGGCGTGGGCGTGGTCGAGGCCGGAGCAGAGCGAGACGAGCTTCTCGGGTGCGCCCATCACCAAGAGGCGGCGCCCGCCGCCGGGGACGGCGACCAACGCGGCGCTGTAGCGCCGGTCGCTGCTGAACGGGACGGCGTCGACGATGTCGGTGCCGGCGTCGAACACGCCGGGCTTGAAGCCGGTCAGGACGGCGGCTCTGAGCAGCGCGGTCTCGGTGGGGTCGCCGGAGTCGACGGTCGCGGTGGTGCACTTGACCGCGATGAGGAAGAGGTCGTTGACCAGGTCTTCGCGGCCCTCGCTGAGCAAGGTGAAGAGGTCGGCGGACGCGTGAAACGCGCGCTCGAGGTAGAACTCCTTGGCCGTCATCGTGTGGGTGGTGATGGTGCCGGTCTTGTCGGTGCAGATGAAGTCGACGTTGCCCAGGGTCTCGACCGAGCTGAGCTTCTTGACGATGGTCGACTGCTTGGCCAGCCGCTCGACCGCCAAGGACAGGGCGATGGTGATGCTGGCGGGCAGCCCCTCGGGGAAGACGGCCACCACGATGGTGATGGCGAGCAGGACGGCGGCCTCCACGGACGCCGCGTCCCAGCCCGACTGGTTCTTCACGGCGAAGATGAGCAGGACCAGGGCGGCCGACGCGAAGGCGAGGATGACCAGGAACTTGGTCTCCCGGGCCAGCCGGACCTGCAGCGGCGTCTTCTCGGCGCCCGCGTCCTCGAGGGAGTGGGCGATCTTGCCGAGCTCGGTGGCGGCGCCGACGGAGACGACGACGGCGGCGCAGGTGCCGTCGAGGATGCGGGAGCCGGTGAAGACGAGGTTCTTGATCTCGTAGGGTTTGAGCTTCGGCTCGGGCTGCGGGTCGGTCCCCTTGCGGACGGGCTCGCTCTCGCCGGTCAGGTGCGCCTCGTCCACGAGCAGGTTGGCGGCGTCGAGGAGCCGGGCGTCGGCGGGGACGATGTCGCCGGACTCGAGCAGGACGACGTCGCCCGGGACGAGGAAGCGCGTCGCGACGATCTCTGGCCGGCCGTCGCGGAGGACCCGCACGGTGGGAGCGAGCATCTTGCTCAGCGCTTCGATGGCGCGCTCGGCCTTGGCGTCCTGCAGCAGGCCGACGACGGTGTTGATGGCCACGACCCCGAGGATGGCCAGGCCCTCGATCCAGTCGCCGATGGCGAACGAGAAGAGGGTCGCGGCGAGGAGCATCAGGATCATGGGCTCGACGACGGTCTCGAGGACCTTCGCGAGCAGCGACCTGCGCTGCTGAGCGGGCAGCTCGTTGAAGCCGCTCGTCTGGCGGATAGCGGCGACCCGTTCGGAGGTCAGCCCCTTCCGATTGGAACCCATGGTCGCGAGCAGGGCGTCGGCGTCGGGAGCGTAGGCATCGACCAGGTTCAAGGGCCCTCCTGGGAGCAAGCACCGCCCGCCCTCACGCATAGGCACCGATGAGCCCGTCGTCGAGCCGAACTCCGGCGCGATCTGGCGACGACCGAGCGGACGCCTCGGCCGGTGCCCGTCGGCCACCCTGGTCGCGGTGGAGTCGGACTCGGGCGGTCTGAACCGGCGCCAGGGTGGGGGGCTCGTGCGGGTCGTCCGGAGATCGAGCGGCGGCAAACCGGGTCGCACGCCGTCAAGGGTCGAAGCGGTAGCCGGCGCCGTGGACGGTGACGAGGTGGCGCGGGCGGCGCGCGTCGACCTCGAGCTTCACCCGCAGGCGGCGGATGAAGTTGTCGATGGTGCGCGTGGTGCCGTCGTAGTCGTAGTCCCACACGGCGTCGAGCAGGCGGCTGCGGGAGTAGATGCGCCCGGGGTGGGACACCAGAAAGGCCAGCAGCTCGACCTCGCGCGCGGTCAGGGACACGGGGGCGCCCGCGCGGTGGACCTCGCCGCGGTCGAGCGCCACCGTGACGTCGCCGAAGCGCACCACGCGGTCGTGGGTCGCGTCCCAGGCGGGACGCCGCAGCGCCGCCCGGACGCGGGCGACGAGCTCGGCCAGGCTGAAGGGCTTGGTCAGATAGCCGTCGGCGCCGAGGTGCAGCGCCTCGACCTTGTCGGCCACCTCGCCGCGCGCCGACAGCACCAGGACCGGCGTCGCCCGCGCCCGCTCGCGCAGGGCCGCGACCACCTCGAAGCCGTCCATGCCGGGCAGCATCAGGTCGAGGATCACGAGATCCGGCGCCTCGTCGATGGCGATCCGCAGCCCCTCTTCCCCGTCCGCGGCGTGGAGCACCCGGAAGCCCTCGATCTCGAGGTTCATCACGAGCCCACGGGCCAGCGTCCGGTCGTCCTCCACGACGAGCAGCGTCGGGTGTTCACCCATCATGGCCGCTCTCCGACGCGGCCGGCAGGCGGATGGTGAACGTCGCGCCGTGCCCGGGCTCGCTCTCGACCGCCACCTGCCCGTCGTGCGCCTCGACCACGCTCTTGACGATGTCGAGCCCGAGGCCGGTGCCGCGGACCCGCGCCCGGCCGCCCGTGCCGCGGTAGAAGCGCTCGAAGATGTGGCGCAGGTCGGCGGCCGCGATGCCGGGGCCGTTGTCGCTCACCCGGATGACGATCTCGCGCCCCTCGCGGGTGGCCGCGACCGTGATGGCGCCCCGCTCGGCGCCGTACTTGACGGCGTTGTGTACGAGGTTGCGGACGGCGTGGAGCAGCCCCTCGTGGTCGCCGAACAGCGCGGGCAGGTCGTCGGCGATGGCGACGGCGACGCTGGCGTCGCGCGCCTCCGGGAGCCGGACGACGCCGGCGACGGCCTCGCGCACCAGGGCGTCGACGGCGACGAGCTCGTAGGCCAGCGGCGTCGCCTCGCTGTCGATGCGGCGCCAGGCCAGCACGCGCTCGACGAGGTCCTCGAGGCGCCGCACCTCGTCGCCCAGCATCTCGGTCAGGACCGCGAGCCGCGCGGGGTCGTCGCCGCGCCCGGCCTCGAGGGTCTCGGCGACGAGGCGGATCCCGGCGACCGGCGTGCGCAGCTCGTGGCTGACGTTGGCGACGAAGTCCGCCTGCAGCTCCGCGAGGCGGACGTTGCGGCGCACGAAGCTGACCGCCACGGTGCCGCCGGCGATGGCGGTCGCGCCGAAGGTGAGGATCAGCACGCCGAACACGATGTCGAAGGCCTCGCGCCACAGCGCGAGCGCGACGATGCCGACCGTCGCCGACAGCACCGTCGGGATGACGACCATCCCGACCAGCATGGCGAGCAGCAGTCCCGCCGGGAGGAGCCTGCGTCGGCGCTTGGGCCTCTTCACGGTCCGGTCCTCGGTGGGGCGGCGCCACGTCCCCCAAGTGGTACGTCGCGTGGGCCCCGCGCCCCATGATGCACCTGGCCGGAGCTCGGGCCAAGCGCTGGGCGTGGGCCGTTGTCTGCCGCGCCGATGCGCGGCCCGGGGCGATCCACTACGCCCCTACGACCTCGGCGGTGCGGGCGGCGGCCGGCAGCAGCGCCACCTCGCGCCGCGGCTTGCGGGCCGCGCTGGCGGCCTCCGCGGCGCGCTCGGCGCGGATCTCCGCGACCGACTGGGCGAGGCGCGGCAGGACGTGATCTTCGGTGTAGCGGATCATGTGCTCGCCCATGACGGTCAGCACGATCGCGCGGCGCAGGTTGTGGCGCGCCTTGCGCAGGGTCTTGAACAGCAGCTTCCAGAAGTGGCGGCGCCGCGGGCGCACCACGCCGACGACCCACATGACCTTGAGCAGCCGCACGAGGTCCATGAAGCGGATCTTCGAGCCCCCCGGGACCGGCTGGGCGCGCATCACGTGCGCCTCGCAGCGGGCGTAGTAGGCGGCCGGCTCGTAGAGCTGGCCGAGGAGCTTCGCGTAGCCCGCGACCAGCGTCTCCTCGTCGAGGCTCGGCTCGAAGTTGGGGCGGCCGAACTGGTCGCCGGTGGAGCGCCCGCGGAGGCGGTCCTCGCGCACCAGGCGGCGCCACAGCTGGGTCTCGGGCAGGGCCATCAGCAGCCCCGCCATCGCGATCGGGATCGGCGACGCCTGGATGTAGGCGCGCTGGGCCTCGAAGACCTCCGGGCCGTCCTGGTCGAAGCCGAGGATGAAGCCCGCCATGACCTCGAGCCCGGCGGTCGAGAGCTTCTCGACGGCGGCGAGCAAGTCGATGCGCAGGTTCTGGGTCTTCTGGGTGGCCTGGAGCGCCTCGGGGGACGGCGACTCGATGCCGACGAAGACCTGGGTGAAGCCGGCGGCGACCATCTGCGCGACGAGCTCGTCGTCCTCGGCCAGGTTCACGCTGGCCTCGGTGGCGAAGTCGAAGGGGTAGCCGTGGCGCTCCTGGAAGGCGATGACCTCGGGCAGGAGCTTTTTGACGGCGGGGCGGTTGCCGATGAAGTTGTCGTCGACGACGAAGACGCCGCCGTGCCAGCCGAGGGCGCGCAGGGCCTCGAACTCGGCGAGGACCTGCTCGGTGGACTTGATGCGCGGGACGCGGCCGTAGATCTCGATGATGTCGCAGAACTCGCAGCGGTACGGGCAGCCGCGCGACATCTGGATGCTCATGCAGTCGTAGTCGGTCAGCTGCAGGAGATCGAAGCGCGGCGTCGGGCTGAGCAGCATGCTCGGCGTCCGCTTGCTCTTCGAGATGAGCCGGACCTGCCCACGCGGCGCCTCGAGGGCGGCGACGAGCTCGGGGATGCGCTCCTCGATCTCGCCCTCGACGATCAGGTCGGCGCCCGCGAACTCCGACGGCGACGTGGTGGGCGCCGGCCCGCCCACGACCACGCGGGTGTCGAGGGCCCGGGCGCGCGCCATCACCGCGTGCATGCTGTCCTTCTGGACCAGCATGCCGCCGACGAAGACGGCGTCCGCCCAGCGGATGGCGTCGTCCTCGAGCGGGCGCACGTTGAGATCGGCGAGCCGCAGCTCCCAGCCTTGGGGCAGGAGGGCGGCGACGGTGATCAGCCCCAGCGGCGGCAGCATCGCGCCGGCCCCGGTGAAGGGCAGCGCGTACTGGAAACCCCAGTAGGTGATCGGGAACTCGGGATGGACGAGGAGGATCTTCATGCCCCAACGGTAGGGGGCCGGTGTCACCGAGTTGTCACCGCCCCCGAGAATTTCCCTCGCGCGCGCTCACCCGCCATCCGCCGCGCCCGCGCGCACCGCGCCGCGATGCGTCCGGAGCGGACACCGCGTCCCGGTGGGGCCGATCACCTCCGCGGGCGGGTGTCCATCCCGCAGTGCAGCGAAATAACTGACGAACCCCGTCGCCCGAAGGTCGTCAACTCGTCGCACAACCTTCACACGCTCGCCGCGGCGAGGGGGTAGAGTGTGCCCATGATGGTTCACGCCCCGAGAGAAGAGTGCCCGCCGGAGGCGGCCGAGTACCCCGACGGCGAGATCGTCTACGACGCGCGCTCGCAGGCGAGCGTCGAGGCCACCCGGGAGGCGCTGCGGCGGCGCTTTGGGCTGGCGCCGACGCTGGCGAGTGAGCCCCGCGGGCTGGTCCGCCAGCTCCGTCGCATCTTCGCGCGCCGGCGCCCGCGGGGGTGAGGCTGGCTCAGCGCGGGGGCGCGCAGTAGCCGGCCGGCCCGTACCAGGGCACGCAGACGAAGTCGGGGTTGCACTCGGCCACGGCGATCTCGCAGACGCGGCGGCAGACCCCGACGCGGCAGATGAAGCCCGGGGCGCACGACTCGGGCTGCAGGCAGGCGTCGCCGGAGCGGCCGGAGCCGGGCAGGCGGCAGACCGGGGCCGGCGGATCGTCGACCCAGTAGCACGCCTCCCACTCGACGCAGTCCTGGGCGAGGAGATCGCAGGGGCGGTCGGAGGACCGCCGGAAGGCGCGCGGCAGCACCAGGTTGAAGACGCCGTCGACGTCGATCCAGGCGCCGTCGTCGGCGGTCAGGCGCCCCTTGATCTTGCCCGCCAACACGCCGCCCTGCGCCTCGCTCCAGCCGGTGATGGAGATCGTCCCGCTGGCGCCGACCCCGCCGGAGTCGTAGTCGCGGTTGTCGACGCCGAGGAGGAGGGTGGGCGGGGCGGGGCCGAAGTCGTAGTTCCCCGGGCCGACGGTGTCGCGCTCGCCCGCCGCGCCGAGGACGACCCCGAAGTCGAGCTCGACGAGGAGCAGCCGGACCGTGACGATGGCGTCGCCGAAGGCGAGCTCCATGGTCGGCTCGGTCCCGGGGTTCGAGAACAGGAAGACGAGCGGGCCGTCGGCGGTGACGTCGCGCGCGATGACGAAGGCCTCGCCGTCGGAGTCGGTGGCGCTGAGGAAGTAGGCCGTCCGGTCGCGCGCGAGGTGGGGGATGGACACCACGTCATTCGCAATTGCGATATCGCTGGCGCTGTCCGCGAGGATCGCGTCCCCTTCGGGGGCGCTGATCGGGTCCTGACCGCAGGCGGCCAGGGTGAGAGCGGCCAGGATGAAGACGGCCCGGCGTGTCGACCTTGTCATGGGACAGGCATAATCCGACCGAACGGTTACGTCCAGTTCACGGGAGGCATGGGGTGTCAGGGAGCGCGCTGTTGCGGCGCAAGATGCCCGCCCCGCGCGCGTTCGCCCCCTCCCCTGCCGCCGGCGCTACTGAATCCCCAGCAGCTCGACGTCGAAGACGAGCATCCCGCCCGGGGCGCCCTCGTGGGGGTTCGCGCCGTAGGCGAGGTCGGCCGGGATCCAGAAGCGGCGCTTCTCGCCGGTGACCATCAGCTGCACGCCCTCGGTCCAGCCGCGGATGACGCCGCTGAGCGGGAAGACGGCGGGCTCGCCCCGGGCGACGGAGCTGTCGAAGCGCGTGCCGTCCGTCTGCCAGCCGGTGTAGTGGACCACGACGGTGTCGCGCGCGGACGGGTGGCGCGCGCCGGTGCCGGGGCGCAGGACGCGGCTCGCGAGCCCCGACGGGGTAAACTCGGCGTCGACCGGGGGCCCCGCGACGTCCGGCGGCGCGGCGAGCGGGTCGTCCGACTCGGCGCCGACGGGGGCGCGGCCGAGGTCAGCGGCCGGGCCGGAGGAGGGGCGCGGCTCGGTCCCGGGGTCCCAGCCGACGTCGCCGCTGGTGCGACAGGCGAGGAGCCCGAGGCTGGCGGCGATCCACAGACAGCAGGTGAAGGTCTTCATCGCGGCGAGCCTGCCACAGCTCGGCCGCGATCGCACCCGGAAGCGGGGGCGGCGGCGAGGTCTCGGCGGGGGGGCGCGTCGCGGACGCCGACGGGACCGTGGCGGTCGCGCCGATGTTGCGTGGCAATATCCATGACGACCCCATATCCCGCCACGGGTTCGAGGAAACGACCGCAACGCCACAGGACCGTCTCCCGGGGCGGCTCCGGGCGCCATGAACAAAATTCACAACTTGATTTGCGTCAAATCTGACCGATAGGGTAATTTCGAAGAATGGGAGGTCATTTCGGGCGACTCGTCACTTGAGGCGGTCGTGCGGCCGGTGATCCCCAAGCTCCAGGAGACTTGCCATGGCGCAGCAGATCCAGCGGCGCGAGAGCGCACTGCACGACACCTCGAACACCACCAGCGCGGACCGCCGGGGCTCCGACCGCTCGAACCTGCGCGGCCTGTCGTACGCCGAGGGCGTCAGCGCGCTGAGCCCGGACAACGTGCAGCTGATGCCGGACGCGAGCGCGAGCGTGCAGAAGCGCGACAAACCGGGGGACAAGGGCGGCGACAAGGAGGCGGCCAAGAACGCGGCCGGACCTCCCGCGAGGATCGAGGCCCTCGGGCTCCCGCGCAAGATCACGGTACACTGCCCGCTGGCGGTGTGGGATCAGCTCGACAAACCCCAGCGGGACGCGGTGATCGAGTATCTCGAGCACCAGAAGTACCTCGCCACCCGGAAGTCCAGCAAGCTCAAGCGCTGCGTCATCACCATCAGCGCGCAGAGCCTCTCCAGCATGAGCGAGCAGGAGGTCGCCGACCTCGAGCGGGAGCGGGACGCCAACACCGCCCGCCTCAACGGTCACCAGACGCCCACCGAGGGGGCGAGCGGGATGAAGGTCATCGGGGTCGACAAGGGCGAGGCGACGACCATCGTCATCCCGATCGACAAGGTGAAGGAGGTCCCGGTGATGACACCCGAGAACGACGAGGCGGTCTTCCCGACCACCGGCTCGACCTTCGACTCGGCCAAGTACGAGCCATCGGACATGCAGAACGACGCCGTCTTCAAGCTGCTCGACGAGGTGGCGGCCAAGATCCAGGAGTACCTGGCGAAGGACCCGAACGCGCAGATCAGCGTCAGCGCGATCGGCTCCGAGTCGCAGGTCCCCAACCCGCCGTCGCACCCGAACGTGTACGACCTGGCCAAGGCGCGCTCGCGCAACGCCATCACCCTGGCGCAGACCCACTTCGCGCGCTTCGCGGACGCCAAGATCAGCTACGGCGCGGAGATCGTGTCGGACCGCGGGCCGGCCTGGGAGAAGCCGTACGACTCGCACGCCGACAAGTACACGCAGCATCAGTACGTGCAACTCAAGGTGTCCGCCTCGATGATGGTCGACTCGGGCGAGACGACGCCGGTCGTGGAGCACTCCGAGGTCGAGGAGCAGCACTACGATCCGACCGTCGTGACGATGGACGTCGAGCGCTCCCTCAAGCTCGACGGCGGCGGCAACCTCGGCAAGAATCTCGAGAAGAGCCACAAGATGAGCAAGCGCAGAAAGGGCGGCACCTCGAGCAAGAAGTGGAAGCCGATCGAGTACGTGACCACCAAGTGCACCTACACCTGAGCCGGGACCCATCCCCCTTGCCTTGTTGACGCCCAGCGACTACAGCTCTCCGCGCTCGCGGATCGCGCTTCGGCGCGGCCCGCGGCCCGGACGAGACGCGCCGTACCCGGTCAGGACAAGACGACGCACTTCCCGCTCACCCCGGAGAGGTGTTCGTCATGTCCCCTTGGTTGATCCTCGTCGTCGCCGGCCTCCTCGAGGCCGGCTGGGCCCTCGGCCTCAAGTCCACCGCCGGCTTCACGCGCCCGGTCGCGAGCGTCGTCGTGGGCGCCGCGATCGTCGCGAGCCTCGCGCTGCTCGGGATCGCCACCCGCGACCTCCCGATCGGCACCGCGTACGCCGTCTGGGTCGGCATCGGCGCCCTCGGCGCCTTCGTCGGCGGGGTGGCCCTCTTCGGCGAGGCGCTCACCCTCGCGCGCGCCGGCTTCGCGCTCCTGCTGCTGGTGGCGATCGTCGGCCTCAAGATGACCGCGCAGCCCCCGGCTGGCTGACGTCCCCGGCCCCCGCCCCCGCGGTCGTCACCCGGCTGCCCGCGTCACTCGCGACAGCACAGCACGCCACCCTGCTGCTCGGGGTGGCTCTTGGTGACGTTGAGCGCCTCGTTGCTCCCGTCGGAGCCGCAGGACCAGGCGTTGGGCAGATCGGGGTACTTGCCGAGGTGGTTGCACCAGTCCCCACAGCCGCGGTCGTTGCGGAGCCCCTTGCACAGATCGTGGGAGCTCAGGACCAGGGGCGCGCACAGGTTCGCGACCGTCGGGTTGCTCGTGAAGTCGCAGCCGAGGTTGCCACAGCCGAAGAGGTCGTTGGTGGCCGTGGCCCCGCTCGCGCACGCGAAGGCGCCGGTCGACGACATCTGGGTCGTGAAGAAGACCGGGTCGGTCGCCCCGACCAGCGCCCCGTCGCAGCCCCCGGCGCTCTGGAGGACCTTGGCGCGGCCGAGGCACACCCCCCAGCCCTCGGCGCACAAGTCCGTCACGGTACACCCGACGCCGTCGGCGTTGGTCCCGGTGTTGCCCGCCGCGCGGTCGCACGAGACCGGCATGGCGAAGATCCCCGGCACGTCCCAGGCGCCGCCGCAGGCCGCGATGGCCGGGAACTGCGTGAGGTCGGCGAAGCCCTCCCGGGTGCCGTCCGCGCAGCCGACGCTCGAGACCGGCGGCGGCCCCGTGTCGGGGTCGATGGAGGTGTCGGCGGCCGCGCTGGTGTCGACGTCGGCGTCCGTGTCGGTGTCGGGGACCGCGGCGTCGCTGTCCGCGGTGTCGGCGGTGTCCGCGACGACCGCGGTGTCCGCGACGACCGCGGTGTCCGCGACGACCGCGGTGTCCGCGACGACCGCGGTGTCCGCGACCAGGCTCGTGTCGGCGTCCGAAGCCTCCGCGTCGCCGCCGAACACCACCTCGCCGACGGCGTCGACCAGGCCGATCGCCGCGCCCTCGCCGCTCGAGCAGCCGCTGGCCAGGGCCGGCGCGCAAGCGACGACGACGAGCACCCCGATCATGGTCGATCTCTTCATGACGCGACGATACGCGTGAGCGCCGCACGCCACAAACCGGCGCCGGCGACCGCGGGGGGCGACGCGGGTCGGACGACCGCCGCGACACCGCGCATGATCCCACCGCGACGACGTGCTATGAAATCGCCGTTCAGTTCCCACGCCCGACCGGTCGACCCCCATGATTCACAGCCTCGCGCGCCTCTCGCCGATCACCGCCCCGCTCGCGCTCGCGCTCGCCCTCGGAGCGGCCTGCGGCGCGGCCACCTCCGCCGCCGGCGACACCGAGAGCCCGCTCGTCGACGTCGCCGAGGACGTCGTCGGGGTCGACACCCCCGCGGACGACGCCGCCGACACCGCCGTCGCCGACACCGCCGCCCCCGCGTGCACCGCGCGCGCCACGGTCGCCCCGGTCGCCCCCTTCTTCAGCGACGTCTCCCTCGCGAGCGGCATCCGCGTCGGCAACTACGACGAGCACCCGCCGGTCGCGGTCCCCATCAACGACCACAGCCGCGTCGCCTGGGCCGACCTCGACGGCGACGGCTGGGACGACATCGTCGCCCACTCGCTGTACCCGAACCCGCAGGCCGGCGTCCCCTTCGACCACGTCGTCCTGCTCAACAACCACGACGGCACCTTCCGCGACCACGCCGCCGCCTCGGGCCTGCGCGACGTGCAGGCCGCCATCTTCGTCTTCGGCGACGTCGACAACGACGGCGACCAGGACCTCTTCGCCGGGCTCGACGTGCCGCTGCCCGGCCAGCGCAGCGCCATCTACCTCAACGACGGCGCCGGGGTCTTCACCCGCCGCGACGGCTCGGGGGTCGACGCGACCTCGGTGCCCACCTACGCCGCCAACGCGATGTTCCTCGACTACGACGGCGACGGCGCGCTCGATCTCTTCGTCGGCCAGGGGCACACCTCCTACGCCGTCCCCGACTCGCTCTTTCACGGCAACGGCGACGGCACCTTCACCGACGTGAGCGCGCTGCTCCAGAGCCGCCCCGCCCAGCCGACCAACGGCACCGTGACCTGCGACTACGACAACGACGGCGACCTCGACCTGATCGTCGGCACCTACGGCGTCAGCAGCGGGCTCGGCGCCAACCAGCTGTGGGACTACGACGCCGGCACCTTCACCGACGTCGGCGTCGCGACGGGCTTCGCGAGCCAGGCCACGGGCAACCGCTGGATCGCCGCGACGGGCTACGGCGCGGACCCCGAGCCGGGCAAGGGGCCGGGCACGTACATCGGCTCGAACACCTTCGGCGTCGACTGTGGCGACATCAACAACGACGGCCTCATGGACATCGCGATGGGGACGATCAGCCACCCCGGCGGCGACTACACGCGGACCTGGTCGGACCCGACGCAGCTCCTGATCAACCAAGGCCCGCGCGGGCCCGCCTCGCAGATCACCTTCGTCGACAAGGCCGCGGCGTGGGGCGTCCCGTACAACGAGGGGGACCTCGACCTGGCGCTGGCCGACTTCGACAACGACGGGCTGCTCGACGTCGCCATCGGCCGCGAGAACAAGTACGAGAGCGGCTACACCGACCAAGAGCAGATGGGTTGGCTCGGCCTGATGCACCAGCTCGCCGGGCACACCTTCGAGAGCCTCGGCACCGTGAGCGGCCTCAACGACCTCGACGCCGCCTACGTCGCGAGCCTCACCGAGTGCGTCGAGGGCGACACCTGCCCGGACGGCGAGGCCTGCCTCGCGAGCCGCTGCCGCACGCCGTGTACGACCACCGCCGACTGCCCCTCGGCCCAGGAGACGTGCCACACCGGCGGCTTCTGCCGGCTGCTCACGACCGCCAAGCGCGCGCAGAACATCGCCTGGGCGGACTACGACCACGACGGCGACCTCGATCTCCTCGTCGGCGGGCGGGACCTCGGCGGCGGGCGCCCGAACTTCCTCTTCCGCAACGACATCGGGCACCAGAACCGCTGGCTCGGGTTCCGCCTCGTCGGCGACGGGGTGAAGGTCAACCGCGACGCCGTCGGCGCGCGGGTCACGGTCCACGCCGGTGACGAGGCGCTGAGCCGCGAGATCCGCTCGAGCCGGGGCCTGAGCAGCACCGCCGACGGGCGCACGGCGTATTTCGGCCTCGGCGACCGCGGCTGCGGCTACACGGTCGAGGTGCGCTGGCCGGACGGGACGACCGTCACGCTGCCGGCGGGCGCTGTGGTCGAGGAGCGCCTGCTCACGGTCCGCTACCCGGACGCGATCGAGTAGCCCTGCCCGGGCAGCGACGGGGGCGCGCGTCGTCACCTCGGACCGGTCATTGACATGGCGCAACGATGGCTGATAGCTCTCTGTTATCAGGGCAATCCTTCGCGGCGCACCCGGTTCTGGGGCTCGCTCAGATGGCCCGAGGGACTGGACGCCGTGAAACCCCAGCTCATATTCTGCTGCGTTGCACTGGTGCTCTCCTCGGGGTGCGTGAGCGACGCCCCGGCCGACGGCGGGTCGATCGCGGTCGCGATCGCGCCCCTCGATCTGCCCGGCCTGACCAACGCCACCTACACCCTGACCGTGACCAATGGGGCGGCCGGGACCGGCGAGGTCGTGTGGCAGCGCACCCTCGACGCCGACCAGTACGGTGACGGCGCGGGCTCGCTCGCCTTCGTGGGGCCGTGCGACGCGGGCACGGCGCTCAACTCGGTGGCCCTCGAGATCGACGCGCTGTACGACGCCAACGGGCTGATCCCCGCGACGACCTACCGCGACCCGAGCCCGATCTCCCGCGACGTCGCGTGCGTGGCCAACGGCGACGTCCAGGTCACCTTCGACATGACCATCGTGCGCGACGCGAGGCAGGGCTTCTTCGACGTCGCGGTGGAGTTCGAGGACGTCTTCTGCTCGGCCAAACTCGACTGCGTGCGGCGGGACACCGGCGGGGATCTGGAGTTGCTGCACAACCCGCTCGCCGGCGGGCGGCGGGACCTGACGGCGGTGCTCGCCTTCGCATGCACCGGCGCGCCGGGCGGCCCGACCTTCCTCTACATGGACGACGTGGTCGTGACGTGTACCACGCAGCAGGACGTGACGGTCGACGCGGGCGGCCTCGGCAACGCGAGCTTCGCGGAGCCGCCGGCCGCGAACCCGGGCGACTACCTCTTCGCGGCGGCGGTCTACCGGGGCAACGAGGGGCTCGCGTCCAAGGCGTACTGGGAGGTGGCCCTCGGCCTCAACGACGCGGCCTTCGCCAGCGCCGGGGTCTGCACCCTGCGCGCCCGCGGGACGGCCGCGTCGGCGGCCTTCGTCGAGACGGTCGACGGCTTCGCGCTGCCGGCGGGCGCGGTCTATCCGGTCATCGAATGGGACGTCCCGCTGACCAACACCACGTCGCGCGTGTGCACCTCCCACGAGATCGACGGCGGCGACGGCGTGGCGACGGTCTACCGGGGCTACCCCGCGGCGATCAATCAGTTCACCTGGGCGTCGGAGCCGATCTATCTGCGCCACGAGTTCAACGCCACCAGCGGCGAGGTGACGAGCACCAGCGTCGGCGACTGCGAAGACGGGCGGCTGAACCAGGACGAGACCGGGGTCGACTGCGGCGGCGCGACCTGTGGTGCGTGCGGTGCGGGCGCGGGGTGCTTGGTGGCGGCGGACTGCGCGAGCGGCCTGTGCGTGGGCGAGGTCTGCCAGGCGCCGAGCTGCGGGGACGGCCTGCAGAACGGCGACGAGACCGGCGTGGATTGCGGCGGGTCCGCCTGCGCGAGCTGCTTCGACTGCGGGGTGATCGGCCCGTGCCCGGCCGGCTTCGCGTGCAGCGGCGGGACCTGCGTGGACACGACCGGCGGCGAGGTCTGGGTGCCGGCCGGGACCGCGTGGCTCGGCTGCACCTTCCCCGACCCGACCTACACATGGTGCAGCGGCTACGAGCTCCCGGTGCAGCTCAGGACCTACCCGACCGGGTACTTCGTCGACCGCCGCGAGGTCCGCGTGGTCGACTACGCGGCCTGCGTGGCGGCCAACGCCTGCACGCTGCCGGGGTATACGTCCTCCGGCTCTTCCAGCGCCACATACGGCCACGCCAGCAAACAGAATCACCCCGTCAACTACGTGGACTGGTACCAGGCGGCGGCCTACTGCGCCTGGAAGGGGCGACGCCTGTGCACCGGGTACGAGTGGGAGCGGGCCGCGCGCGGGGGCTGCGAGTTCGCCTCGTCGGCGGCCAACTGCAAGGCGGAGACCCGCCGCTACCCCTGGGGATCGTCGAGCCCCTACCAGTGCAACCAGTGCAACTTCTCGGAGTGCAGTGGGGCCTACGAGACCCGAGACGTCGGCAGCTTCTCGGGAGGCAGCTCCCTCTACGGAGCCCAGGACATGGCCGGCAACATCGCGGAGTGGGCCAACGAGCCGTTCAACGCCAACTACATCCAGCGCGGCGGCCACTTCGGGTCGAACAGCGTGAACGTCGCGTCTCTGAGGCGCTCGAACCAGGCCCCCGACTCGACGAGCAAGTACGCCGGGATCCGCTGCTGCCGCTCGCCGCAGTAGGCGGCGCGGGGCGAGCGCGGGGCGTCGTCGCCTCCACCTCAGTCCAGACCCGCGACGATCTCCTCGGTCTTGTCCCACAACGCCGCCGCCAGCGCCGCGTCCTGCCCGTGCGCCGAGGGGGTCTTGGGGTTGCAGTTCGCGAAGTACTCCCCGTTGTGCGCCGCCGCGTCCGGGTGAACCGCCGCGTAGCACTGGGTCGCCGCACCCTGCGGCACCGTCTTGAGCGCGAACACCGGCCCCAGGCCGTTGAAGAGCAGCTGGACGCCCTTGTTCATGTGTCGCGCCAGCCCGGTGGCGATGACCCCGGGGTGTACGCTGGTGGAGCGCTGTCCCGGCTTCGGCAGCCGGGTCGCGAGGTGCTTGGCGAAGAGCATGTTGGCCAGCTTCGCCTGGCCGTAGGCCTTCCACGGGGCGTAGCCGCGCTCGGCGGCCAGGTCGTCGAGGCGGACGCCCTCGGGGTAGGTCATGGTGTGCGCGCTGCTCGACAGGATGACCACCCGGCCCTCCTCGGCCAGCTGCGGCAGCACCCCCGTGACCAGCATGAAGTGCCCCACGTGGTTGGTGAAGAACTGCATCTCGTAGCCGTGTTGCCGCTGCACCTTGGGCAAGGCCATGATGCCGGCGTTGGCGATGACGCCGTCGAGCGGGTGGCCCAGAGCCTGGACCGTCGCCACGGCCGCACGCACGGAGCTCGGCTCGGACAGCTCGCAGGCGACGGGCACCGCGTCTCCGCCGGCCGCGTCGCACGCCGCCTGGGCCTTCGCGACCGTGCGGGCCGCGGCCAGGACCCTGGCGCCGCGCATGACCAGGACCCGGAGCGTCTCCGCGCCGAGGCCGGAGTTGACGCCCGTCACCAGATAGGTCCGGCCCGTCAGGTCCGCGCCCGCGGTCACGTCCTCCGCCGTGCTGTTGTAGCCGAAGCCGCTGGGGCCCTTGCGCTGGAACATTCCGTAGAGCGACATGCGAACACCTCCGAGCCCGGCCTCGCCGGCCGCGCCTCATCCATCCGCGGCGATGCTACACGGTTTCCTCGGCCCGTCGACCTGGGTCCGCGGCGGCAACGCCAAGGGGCGCGAACGCTGCTGCCACGGTTGGGCCCACACGAACGCGAGTACCTGCCGCGGGCGCCGGGATGGGGTGCGTTTTGCTCCACCCAACATTCGACGTCGGCTGTCGCGACGCCTCGCCCGGTGCCCGGGCGAGGCGTCGCTCACGCAGCTCGTCGCTACTTCTTCTTGCCCGCCCGGATCTCCTCGAGGGCGTCGGCGATGTGGTTCACCGTGTACTCGAGCTGCTCGGGGGTGTGGAGCGTCGTCAGGAAGAACCTGAGGCGCGCCGAGTCGTTGGCCACCGCCGGGAAGATGATGGGCTTGGCGTTGATGCCGTGGTCGTCGAGCAGGCGCTCACTGAGCTTGAGCGCGTGCATCGAGTCCCCGGTGATGACCGGGATGACCGGCGACTCGCCCTTCGACGGCCCGTTGTCGAGCCCGCGCTGCTGGCACAGCTCGTAGAAGAGGTTGCAGTTCTTGTGCAGCTGCGCGACCCGCCAGGGCTCCTCGGTCCACAGCTGGAGCGACGTCAGCGCCGCCACGCCCAGGGTCGGCGGGATGCCCGCCGCGAACACGAAGCCCGGCGTCGTGTAGCGCAGGTAGGTGATGAGCTCCTTACGCCCCGCCACCCAGCCGCCCATCGCGGCCAGCGACTTCGACATCGTGCCCATCCAGATGTCGACGTCCTTGCGGTCGAAGTCGAGCCCCTGGTCGAGCCAGTGCTCGCCGAGCCCGTAGCCCGTCTTGCCGATGGTTCCGAAGCTGTGCGCCTCGTCCACCATCAGCATGCAGCCGTACTGCTTCTTCAGCCGCAGGTACTCGGGCAGGTTGGCGATGTCGCCGTCCATCGAGTACACGCCCTCGATCAGGATCAGCACCTTCTCGTAGTGCGGCCGCAGCTCCTTGAGCTGCATCTCGAGGTGCGCGATGTCCTCGTGCTTGAACCCCCGCCGCGCCGCCCCGGACAGCTTGATGCCCTGGATGCACGAGTCGTGGATCAGCTCGTCGTGCAGGATGAGGTCCTTGACCCCGAACAGGTGCCCGATGGTGTTGACGTTCGTCGCGTGGCCACCGGCCATCACGATGGCGTCCTCGACCCCCTGCGCCTTCGCGAGCGCGCTCTCGAGCTCGGCGTGGAACGGCCGCTCGCCGCTCGCGATGCGCGACGCGCTGACCGACGTGCCGTACTTGCGCATCGCCTTGTCGACCGCGTCGAACACCCGCTCGTCGCCCGACAGGCCGAGGTAGTTGTACGACGAGTAGTTGATGATCTCGCGGCCCGCGATGTGCGTCGTGTTCCGCGCCGTCCCGTCGTGCACGTCGAAGTAGGGGTTCTTCAACCCGATCATCCCGACCGCCTGCAGCCGGAACGCCAGGTCCTTGTAGCCCTTCCACTTCGAGGGATCGACCCACTCGGGCTTGACGACGAAGGGCTTGGCCTCGGCCTTCGCCGGCGCCTCCGCCACGGGGGCAGCAGACACAGGCGCCGCCTCGGTCTTCACCTCGACCGCCGCCTCGACCTTCGCCGCCACCTGAGACATCTGGGCCGTCACGTCGTCGGCCAGCGCCACGACCCCGCCCTTGGCGTCGCGGAACACGATGGACGCCGAGAACTTGTCCTCGACCGCCTCGCCGAAGTGCGCCTCGACCGTCAGCACCTCGCCCGCCCGCCACGGGCGCAACGTCACGAAGCGCGCGAACCCGACCGGCGTCCCGGCGCGCCCGTAGCGCGTGTAGGCGACATACGCCGTCAGCTGCATCGCGCTGTCGAAGGCCAGCGGGTCGATCGCCCACGCCTCCTGCTCGGTACCGGGGATCCACGCCGCCGGCGAACCGCAGCGCACCTGGCCGCGCACGAAGTCGTCGCCGACCACGTCGATCGACGTGATGCCCTGCAAGAGCGGCCCGTGGAACGTCAGCCCGCCGTAGAACTCCGCCAGCGTCAGCCCGCTCGGGGGCGCCCCGCCGACGCGCGCCTCAGGCGCCTCGGGCAGCTCGCGCAGCTCGCGCACGCTCGCCTTGTACGACAAGGTCCCCTTCGGCCCCTGCCGCAGCTCGCCGCGCTCGCCCGCGACCGACACCTCGACCGCGATCGGCTCGGTCACCGTCACGCCCTGATACAGCGCCAGGTCGCGCACCTCGAAGGGCGCCCGCACCGCCGCCGCCTCGGCGATCATCGTCGCCGCGCTCGCGAGCGGCAGCACCGGCACGCCGCCGATCGCGTGGTCGAGCAGATACGGGTGCGTCTCGGTCGACAGCGTCTGCTTGACGACCCCGCGGCGCGTCGTCTGCGGCACGTGCCGCCCGCGCACCACCGGCCCGGCGCCCGTCGCCAGCTCCTCGAGCAGCGCGTCGAGCCCCGCCCGGTCGCCCACGAAGTCGATCCCGTCCGCGCGCATCGCCGCCTGCATCCCGGCCGGGATGCTCTGCACCATCTCGGAGCTCGTCCACGGCCCGAACTCGGGCACGCTCGCGAGCACGCCCGCCGGCAGGTGCTGCGCCACCTCCGCCATCAGCGCGTTGGCCGCGGCGTAGTGCGCCTGGTGCGCGTTGCCGAAGCGCCCGGCCCACGACCCGATGGCCACGACCCGCTTCAGGCTCGGTCCCGCGACCGTCACCGCGTTGAACAGGCCCCAGACCTTCACCTCGCGCGCGATCTGCCCCGCCGCCTCGTCGACCGTGCCGAGCGCGCCGTCCGCGAGGACGCCCGCCGAGTGCACGATCGCCGTGATCTTGCCGTGCCCCTTGACCGCCGCCTCGAGCTGCTCTTTGTGCCGCACGTCGGCGCTCAGATAGGTCACCCGCTCGTGGCGCGGCGCGTCCCCCGGGATCGTCCGGCCGACGAGCAGCACCTTCGCCCCCGCCTCCGCGAGCTCGAGCCCGAGCGCCCGCCCGATACCGCGCGTGCCGCCGGTGATCAGCACCACGTCGTCCGCCGTGGGCGCCCACCTCGCCGCCGCGTCGAGCGGCGTCGTCCCGAGCACCAGCCGCGTCCCGTTCACGAAGCGCACGTCCGGCGTCCGGTCCGTCGAGCGCAGCTCCGCCACGACCCGCGCCGGGTCCGGCGAGAACGCGCGGATCGACTTCACCACCGCCGTCGGCCACTCGCGCGCGACCGCCCGCGCGACCCCCGACAGCGCCTCCGCCCACGGGTCGTCATCGCGACGCACAATGATGACGTCCGGGGTGCGCCCCGTGCGCGCCTGCGCGTCGAGCATCCGAATCAAAGTGCCTGCGTGATCCTGGACCTCCGCGATCCCGTCGGCCACGTCCGCGACCGGGGTGGGGTCATCTTGCGATGCACCATAGAGCACCAGGTCGACCGCCCCGCCGCTGACCTTCTCGTAGCCGTGCGCCTCGAGCGCCTTGACGATGCCGTCGAGGCCGTCGCCGCGGGCGAGCAGCTTGCCGCCGGGGAGCTTGCGCAGCCCCTGCGTCGGCAGCGGGGTCTCGACCCAGCGCAGGCCGAAGCGCCCGAGCGGCGCGTCGTCGTCGCCCGCGTCGGCCCCCGCCCAGCGGGACGGGTCCTCGGCGAAGGCGATGATGTCGGCGATGGTCGGCGAGTTGATGAGGATCTCCTGCGGGATCCCGGTGAAGCCCGGGATCGCCTTGCCGAGCTCCTCGGCCAGGTCCGCCACCATCATCGAGTCGAAGCCGAGGTCGTCGCCGAGGCGCATCTCGGCCCGCAGCGCCTCGCGCGGATACGCGCTGGCGCGGGCGACGGCCCCGAAGACGATCTCGCCGACGGCGCCGCCACCGGCGGCGGGCGCCACCTCGACCGGCGCGTCGTCGCTGACCGTGGCGACCTTCGCGGCGATCGCCGGCTTCGCGCTCGGCGTGCCGAAGTCGAGCTTGCCGGCCGACCCCTCGTCCTTGACGATCCAGTAGACCTCGCGCGGCAGCACCAGCGGCGGCACGCTCGCGAGCGCGGCCGGCGCCGCGATGGCCGCGACGTCGAGCTCGACCCCGCGCACCCACAGCTGGCCGAGCCCGTCGAGCACCGAGGCGCCGCCGTCGGCGTCCTCCTTGCCGGCCAGGGTCAGGACGTTGGGGTGGCCCGGCAGGGCCCCCTTCATGAACGAGACCAGCGGCCCGCCCGCGCACACCTGCAGGTAGATGTCCGTGCCCGCCGCCTCCATCTGCGCGACCGTGTCGGTCCACAGCACCGGCGACGTCGCGTGGTCGCGGAACACCTGCCGCGCCTCGGCCGCGTCCCCGTAAGGGTGGGTCTGGATGCACGAGGCGACCGTCACCGTCGGGTTCGCCATCGCGATGGCCGCGATCTCGTCGCTCAGATCCAGCTCGGCGAAGATCTGCGAGTGGAAGCCGTGGCTCACCCGCAGGGGCACCGCCTTCAGCTCCCTCTTCTCGGCCCGCCGCACCACCTCCGCGATGGCGTCGCTCGCGCCCGAGAGCACGATCTGCCGCGGGTGGTTCACGTTCGCGATGACCGCCCCCGGCACCAGCAGCGCCTCGACCGTCGCGCGGTCGGCCACGATGGCCGCCATGGCTCCGGTGTCGCCGCCGAGCGCGCTCATCGCCGCCCCGCGCCGCGCCGTCCAGCGCACGCCCTCGGCCGGGGTCGTGACCCCGGCGACCGCCGCCGCCGTGAACTCGCCGACCGAGTGACCGGCGACCACCGTCGGCTTCACGCCGACCTGCTCGAGCAGCTTCGTCAGCGCGTAGCCCACGCTGAACAGCGCCGGCTGGCAGTTCTTCGTCTCGGTCAGCTCGTCGAACGCCGCCTCGAGGTCTCTCAACCCGTCCGGGCGCCGCTCGGGGTAGAGGAGGTGCGTCACCGGGCGCGACATCACGCCGGCGACCGCCTGGTCCATCGCGTCGAGGGTCGCGGCGACCACCGGGAAGCGGTCGCGCGCGCCGCTCAGCATGTCGACGCGCTGGGCGCCCTGCCCCGGGTACATGAAGGCGACCTTCGGCGCCGGGGCCCCGTCCTCGACCGTCCCAAAGGACACGCCGGCCGGATAGCCGCCCTGACCGATCTCGCGCAGCTTCGCGACCAGATCCGCCTTGGAGCGCGCCGTGACCGCCGCGCGCGCCGGCTGCCGGCGCCGCTTGGCCCACGCGCGTGCAACGCCAGATAGCGTCGCCGTGGAGTCGTTGACGATGGCTTCCGCCGTGTGCGCGGCGAGTTTTCGCAACGCAGCGTCGTTGGCGCCGCTGAGCAGCACCAGCTCGGCCTGCTCGGTGGGCGCGGCGGCCTGGGGCGCGTCGCCGAGGACGACGTGGACGTTGGTGCCGCCGAAGCCGAAGGCGCTGACGCAGGCGAGGCGCTGCTCGTCCTCCCACGGGGTCGCCGCGGTGGGGATCCAGAACGGCGAGCCCTCGAGGCCGAGGTCGTCCTTGGGGGCCTCGAAGCCGGCCATCGGCGGGATCTGGCGGTGGTAGACGCTCATCGCGGCGCGGATCACCCCGAGGACGCCCGCGGCGCTCATGGTGTGGCCGAAGTTGCCCTTGGCCGAGCCGAGGGCGGCCCGCTTGGTGCCGGCGCCGATGGACTGGTTCAGCCCGTCGAACTCGACCTTGTCGCCGACGGTCGTCCCGGTGCCGTGGGTCTCGACGTAGCCGAGGTGCTCGGGGGTCACGCCGGACTTGGCGGCGTCGGCCCAGGCGGTCCGGACGCACTCGACCTGGCCGGCGAGGACCGGGGCCATGGGGCCGGTGGAGCCGCCGTCGTTGTTCGAGGCGATGCCGTGGATGAGCGCGTAGACGCGGTCGCCGTCGCGCAGCGCGTCGGCGAGGCGCTTGACCATGACCACGCCGCAGCCGTCGCCCTGGACGAAGCCGTCGCCGCGGGCGTCGAAGGGCCGGCAGATGCCGGACTTCGAGATGGCCCCGATGCGCGAGAACGCGATGTGGTGCTCGGGGGTCAGGTTGATGTAGACGCCGCCGCACAGGGCCGCGTCGATGTCGCCGGCGCGCAGCGCGTTGACGGCGCTGTGGATGGCGACGAGCGCCGAGGAGCACGCGGCGTCGGTCGTGAAGGCCGGCCCGTGGAGCGAGAGCTCCTGAGCGACGGTCGCGGCGACCATGTTGGCGAGCACGCCGGGCGCCGTGAACGGGCGCGAGGGCAGGACGCGCTCGACCGCCTCGGCGATGGCGCTCGGGTCCTCGGGGAGCTTGCCGAGGGCGCCGGTCGCGAGCAGCTGCGCGATGATGCGCGCCGCCGACAGGGTCCGGTACTCCACGGCGGTGACGCCCATGTAGACGCCGGTCCGCCGCGGCAGATCCCCCGGGTTCCGACCGCTGTCCTCGACGGCCTGCAGGGCGCACTCGAGGGCGAGGCGCTGCTGCGGGTCCATCACCTCGACCCGGCGCGGCGGCACTGCGAGCGCCACCGCGGGGAACGAGCGGACGTCGTCGATGTAGGCCCCGGTCGGCGTATAGCTCTTGTCGCGGCTCCGAGGGTTTGCGTCGAAGAACACCGCCATGTCCCAGCGGTCCGCAGGGACCGGGGTGAACGTATCCTTCCCCTCGAGGGTGAGCTGCCAGAAGCTTTGGAGGTCGTCCGCCTTGGCGAAACGAGCACCGATGCCGACGATCGCGATGGGATCGCGATCGCCGCCACGCGCGCGGCCGGAACCCGGGGAGCTCATGCGGCCACCCGCTTGATCAGCGACAGCATGTCGCCCACGCGGTTGATCTGCGCGAGGTCCTCATCGGCGAACTGGCAGTCGCACTTCTCCTCGATGATGCCGACCATCTCCATGATCTGCACGCTGTCGACCGCCATGTCGCGGAACTTCACCTCGGGGCCGAAGTCCTTGACTTCCTTGCTCCAACCGGGGGCGACCTCGTCGAGGCTGCTCTTCATGAGGCTGATGATCTCGTTGTCGTTCATGATGACTCCAATTTACGTTAACTGGCTGAATGTGTTAGCGATCAGGGTGTTCTCGGCGCGCCTCAGTCGATGCGGCGCAGCGAGTACTGGGCGAGCGACTGGTAGTGCATGTCGAACCCGCGCACGCAGGTCCGGAGGTACCGGTCGTAGTCGTCGAAGACGACGTCGCCCCAGGTCTTGCGGATGTAGTCCTCGTGCAGGCGCATCCGGCGGAGCCACTCGGCGGTGGTCTTCTGGTAGTCCACCCGCCGGGTCTTGATCTCCATGATCTCCCAGTACGGGTTGACCGCCTTGACGATGTCCTCGAGGCGCAGCGACAGCCCGCCCGGGAAGATGGCGTAGGTCAGCCAGTTGATGTCGATCAGGTCCTCCTTGATGCGGGGGACCTTGTTGCGCAGGATCGTCTGCAGGCCGAAGTACGAGCCGGGGTTCGTCCACTCCCAGGCGCGCCGGAAGTAGTCGCGGTACATCCCGATGTGCTTGCCCTCGCGGACCTGCTCGGGGGTCGCGATGTGCTCCATCATGCAGATGGAGATGACCGCGTCGAACTTCTCCTGGGGGGCGAAGTCGCGGTAGTCGGTCACGATGAACTCGGCGCGCGGGAGCTCGCGGCGGCGGCACTCCTCGGCCTGGCTGCGCGACAGCGTGATGCCGGTGGCGCTCTTGGCGTTGCGCTGGGTGACGAGGTGCTCGACGTCCGCGCCCCAGCCACAGCCGATGTCGAGGACCCGCTTCTCGGGGGTCACGTGCGCGGCGTCGGCGAGCCACTCGAGCTTCTTGACCTGGGCCTCTTCGAGGTTGTCGGTCCCCTCGTAGATGCCGCAGGTGTAGTTCATCTTCTCGTCGAGCCACAGCCGGAAGAACTCGTTTCCGACGTCGTAAGAGACCTCAACTTCTTCTTGGTTCGACACGGTGATTCCTCGTGCAATGGGCTGGAAAGCGCCAGGGAAAGGCCGGAGGCCGGGGGGGGGTCGCACAACGGCGGTGTGACTACTGAGTCGCCCGGCCGCTCGTCAAGGACGACGCGCGACCGGGCGGCGGAGAGGGCGGCGCGGGCCGCGGGCGAACGCCTCAGACGTCGCGACGGAACCCGTTGAATACCTTGAGAATACCCGTGGCGCGCTTCTTCACGCCGTGGCGCACGCGGGTGATGGCGGAGGTGGCGACGTGCTTGGCCAGGGTGATGGTCTGGCCCTTGTCGCCGATGGTGCGGACCCCCTCGACGCCGAGGGAGCCGTCGAGGTACTGGTTGCGGGCCTTCTGCCGCTGCAGCTTGCCGCTGGTCGTCTTCGGCAGGGTCCCGGGGCCGGTGAGCACGATGTCGGCCGGGTTCATCGCGAACTCGTGGCGGACGGCGCCGCGGACCTTGGTGATGAGCTCCTCGAGGTCGGTCTTCTGCTTGGTCTCGGCGACGATGACGAGCTCCTCGGAGCTCTCGCCGGGGCGCGAGAAGCAGACGACGTTGCCCTGGCGGATCCCCTCGACCTCGGCGACGATCCACTCGATGCTCTGCGGGTCGTAGTTGCGCCCGTTGATGATGATGAGGTCCTTCTTGCGCCCGGTGACGAACAGCTCGCCGTCGACGAGGTAGCCGAGGTCGCCGGTGCGCAGGCCGTCCGTCCTGAACGTGCGCGCGGTGGCCTCGGGGTTGTCGAAGTAGCCGGCGGCGACGGAGGGGCCGCTGAAGACGATCTCGCCGGTGGCGCGGTCGGGCAGGATGTTGCCGTTGTCGTCGAGGATCTTCACCTCGTGGTCCGGGAAGGCGTAGCCGCAGGAGACGAACTCGAGGACGTTGTTCGAGTTGTCGCCGTTGGCCGGGGTCGCCTGGCCGTCGGCGGCGTAGGTCTCGCCGCAGATGCGGTCGGTCCGGAAGGGCTTGTCGAGGTGCGAGAAGCACATCGCCAGGGTCGCCTCGGCCATGCCGTAGACCGGGTTCATCGCGTCGGGGTTGAGCCCGGCCGGCGTGAAGTGGTCGACGAAGGCCTGGAGCGTCGCCGGGTTGTTCGGCTCGGCGCCGGCGCCGATGAGGCGCAGCGACGACAGGTCCATGTTCGGGACCTTCTCGGCGGCGGTGCGCTTGACGGCGAGGCCGTAGGCGAAGTTCGGGGCGAAGGTGATGGTGCCCTTGTGCTTCGAGATCGCCTCCATCCAGATGGAGGGCTTCTTGATGAAGCTCATCGTCGGCATGAAGCAGGTCTCGAGGCCCGAGGTGAGCGGCGAGATGACGAAGCCGATGAGCCCCATATCGTGGTACAGCGGCAGCCAGCTGACGGCGAGGTCGGTCTCGACGTCGACCTCGAGGCCGTGCTGCATGATGGCGTGGCCGTTGGCGCCGAGGCTGCGGTGGGTGACGATGACGCCCTTGGGCGCGGCGGTCGAGCCCGAGGTGAACTGCAGAAAGCAGACGTCGTCGGGGTAGACCGGCTCGGGCTCGGGGGCGGTCGCGGGCGCGGGGCCGGCGAACTTCTCGGTCGTGATGAGCTCGCTGAGGCTGTCGACCTTGTCGACGAGGGACCACAGGACCGGGGCGACCTTCTTCTGGGTGATGAGCGCCTTGACCCGGGCGATGTTCAGGGTGCGCGCGGTGTCGCGGATGTAGGCGTCGAGCTTGCCGAAGCCGAGGGGCGGGTAGAGCGGGACCGGGATGATGCCGACGGCGGCGGCGCCGAGGAAGGTCAGCACGAACTCCATCGGGTCCGGCACGATGTAGGCGACGTGGTCGCCCTTCTTGAGGCCCATCGAGAGGAGCCAGCGGCCGCGGCGCATCGTCTCGGCGTAGAGCTCGGGGAAGCTGAACTTCTTCTCGGTGCCGTCATCGAGGATGAAGCGGGTGCCGGCGCCGGGACGCGGGTTGAGCTGAGGGGCCTCGATGAGGCCCTTCAGGATGGTCCACTCGGCGTCGTAGGCTCTTGGCTGGTATCCGGTGTCGAGCGTTCGCATGGCTTGCCCTCTTCATGGGTCCCGGCGGTCGTGATGTCGACGGCGTCGGGTTGAGCTGTCTCGGCTCCCCGGTGCGCAGCCGCCGTAGCGGCGTGGCTGGCCCAGGGGAGGCACGCGGGTACCCCAAACGATCTTCCGGGTCAACACTCGGACAGATTCGCCAGAGCGCGATTCTATGCGGGTCAGGCGAGCGATCGCTCGCTCGGTCGAGGCGTGTGCGCTGCAGCGCTCGTTTTCCCGGCGCGGGGGGCTGATCGAGCGCAAACCGGCGCCGCACCAAGCCGAGCGCTCGCTCTGGGTGCGAAGGGCGCTTCGCACCGCGTGCGAACGGGATCTGCCAGTGAGGGGCTGGGGCGAGGGGACTCCAGCGGGCTCGACGCGGCGCGGGAAGTGTGGTTTAGGACCACGGTTCACACTCCCGGGCACAGCGAGGTCGCCATGGACTTCTACCGCGGCAAGAAGGTCTACATCACCGGTGGCTCCAGCGGCATCGGCCTGGCGGCGGCGAAGTCCGTGGCGCAGTGGGGCGGCAGCGTCTACATCTCGGCGCGCGGCGAAGAGCGGCTGGCGGCGGCGCTCGAGGAGGTGAAGAGCGCGGCGATCGGGTCCGACCAGCGCTTCGGCATGGTCGCGCACGACGTGAGCGACCCGGCCGCGTGTGCGGCGGCGGCCGAGCAGGTCGTCGCCGGGATGGGCGGGGTCGACGTGATCATCGCCAACGCCGGCGTCGCGCACCCCTCGCGCATCCTCGAGACGCCGGTCGAGGTGTTCGAGAAGATGATGCGCATCAACTACTTCGGGACGGTGCACACGACGCGCGCCTTCCTTCCGCACCTGTACGCCCAGAAGCGCGGCCACATCGGCATCGTGTCGTCGATGCTCGGCTTCATGGGCATCTACGGCTACACGGCGTACGCCGCGAGCAAGTTCGCCCAGGTGGGCTTCGCCGACGCCCTGCGCCAGGAGCTCATCGATTATAATGTGAAGCTGACCATCCTCTACCCGCCGGACACGGACACGCCGCAGCTGGTCGAGGAGAACAAGATCAAGCCGCCCGAGACCAAGGCCATCAGCGGCGAGGTCAAGACGCTGAGCCCCGAGGAGGTCGCCGGCTGCCTGCTCAAGGGCATCGCCAAGGGCAAGCTCCACGTCGTCCCCGGCGCCATGGGGAGCTTCACGCGCTTCATGAACCGCCACGCCCCGTGGATGGTGCGCATGATCATCGACGGCGAGCTCAAGAAGTTCCGCAAGAAGCACCCCGACACCCGGCCGTAGAGAGCCGACGGGCCCGGCGCGACCCGACTCAGGGCCGCCCGAAGGCTGCCGGCGCCGCCGCTGATGCTGATGGTGGCGCTGGCGCGACCTCGCGGCCCCGCAGGGGGGCCAGGGCGCGCGCCAGGATGCCGTGGGTCTTCGCGATGGCGACGCCGTAGTTGGTCATCGGGACGCCCTGGGCGCGGGCGCGGGCGACGCGGGCGAGGACCTCGCGGCGGCTGTGGACGCAGGCGCCGCAGTGGACGACGAGCCGGTAGGGGCCGAGGTCGTCGGGGAAGTCGCGGCCGGCCCTGACCTCGACGTCGAGGGCACCGCCCGCGTGCTCGCCGAGCCACCGCGGGAGCTTGACGCGCCCGATGTCGTCGCCGATCGGGTGGTGGGTACAGGCCTCGCAGACCAGGACCTTGTCCCCGGGGCGCAGCCGGTCGATGGCCTCGGCCCCGGCCGCGAAGGTCGCCAGATCCCCCTTGACCCGCGCGAACAGGATCGAGAACGAGGTCAGCGGCACCTCGGGCGGCGTGACGCGCGCCACCAGCCCGAAGGCCTGGCTGTCGGTCACGACCAGCGCCGGCGGCGCGCTCAGCGAGGCGAAGACGTCCGCGAGGCGGGTCTCGCGCGCCATGACGCAGATCGCGTCGTGGTCGAGGGCGTCGCGGATCACCTGCACCTGGGCCTGAATCAGCCGCCCGCGCGGCGCCTCGAGGTCGATCGGCACGACCAGCACGACCACCCCACCGGCGGGCACCAGGTCGCCGAGCAGCGACGGTGGCTCGACGAAGCCGTCGGGCGCCGCCCGGATGATCGCCTCGCGCAGCCGCTGCACGCCCTCCCCCGTCGGCGCGACGGTGCTCACCACCGCCGCCCCCGCCGCCTCGAGGCGCGCGACCAGCTCGGGCGGCGCCGCCTTCAGGTCGGCGTGGCTCATCACCGCGACGACCGGCACCCCCGCCGCCCCGAAGCGCGCGAGCAGCCCGTCCTCAAGCGCCCCCCAGGCGCCCGCGGCGGCGACGATGAGCGCCACGTCCGTCCGCGCGACGAGCGCCTCGGTCTTGGCCACGCGCAGCCCGCCGAGCGCCCCCTCGTCGTCGAGCCCCGCGGTGTCGATCAGCACGATGGGGCCGATGGGCTGGAGCTCCATCGCCTTCTCCACCGGGTCGGTCGTCGTCCCGGGCGTCGCCGACACGATCGCCACGGGCTGCCCCGCGATGGCGTTCACCAGCGCGCTCTTGCCCGCGTTGCGCCGCCCGAAGAGGCCCACGTGGAGCCGCAGTGCCTTGGGTGCCGTGCCCATGCTCTCCCCCTGTTTCGCCGTCAGAACACCAGGTCGCGCTCGTCGCTCGTGGCGATGCGCGCGAGGCGGTCCTTCACCTTGCCGGCCAGCTTGTCGCCCTCGAGCGCGGTCAGCTCGCGCGCGATGAGCGCCTCCCCCGCCGCGCGCGTCTCCGGCGAGGCGTAGTCGACGAGGTACTCCTCGAGGGTACACAGCGCGTTCGGCGTACACAGGCGCTTGATGAACCCCGGGATGGCGAACTCCATGAAGTGCTCGCCGGTCCGGCCCAGACGGTAGCACGCGGTGCAGAAGCTCGGCAGGTAGCCGTCGGCGACCAGCTCGCGCATCACCGTGTCCAGGCTCCGCACGTCGCCGAGCTCGAACTGCTCGCGCTCGCGCACCTGCACCTGGGCGTCGCCGGCCTCGGTGTAGCCGCCGAGCTCGAGGCGCGACCCCGCGTCGATCTGCGAGACGCCGTAGGCCATCACCCGCCGCCGCAGCGCCGCCGGCTCGCGCGCCGTCAGGATGAGCCCGGTGTAGGGGATCGCCAGCCGCAGGGTGGCGACGATGCGCTCGAGCTCGTCGTCGCTCGGCAAGAACGGGTGCGCGTCGGCGACCCCGGACGCCGGCCGCAGCCGCGGGAAGCTCACCGTGTGCGGCCCGCAGCCGTACACCTCGCGCAGGTGATTGGCGTGCGCCACCAGCGCCAGCGTCTCGAAGCGCCAGTCGTACAGGCCGAAGAGCGCGCCGATCCCCACGTCGTCGAGCCCCGCCTCCATCGCGCGCCCGAGCGACGTCAGCCGCCAATCGAAGTCGCCCTTGCGGGTCTTGGGGGGGTGGACCTGGGCGTAGGTCGCGCGGTGGTAGGTCTCCTGAAAGACCTGATAGGTCCCGATGCCGGCGTCGCGGACCCGGGTGTAGCCGTCCCGGTCGAGGGGCGCGGCGTTGATGTTGACCCGGCGGATGGCGCCCTTGCCCTCGCGCACGGCGTACACCTGGCGCACCGAGTCCGCGATGAAGTCCGCGTCGTAGTCGGGGTGCTCGCCGAAGACGAGGATGAGGCGCTTGTGCCCCTGCCGCACCAGCGCCCGGGTCTGCTGGTCGAGCTCGGCGCCGCTGAGCGTGCGCCGCACGGCGTCGCGGTTGGAGCGCCGGAAGCCGCAGTAGGTGCAGTCGTTGACGCAGGCGTTGCCGACGTAGAGCGGCGCGAACAGCACGATGCGGTTGCCGTAGACCGCGTTCTTCAGCGCGCGGGCCGCGGCGAGCTGCTCCTCGACGAGGGAGTCGTCGGCGGTGAGCAGCGCCGCCGTCTCCTCGACGGTCAGCGGCTCCTTCGCGCTCGCCTTGGCCAGGGCCGCGCGCACCTGGGCCGCCTCGGGGCGCTCCCGGAGCAGCGCGTGGAGCCGGTCTTCGTCGATGAAGGCCGCCCCGCCGCGGCCGCGCTCGCCGCTGACCGATGGGAGCCGAGGACGTCGTCGCTCGTTCATCTCACACCTCCGTGGACGCCCGCGACAGCGCGCGGGCGGGGTTGGGATAGATGTCGTAGTGCGCGCGGTGGGGCGCCGGCGTGAGCCCGAGCATCACCACGTTGGCGCCGCGCTCGAGGCTCTGCGCCTGCCCCTCGGCGCCGCCCACCACCTCGACCGCCGTCGTGGCCGGCAGGTGCGCCGCGGGCAAGAGGAGCCGCGTCAAGGCGACGGCCCGCTGGGTCATCGCCACGGTCGCCGGCACCTGCCAGCCGGGGGGGGCGCTCAGGCGCGCGGCGTGCCGCCCGAGGGGGGTGTCGGGGTGGGCGACCCAGGGCCCGATGCCCACCATGTGGAGCCCGAGCGAGGCGTAGGCGAGCAGATCGTCGGCCAGGTCGGCGAAGGTCTGCCCCGGAAAGCCCACCATCCCGCCGCTGCCGACGGCGTAGCCCAGCGCGCCGAGGGTCCGCAGCATGCGCGCCCGGGTGCGCCAGCCGTCCCCCTCCGCCGCCGGGTGGATGCGGCGATAGAGGTGCGGGCTCGTCGTCTCGAGCTTGAGGAGGTAGCGGTCCGCCCCCGCCCCGCGCAGCGCCCCGAGCGCGTCGTCGTCGAGCTCGCCGAGCGACAGCGTCACCGCCAGGCCGGTCTCCGCTTTGACGCGCCGCACCACGCCGCACATCCGCTCGAGGTCGAAGGCGGGGTCCTCGCCCGACTGCATGACCAGGGTGTCGCAGCCGCGCCACAGCGCCTCGTGGGCGGCGCCGAGGATCTCGTCGGGGCTCATTCGGTAGCGCGGCAGCCCGCGCCGGTGCGCCCCGAGCCCGCAGTACAGGCAGGCCCGCTGGCAGTCGTTGCCGATCTCGACGAGCCCGCGGTAGCGCGTGTGGTCGCCGACCCGCTCGCGCCGCACGGCGTCCGCGGTCGCGAAGAGGCGCGCGACCCGGTCCTCGTCGACCTCTCGCAGCCAGCCGACGAGGGCCTCGCGGTCCAGGCGCCACGGGAGGGCGCCTGCCTGCACCTCGGTCTCGGGGGTCCTCGCGTTCACCTCGCCCTCCCCTTCAGGCCGCCGCGCGGTCGCGCAGCAGGAGGCGCACCTCGCGGGCGAGCTGCTCGACCCGGTAGGGCCGCTCGAGCCAGCGGTCGGCCTTGATCCAGCGGCGCTCCTCGGCGGTGTAGGTGTCGAAGTCGAGCCCCGACTCGAAGGTCACGCGCGAGGTGATCAGCACCGGCAGGGTCGGGCGGCGCTTCTTGATGAAGTAGCTGAGCGTGAAGCCGCCGTCGGGCTGCTCGAGCACCAGCTCCACCACCGCCAGCTCGATCTCGCGGGCGTCCAGCGCCGCGAGCGCCCCCGCCGTCGACGCGGCCGTCACCACCTCCAGGCCCAGCTGACGCAGCTCGGCCGCCCGCGCCTCGAGGGCGTCCTCGTCGGTGTCCACCACGAGCGCCAGGCGCCCGCGGATCTCAGTGTCGTCCAGGTTCACCATCATCGAGCTCCTTGATGCGATCTCGGGGATCGCCCCGCGTCAACGGGGCGCGTAGGCGGTGTGCAGCAGGCGGTGGCTCATGGCGCCCAGCGGCGCGCCCAGGACCTCGTCGTAGAGCGCGCGGACCTGGGGGTTGTCGTGGGAGCGCCGCAGCTCGGCCCCGGCGTCGATGGCGTAGAGCGCCCGCATCCGCGCGCGGACGGCGTCGAGGTCCGCCCCGAGGGGCTGCCCGCCGCCGGCGATGCACCCGCCCGGGCAGGTCATGACCTCGATGAAGGTCAGGTCCGGCCGGCGACCGGCGCGCACCGCCTCGAGCAGCGGCCGGGCGTTCTTGAGGCCGTTGACGACCGCGACGCCGAGCGACAGCTCGCCGATCTTGACGTGCAGCTCCTTGACCTCGTCGAGGCCGCGCAGCTCGGTGATCTCGGCCGCCGGCAGCTCCGAGCCGGTGATGAACGCGTAGGCCGTCCGCAGCGCCGCCTCGGCCACGCCGCCGGTGACGCCGAAGAGCTTGCCCGCGCCGCTGCGCTCACCGAAGGGCGAGTCGGCCGGCTCCGGCGCGATGCGCGTGACGTCGAGCCCGCGCAGCTTGATGAGGCGCAGCAGCTCACGGGTCGTCAGCACCGCGTCCACGTCGGGCACGCCGTCGGGCGCCATCTCCGGCCGCGCCGCCTCGGCCTTCTTCGCCGTACACGGCATGATCGCCACGCTGAAGACCTCGTCGGGCAGGCGCCCGTGGCGCTCGGCCCAGACGCGCTTGATGACCGCGCCCAGCATCTGCTGCGGCGACTTGCAGCTCGACAGGTTCGGGATGAAGTCCGGCGCCTCCTGCTCGACCCACGCGACCCAGCCCGGCGAGCAGCTCGTCATCATCGGCAGCGCCCCGCCGCTGGTGATCCGCTGCACGAGCTCGCTCGCCTCCTCCATGATGGTGAGGTCGGCGGCGAAGGACGTGTCGAAGACGTAGGTGAAGCCGAGCCGACGCAGGACCGCGTTGAGCACGCCGGCGGCGTCGACCTCGGGCGCCAGCCCCAGGGTCTCGGCCAGGGTCACCGAGATGCTCGGCGCGTGCTGCACCACGGCGACGCGCCGCGGGTCGCCGAGGGCGTCGGTCACGGGCTTGAGGTGGCTCACCTCGCGCAGCGCGCCGGTCGGGCAGACGTTGATGCACTGCCCGCAGCTGATGCACGTCGAGAGGTTCAGCCCCTGCTGGAAGGCGGTCCCGACCTCGGTGTGGCAGCCGCGCCCGATGAAGTCGATGGCGCCGACGCCCTGCACCTCTTCGCACACGCGCACGCAGCGCCCGCACAGGATGCACTTGGCGGGGTCGCGCAGCAGCGCCGGGCTCGAGGCGTCGACGTGGCGCTCGCTCCCGCCGCCGCGGTAGCGCCGCTCGCGGACGCCCAGCTCCGCGGCCAGGGTCGCGAGATCGCAGTTGCCGGCGCGGACGCAGTAGAGGCAGTCGTCGGGGTGGTCGGCGAGGAGCAGCTCGACGATCGTCTTGCGAGCGCGCTGGGCGCGCTGCGAGTGGGTGAGCACCACCATCCCGTCGGCGACCGGGAAGGCGCAGGACGGCACGAGGTTGCGCTGCCCCTCGACCTCGACGACGCACAGGCGGCAGGCGCCCGTGGGGGTCAGGTGCGCGAGGTGGCACAGGGTCGGGACGTGGATGCCCTCGCGGCGCAGGGCGTCGAGCAGCGGCTCGCCGGCGCGGGCCGTGACGGGGCGGCCGTCGACGCTGATGTGGGCGGCGAGCGCGTGGGGCGCGGGGGCGGTGTGGGCGACCATCGGGGCCTCCTTCATGCCGCCTGCACGGCGTCGAGCCGGCAGGCGGTCAGGCAGTTGCCGCAGCCGATGCACATGTCGACGCGGATGGTGTAGGGCTTCTTGCGCTCGCCGATGATGGCGCCGGTCGGGCACTCCTTGGCGCACAGGCCGCAGCCTCGGCAGCGCTCGGGGTCGATCGTGTAGGTCAGCAGCTCTTTGCACACGTGGGCCGGGCAGCGGCGCTCGAAGACGTGGACCTCGTACTCGTCGCGAAACCACCGGAGCGCGCTGAGCACCGGGTTCGGCGCCGACTGGCCGAGGCCGCACAGGCTCGTCTCCTTGATGACCTCGGCGAGCCGCTCGAGGTACATCACGCGGCGGAAGCGCTTGAGCGCGTCGCTCCCGGTCTCGTCGCGGCGCGACTGGGTGATGCGGTCGAGGATCTCGAGCATCCGCCGCGTCCCCTCGCGGCACGGGATGCACTTGCCGCAGCTCTCGCGCTGGATGAAGTCCATGAAGAAGCGCGCGACGTCGACCATGCAGGTGTCCTCGTCCATGACGACGAGGCCGCCGGAGCCCATCATGGCGCCGACCTCCTGCAGCGACGCGTAGTCGACCGCGATGTCGAGGTGCTGCGCCGGGATGCAGCCGCCCGAGGGGCCGCCCATCTGCGCCGCCTTGAAGCCCTTGCCGTGGGGGACGCCGCCGCCGACGGTGAAGACGATGTCGCGCACGCTGGTGCCCATCGCGACCTCGACGAGGCCGGTGCGCACGACGTCGCCGCTGAGCGCGAAGACCTTGGTGCCGGCGCTCCCCTCGGTGCCGACCGCGGCGAAGGCCTCCGGCCCGCGGCCGACCAGGGTCGGGAGGTTGGCGAGGGTCTCGACGTTGTTGATGACCGTGGGCTTGTCGAAGAGCCCCGAGGTCACCGGGAACGGCGGGCGCGGGCGCGGCATCCCGCGGCGCCCCATGATGCTGTGGATGAGCGCGGTCTCCTCGCCGCACACGAAGGCGCCGGCGCCCTGCTTGATGGCGATGTGGAGGGAGACGCCGCTGCCGAGGACGTCGTCGCCGAGGATCCCGGCGGCCTCGGCCTGGGCGAGGGCCTTCTTGAGCCGCGTGATGGCGAGCGGGTACTCGGCGCGGATGTAGACGTAGGCCTTCGTGGCGCCGATGGCGTAGGCCGCGATGATCATGCCCTCGACGAGGCGGTGCGGGTCGCCCTCGATGACCGCGCGGTCCATGAAGGCGCCGGGGTCGCCCTCGTCGGCGTTGCAGATGAGGTACTTCTGGGTCCCCTCGGCGGCGCGGGCGAGCTCCCACTTGCGGCCGGTCGGGAAGCCTCCGCCCCCGCGGCCGCGCAGGCCCGCGCGCAGGACCATGTCGCAGACGCCCTCGGGGGTGTGCTCGCGCAGCGCCTTGGCGAGGGCGCGGTAGCCGCCGCGGGCGAGGTACTCGTCGAGGCGCTCGGGGTCGCTGAGCCCGCAGCTCTCGAGCACCCAGCGGGTCTGCGCGGCGAAGAAGGGGTGGTCGGCGAGGCGCGGGACGCCGTCCCACGGGATGAGGCCCGGCTGGGTGTGCTGCCCGAGCAGGCGGGCGTCGGTCGGGACGGTGCCCCAGAGCACGGCGTCGACGAGCTCCGCCACGTCGCCCGGGCGAACCGGGCCGAAGCTCAGCCGGGTGCGCCCGGGGAGCTGGATGTCGACGAGGGGCTCGGCGGAGCAGAGGCCGACGCAGCCGACCTCGACGACGTCGGCTTCGAGGTGGTGGGTGTAGAGGAAGGCGTAGATGGCGTCGCGGGTGTCGCGGGCGCCCGCGCCGAGGCCGCAGGTCCCAGCGCCGATGAGGAAGGTCGGGCGGGTGACGTTCTCGCGGCGCAGCCGGCGGAGGGCGGGGCGGTCGTGGGTGCTCGGGTCGGCGAGGACCTCGGTGACGAAGCTGGCGAGGGTGTGGTCCGGCGCGGCTGCGGGACGGCGCTGACCGGCGGCGGCGGGCTCAGTCGTCATCACGGTGGGCCTCCTGCTTGGCGGCGACGCGGGCGAGCCGCTTGGCGCCGTCGGGGGTGACGAGGGCGTGGACGGTGTCGTTGATGGTCACCACCGGGGCGAGCCCGCACGCGCCCATGCAGGCGACGACCTCGACGCTGTAGACGCCGTCCTTGCCGGTGTGTCCGGCGCTGACGCCGAGGGAGCGCTCGAGGGTGTCGAGCACGTGGGCCGAGCCCTTGACGTGGCAGGCGGTGCCGCGGCAGACCTGGCAGTGGACCTTGCCGCGGGGCTCGAAGCGGAACTGGTTGTAGAAGGTGGCGACGCCATAGACCTTGCTGACGGGCAGCCCGAGGGCGCTCGCGACGGTGATCATGGCGTCGTGGGAGAGGTAGCCGCAGTGGTCCTGGACCTCCTGGAGGAGCGGGATGAGGTGCTCACGGCGGCGGTCGGGATAGCGGGCGACGATGGGGTCGAGCTCGCTGGGGTCGTGGGTGGCGACCATCTCGGGGCGCTCCTTGGAGTGGGCGGTCAGCCCGTTCGTGAATCCGTTCACGCTGTGAATTAGTTCACAGCCTCAAGCCGATAATGTGGCTATCACCGCGATAGCGTCAACGCCATTCGGCGCGCCCGTAGCGATGTCAGGGGCTTGCGACGCCACCCCGCTTTCGCGACCGCGAGCTGTCTGATCCGCACACGGCGATCACAGCGTCTGGGTGGGGATCATCGGCGGTTCGGGGGACGCGGCGGGGCGCGTGGGGTTCAGGCCGAACGAGGCGGGCACGAGCAGGCTCGGACGGCGGCCCCCGACATCGACGACCGGGAGCGCTTCGGGAATAGGCTCGACCGGCTCGCGTGTGTAAGGCTGCGAGGCGGTGGGCGAGAGCCCGGGGGAGGCGACGATGCGCGCGATGCTCTTGATGTTGGTGGTCGCTGGCAGCGTGGTCGGGGCGGGGGAGGCGCGGCCGTGTACGACGTTCCGGCTGCAGCGCGGCGGGGAGGTGGTCGTCGGCAAGAGCTACGACTGGGACGACGGCGGCGGGCTCGTCTTCGTGAACCCGCGGGGCGTCGAGAAGCGGGCGCTGTCGGTCGACCCGCGGGAGACCCCGGCGGCGTGGACCTCGCGCTACGCGAGCGTGACGTTCAACCAGTACGGGCGCGAGCTCCCGAACGGCGGCATGAACGAGGCGGGGCTGGTGGTGGAGGTGATGTGGCTCAACGAGAGCCGCCCGGAGGCGCGTGACGCGCGCCCGACGGTGAACGAGCTGCAGTGGATCCAGCTCCAGCTCGACCGCTACGCGAGCACCGCCGAGGTCGTCGCCCACGCGCGCGAGGTGCGGGTGGCGCCGGTCTATGCCGCGGTGCATTGGCTGGTCTGCGACAAAGGCGGGGCCTGCGCGGCGTTCGAGACGCTGGGCGGGGTGCTGGTCGTGACGAGCGGCGAGGCGCTCGCGGCGCCGGTGCTGACGAACGACACCTACGCGCGGTCGCTCGCGGCGCTGCGCGCCCGTCAGGCCTTCGGAGATGTCCCAGCGCCCACGGGCTCCGACTCGCTGTCGCGCTTCGTGCGCGCCGCCGCCCGGCTGAAGGCGCCCGGAGCGGACCTCGTGAGAGGGGCGCTGGCGACCCTCGACAGCGTGCGCGTCGCGGGGGCGACGCAGTGGAACATCGTGTACGAGCCGGGCCGCGGGCGGGTCCACTTCCGGACCGCCGCCGCCGCGGCGGTGAAGTCGCTCGACCTCGCGGACCTCGTCACCGCCTGCGGCGAGCCCGTGCCGTCCCTCGACATCGACAGCGCCGCGGCGGGCGACGCCGAGGCCCGCTTCACGCCGACGACGCTCGCCGTGAACCAGCGGCGCGTCACCGAGAGCTTCGCGCGCCTCCACCGTCCGGGGCTCGACCGCCTCGCGGAGCTCGTCGCGCGCTACCCGGACGGCAACCGCTGCGCCGCGCCGCCCACCCCCTGAGCGGCGTCACGGGCAGGGCTGGCAGGACGCCGTCTGTCGGACCGCGCCCCGACCGCGTTTGTCACGACTTCGCACGACAGCCAACGTCATTGGTCGCAGACAACCCCAATCGACACACGCATCGGTTGCGATTTGATGCGCCAACATTTCCTTTGGAAACACGGCAGTTATGTCATCGCCGTGACATCACGGCGTGCGGTATTCGCAAACAATGTTCGCTGCGATTGACGACGCTGGCAGGAGCGTGGGACAGAGGAAGGTGCTCGTCCTCAAGTGACCACGGCGCCTGCGCACGACGAATGCGACCGGTGCGACTTCGACCCATGGAGTGAACCATGAACACCCCGTTTGCGCCCCGTCGCAGCTCATCCTTGCTGGTATTCGCGACGCTGCTCGCCGGCGGACTGTCGCAAGGAGCCTGCGGAGACGGCGGGGAAACGGCGCCGGTGACCAACTGTGCCCCCGCGTGCGGGCAGGACCAAGTCTGCGACAGCGGCCAGTGTGTCCCGAAGGACCCCGTCGTGACCGGCTGTGACCCCGCGTGCGGGCAGGACCAGGTCTCGGCGCCCAGGAGACCTGCGTCGAGCACCAGTGCGTCCCCGCCGCGCCGGTCACCGACGTGTGTGTCCCGGCATGCGGGGCCGGGCTTCAGTGTGTCGGCGGTGCGTGCGTCGTGCCGGGCGGCACGAACACCTGCGCGCCGGCCTGCGAGGCTGGCTACACCTGCGACAACAGCGTGTGCGTGCACGCCGGAGGCAACTCCGGCCACGAGACCGCGGCGGGTGCGAGCTGGGCGATCCTGGTCTACCTCGTTGGGGACAACAACCTCGAGGCGGCGGCGGTCGCAGATCTCGGCGAGATGCTCGACATCGGCGGCGGCGCCTCCTTCAAGTTCGTCGTGCAAGTGGACCGGGCGATCGGCGAGTCCGCGGCCCGCGTCCCGGGCGTCGGCGACTGGACCAGCGCCAAACGCCTCGTGCTGCAGGGAGGGGCCTTCGAGGTGGTCGCGGACCTCGGCGAGGTCAACATGGCGGACCCGGCAGTCCTCGCGGACTTCATCGCGTGGGGCGTCCACACCTATCCAGCCGACCGTCGGATGATCGTCTTCTGGGACCACGGGGCGGGCTGGGTGGGCTTCGGCCAGGATGAGGGCCTCTCGAGTGGGCCGATGCTCACCCTCAGGCAGCTCAAGCAGGGGATCAGCCAGGGGCTCCAGGCGGCGGATCTGGCGCGCTTCGACGTGATCGGCTTCGACGCCTGCCTGATGGCCAACTACGAGACGGCGAGCGTGCTCCGGCCCTTCGCCGAGTACTTCATCGCCTCCGAGGAGAGCGAGCCGGGGCACGGCTGGGACTATCGGGCGTTCGCAGCCGCGCGCGACAACCCGGCGATCGGAACGGTGTCGCTGCTCTCGGCCCTCGTCGACGGCTACTTCGCGCAGGCGGCCGCCAGCAGTGAGAAGCCCCTCGACCTCACGCTCTCCGTGCTCGACCTCACGCGCCTCGGAGACCTGGCGACCACGGTAAACGCCCTCGGAGGAGCGCTGAGCGCGGCGCTCCCCGCGCAGGCGGCCGCTATCGGTAAGGCGCGCTCGACGACCACCCGCTTCGCCAAGGCGGCGCGGCCCGAGCAGGAGTTCCACCTCGTCGATCTCGGCGATCTCGCGAGCCAGGTCGTCGGCACCGCGCCAGGGCTCGCGGACGCCCAGGAGGTGGCGCTTCATGCGGCGCTCGACGAGGTCGTGCTCATCAACCGCACCGGCCCCATGTCCGACCGCGCGACCGGCCTCACGGTCTACTTCCCGCCCTCGAGTGACCTCTACGACGCGACCTACGATTCGCTGACCGAAGTGGCGGCGTGGCGCAATTTCCTACGGCTCTTCTACCAGTCCGGCAGCCTGCTCACCAACCCCATCGACCTACCCGATGCGCCCGCCGCGACGGTCGTCCGCTGGCTCAACGGACTGGCCACCATCGACGTCAGTGTCCCGGCCGCGACCGCCCAGCAGCTCACCGCCGCCGACGCCTACTACGGTGTCGTCTCGGAGACCTCGGACGACGTCTACCTGCTCTACATGGAGCCGGCCTGGTGGTCATCGGCCTCGACGCTCCAGGGTGCGTGGGACGGCAGCGCCCTGGTCGTCAGCCAGGGCGCCGTCGAAGCCTATGGGTACGCCGAGTTCTCGGCCGACGCCGGCGCTCAATTCATCAAGGTCAGCGTCCCCTTCGCCTATCAGACGACGGGCGCCTCGGAGTCGCGCTACGTCGAGCTGCGCGTGACCTTCAGCGCGACGACCGGCGACATCCATGGTTCCGCCTACTACGAATACAGCGACGCCGGCCTCGCCGAGCTCACCCCTGCCCCCGGGTCCCTCATCACGCCAATCATCCCGGTGCTCACCAGCACCGACATGGAGTGGTCCACGACCGCGCCGAGCCCGTTCGACGCGACCCAGCCGGTGTCCATCGCTATCACGGACATCTTCGCCGAGCTCGGGCCCGGCTCCCTGATCTACCTCGACATCACCGTGGACGACTACGCCGGCAACTCCGACTACGTGTCCGGCCTGCTCCCGTGGGTCGCTCAATGCGGTACGGTCGACGAGGTCGGCCAATGCCAGGGCGACGAGCTGTTCTACTGCGAGAACGACGAGCTCCAATACATCGACTGCGGAGCAGAGGGTTGGAGCTGCGAGTTCGTCAACGACGAGGGCGGCTACTTCGGCTGCGTCGACAACGCCCCGCCCGACCCGTGCCAAGGGGTGACCGAGGTCGGGGTGTGCCAGGACAACGTCCTCTACTACTGCGACGCGGCCACCCTCTACTACGTCACGTGCGCCGACTACGGAAAGACCTGCGCGTTCGACGCCGCAAACGGTTGGTACGACTGCCTCTGAGGCGCAGCCGCGGGGAATCGAGGGCAGAGCGACCGCGCCTGCCCGCCCGCTATTGCGCCGCCCACCCCCTGAGCGGCGTCACGGGCAGGGCTGGCGGGACGCCGTCTCCCACGCGGTCCTCTCGGCGTCGCTGCAAACGCGGAAGGCGCCGTCCGCCTCGAGCACCTCGAGCATCGTGACGTAGGGGAAGTGGAAGAGCGCGCCGTCGGAGACGCGGACGCCGCACGCGATCACGGCGGCGAGCGTGCTGCACTCGAGGAGGCAGCCGAGCGGCTCGGGCGCGAGGGTGCAGAGGCCCTCGACGTCGATCGGCGGGGCCGAGAAGACGAGGTAGCGGTCGGGGCAGCTCCCGTCGTCGCCCAAACGGGCGAACCTCGGGCCGGTGGGACACGACGTCGCCTCCTCGGGCGACGGGTCGTCGGCGCAGCCCAACGCCAAGCACGGGCCGAACAGGATCAGCCACGCGAGCAGGCGCGTCCGTTGCCTTCGACCTGTCGCGGTGATCTGTCTCCGACGTCGCGTCATCGCCGCCCACGATAGCAACCCGCCGCACCCGGATCGAGCCGCCGGGCGGCGCAGAGGTCGTGACCCCCGCGCGAGCGCGAAGGTGATAGAGTGGTCCAATCGGTGGACGACGCGGGACGGCACGATGACGAGCGTGACACGATGACGGTGCGGCAGGCGGTGCTGCTGGTGCCGGGGTTCTTCGGCTTCGCGAACCTCGGGACGATGGCCTACTTCGGACACGTCGAGGGGGCGCTGCGGACGGCGCTGGCCGATCTCGGCATCGACGCGACGATCAGCACCGTCAAGACCCACCCGACCGGGTCCCTCGAGGCCCGCGCCCGGCGCCTCGAGGAGGCGCTGGCCGAGGCGGTGGCAGCCCACGGGGACGGCACCGCGGTGCACATCGTCGGCCACTCGTCGGGGGGCCTCGACGCCCGGGTGCTGCTCGGCGGGCCGAGCGGCGCGAGCGATCCCGAGCTGGCGCGCCTCACCGCGCGGGTCCGGACCGTGGTGACCGTCGCGACCCCGCACCGCGGGACGCCGCTGGCGACGTGGTTCGACAAGAACCACGGGACCCACCTCTTGCGCCTCTTCTCGGTCGCGGCGCTGCACGTGACCCGGGTCGGCCCGCTGCCTCTGCGGCTGGCGCGGGCCCTCGCGGCGCTGCTCGGGGCGGGCTACGACGCCGCGGCGCGCTCCGCCGACGTGACCGACCAGCTGATCGAGGAGCTGCTCGCGGACTTCAGCCCCGAGCGCGCGCGCGCCATCCGCGCCTTCCTCGGCGAGGTCGAGCAGGACCAGGCGCTGCTCCGCCAGCTCACGCCGACCGCCCTGGCCGCGCTGGGGCCGACGCTGATCCCGCCGGCCGGCGTGCGCATCGGCTCGGTCATCACCCGCGCGCGGCGCCCGTGGCTCGGCGCGATGGCGGACCTCGGCTTCGACGCGTCGTCTCAGGCCCTGCACCTGGTCTTCCGCTGGCTCCAGGCGCGGACGGCGGCGGTCACGACCGAGCCCCAGCGCCCGCCGGCCCCGGATTGGGTGGCGGCGCTCGCGCGAGGCTACGGCGACCTCCCCGGCGCCCAGGCCAACGACGGCGTCGTCCCGACGCGCTCGCAGCTGTGGGGCGCACCCATCGACGTCGTGTGGGCCGATCACCTCGACGTGCTCGGCCACTTCGGCGCCCCCGGCGAGCGCCCGCCGCACTTCGACTGGCTCCCGTCGGGCAGCCGCTACCGCTCTGCGGCGTTCCGCGACACCTGGCGCAGCGTCGCCGCCTTCATCGCGGACGGCATATCCCCACACCCCGTCGCGCCCGGCCGATCGTGAGGCCCGCCCACCCGGCCGCCAGGAGACCCGTATCAACGCAAGCGCCGACCCGGCGGACGCCGCGCCGGCTGGCGGGCTTCGAGGCGCTGACTTGCGACGATGCGCGCGCCCCTGTGGGAGCGGCACCTGCTGACGAGCAGGCGACCGCTGGCTGACCGCGGCGAGCCCGCGTTCAAGCCGGCGGGCCCGCCGCGTTGACAGCCGGAATCCGAAGCGGGTAGCGTTTGAGACACACCAATTACCAGCCCGTGTGCCAGAGATCCGTGGCGGCTGTTCCCCAAACAGGTCGTCCCGACGAAGGCCGCGTCACCTGCGAAGCACCGCGACGGAGCACGACCATGATCCGGGTCTCACTTGCGTGTCTGCTGCTCCTCGGCGCGGGGTGCCCCGCCTCCACGGGACCCATCGTGACCCCCGCCGCCGGGGACCGGGACGGGGACGGGCTCGCCGACCAAGGCGACGCCTGCCCCGACGCGTTTGCGCGCACGCCCTCGGGCTGTCCCCCGGCCGATGCCGTGGTGGTGGCCCGGCGCGTCGACTCGAGGCGGTCGTGCCTGACCGACCTGGACTGCCGATCGGGCGAGACCTGCCGTGAGAATTGCAGCGCCAGCGCCGCCCGCCTCGGCCCCTACCTCGCCCAGGCCGCGGCCTGCCCGCGCTACTGCGTGGCCCCGGAGGTGCGGGCCGGCCGTGATGCGGACCCCGAAGATGAGGGCGAGGGAGAGGGCGAGGGAGAGGACGAAGACGTGGTGGCGCCACCGACCCGTGAAGCGGTCACGCCGCCGACCCGCACGCCGGCGGCTCGGAGCGACTCGGGCCTGAAGCTCGGCCCGGTCGAGGCGACGGTCAAGGGCGACGGCAAGCTGCTCGACGCGTTCACGCAGGCCATCGCGCTGATGGAGGACCTCAACCGCGCCGTCGCGGCGCGGTCCGACTGCGGCGGGCGCGTTCGGGCGGTCGAGGCCTGGTCGGCGGCCAACTCGGCGCGCTCGTCCCGGGTCAACTACCGCGTCCAGCACCTCTCGGCGCGGCGCAACTACGACTGGGAGGCGGCCGAGAAGGCGGCCATCACGCGCCACGAGGAGAGCTACGAGCGCCTCACCGAGCTGCTCCTCGCGGTCTGCGCCGAGGACGGCCCCGAGATGGCGCGCCTCGCCGATCTCGACGTCGATCTGCGCCACACCTTCCACCGCATCCCGCAACGCGACGAGCACCGGAGCGACGCGCGCTGCGTGATCATGCAGGAGATCCGGGACCGCGCCGTGCTCGCGCCGACCACGCTGTTCGGCGAGATCACCGGGGACGGATCGCACCACGCGACCCTCGAGCCCAAGGGGTTCATCTGCTTCGTCAACGGTACGGAGTGGAATGGCGGAGGCGCCACCTTGACCGTCGCGTGCATCGACGCCGCGCGGACGAAAGAGCAGTTCATGCGGGCGCCGGAGATCGGCGGCGGCTGGAGACAGGAGGACGTCTGGCAGGGCCGCGTTGAGTTCCTGACCCAGCTGTTCTCCACCTGCTTCGACGACGTCTCGGGTTTCGCCTACGAGGGCAAGCCGACCCGCGACAGCTTCCGGCTCTCCACCGCCGGTAGCCAGCCCCACGTCATCGGCGGAAGCGCTGGGGGAGAGGATGGGCGCTACCTGGTGAGCGTCCACCGACCGCGGTGACGACGTCGTCCGCGGTTCGGTCAGCCAAGAACCCCGACCGCCACGCTCCGCTCGCGCTTCGGCGGGTTCCCCCGCAGCCACTTCAGCGCCTTCGCGAGCGACGGGGCGAGGATCCACTTCCCCGACCGGGCGTCGTAGCGCGCGATCTCGATCATCCCGCCCGGCGACCACTCGAAGGACAGCCCCGCGTTCTTCTTGAGCGGCCCCTTCTTGCTCTTGTCCTTGGGCTTGGCCCGATCCGCGGCGAGCTTCTTCACCCACTCGCCCCAGGTCTTGCCCATGAAGTCGGCGGCTCCGAGGGCGTCGAAGGTCGCCTCGACGACCGGCCCGGCCTTGATCACCAGCGTCAGGTTCGGGGTCCAGACCCCCGTCTTGGTGTCATAACCAAAGGACCCCGTGATCGTCGCCGCGCCCTTGCCGCCGCCGCCGATCTTGGCGACCCCCGGGATGCCGCCGGAGAGCAGCACCTTGGCGGCGAGCTCTGCTCCCACCTGCGCCTCGATGCGGCCCTTGGTGATCGTGCCGCGCCCGGTGACGGTGCCCTCGACGGCCAGCTCGATGAACACCCCGGTCATCAGCGGGAGGTAGGCCTTGTCACCCTTGGCCAGGGTGAAGGCGACCTCGCCCCCCTTCGAGCCGCCCTTGACGACGATCTTGCACGGCCCGACCGAGAATGACTTGCCCGCGGCGAACTCCGGGGCCTTCGCGGGGGGCTTCGCCTTGCCCTTGCCCGTGTCCTTGCCCTTGTCCTGCTCTTTGCGTTGCACCGCCCCGCCGCCACCCGCGCCGGACAGACCATCGAGCAGCCCCTCGGCGCTTCGGCCGCGCACGACCGCGTCCGCGACCGCGTCCGCGTGCCGCTCGTAGGTGTCCCCTGCCGCGCCGACGCCGCCCGCGAGCGCCACGCCCGCCCGCTGCTGCACGACGTGGGCGGCCTCGTGCGCGGCCGTGTGGAGGTCCGGCGTCGTCCGAAACGCGACGCTCGTCCCGGTGGCGTAGGCCTCCGCACCGATCGCCTCGGCAGCCGTGCGCGCCGCCCCGCCGACGTGGGCGCCGATCGCGCTGACGTCGTGCTTGCCGAACGCCGCCTGGATCACGTCGAGGTAGGGCAGCGCACCGCCGCCGCCAGCGACGCCGCGCTGCGCGGTCGAGCGGATCTGGGCCACGCCGCCTGCGCCGTGAGCCTCCCCCGCCCTTCGCTGCACTGCATCGTCACTTGGCTCCGGATCACCAAACAGCTCGTGGTTGCACCACGCGACCTCTGTGTGCACTCGCGAAACCGCGTCATCCAGGCGCTTCAGCTGCAGCGGCGCCGCGCCCACCGCGAGGCTCAGCTCGTCCACGGTCGGGCGCGTGCGGTCGCTGTTGCGGCGGCGCTCGAGCTCGGGCGAGCGCCCCACGAGCCGCCCCTCGTGCCCGGTGAGGGATGAAGCACGGCGGGGCGAGAGCTCGTCGCGAGCGAAGACCATCGGTGACCTCGTCTCGATGCGCGGGTAGGACGATGGGGGGGCCTGAGCGCATGGAAACGGTCGCAAGGGCGCGGGTCAAAACCAAACCGCCGGGCGAACGCAGAATGAGTAGCACTGCTCAGAAGGCAGCTCCGTGGCGCTACCCCCTAGCGAGCGAAGAGACGCCGCAGAGGTTCGGCGTCATCGGCCTCGGACCGCCGCGCGATGCACCATCGACCGAGGACATCCCCGGCATCGCGCAGACGGACGCACGGCCCGGAGCGGCTTGCCGATCGCGATCGGGACGCGCCCCCCGCCGGGTGCGACACCAAGGCCGCCGAGCGGGAGCGGAGCGCGATGGCAATTCCGGCCGGGGACCCGGAAAGAACAATGATCCAGCCGAGTAGGGCGCATCGCACGGTGCAAATCGTTGTTCTTTATCGTCCGAACGAGGCGATTTCGCTTGTGGCGATGTAGAACCTTGTTCTACCCGGTCTGAGTCGCTTCGCTCGCACCGGCCGGTGCGGTCGCGCGTCGACCCCGTGCCCAGGACCCGCGATGACGCGCCCATCGAGCACAACTTTCGCTGGCGCAGACGCTAGCCCGCGTCTCGTCACCGCGACCACCGACGACTGGGCGTTCTGCCGCGCCGCCCTGCTGCGGGTGTCGCGCACCTTCGCGATCCCGATCGGGATGCTCCGCGAGCGGCTCGAGGTCGGCGTCACCGCGTCCTACCTGCTGTGCCGGATCGTCGACACGGTGGAAGACGACCCCGGTCTCACCGTGGCCCAGAAGAACGAGCTCTTCGAGCGCTTCCAGGGCGTCCTCGCGGGCGCCCCCGCGGCGGCCTTCGAGGACCGCTTCGTCGCGCTTACGGGCCTCCCGGCCACCCACCCCGAGCACGTCACGGCGCGGCAGCTCTCGCGGGTCCTCGCGGTGATGGCGCGGCTGCCTGCGGACCACCGCGAGATCATCCTCCGCTGGGTGAGCGAGATGGCGCGCGGCATGGCGGTCTACGCCAACCGGCGCCCCGGCCCCGACGGCGTCGTCGCCCTGACGACCCTCGCGGACCTGGAGCGCTACTCCTACTTCGTCGCCGGGACCGTCGGCCAGCTCCTGACGGAGCTGTTCGAGCTCGAGCTGGACCTCACCGCCGACCCGGCGCGCGCGCACCGGCTGCACGTCCACGGCGAGGGGTTCGGCCTGGGGCTGCAGCTCGTCAACATCGTCAAGGACCTGGCCGAAGACCACGCCCGCGGCTGGTCGTTCATCCCGCGGGCCGCGTGGGAGGCCGAGGGCCTGACCCCCGCCACCGCCCTCGCCCCGGCCCACCGCGCTCGCGCGCGCGCCGCCCTCGCCCCGGTCTTCGCCCGCGCCCGCGCCGGCCTCGACGACGCCCTCGCGTACACCCTCGCCGTCCCGCCCGACGCGGTCGACGTGCGGCGCTTCTGCCTGCTGCCGCTGTGGATGGCCAAGCGCACCCTCGCCCTCGCGGAGACGAGCGACGCGCTCTTCGTGCCCGGCGCGCCGGTCAAGATCTCCCGTGACGAGGTCGCGTCCCTCGTCTCCGCCTGCCTCCGTGACGCCTCCGACGACGCCGCGCTCGAGCGCACCTTCGCGGAGCTGGCGCTTCCCGAGGCCGACCCGGTGGCCGCCGGGAGGCCCACGGGCCGCGCGAGCTCGGACGGCTGGACGCCGTTCGCGCCGCTGAAGGCGCGGATCGAGCGCGAGCTCGCCGCCCGCTTCGGCCCCAGCGCTCCGAGGGGAGAGGCGCCCGTCTTGCGCGAGAGCATGGGCTACAGCCTCCTCGCCGGCGGCAAGCGCCTGCGCCCTATCCTCGCCATGCTCGCGGCCGAGGCGGTCGGGGGCCGCGCCGAGGACGCCCTCGACGCCGCCCTCGCGCTGGAGTGCGTCCACACCTACTCCCTCATCCACGATGACCTGCCGGCGATGGACGACGACGACCTGCGCCGCGGCCGCCCGACCAACCACGTCGTCTACGGTGAAGCCGTCGCGCTGCTCGCCGGCGACGCGCTGCTGACCTATGCCTTCGAGCGCCTCGCGGGCCCCGCGGCGACCGCCCGGATCGGCGCCGAGCGCGCCCTGCGGGTGCTCCACGAGGTCGCTCACGCCTCCGGGGACGCCGGGATGGTCGCCGGGCAGGCCCTCGACCTGGCCGCCGAGGGGCGCGCGGTCGCGCTGACCGAGCTTCAGACCGTCCACCGCCTCAAGACCGGGGCCCTCATCCGCGCCGCCGTGGTCGCCGGCGCCATCGCCGGTGGCGCCGACGCGGCCGGGATCGCCCGCCTCGAGGCCTACGGCGAGGCGCTCGGTCTGGCCTTCCAGATCGTCGACGACGTGCTCGACGTGACGCAGTCGACCGAGCTCCTCGGCAAGCCCCAGGGCAGCGACGCCCGGCGCGACAAGTCCACCTACGTCCGCCTGTTCGGGGTGGCGCAGGCGACGGCGATGGCCCACGCCACCGTGGCCCGGGCGAAGGAGGCGCTGGCGGAGCTCGGAGACGAGGGCGCGGCGCTCGCCTACGTCGCCGACCTGGTGGTCGCCGCGGTGGCCCCGCCGGCCCGCGCGGCGCGGGAGAGCGAGGCCGCCTCCAGCCTCTCGATCTGAGCAGGCGCAGCGAGACGCTCTCAGCGCCCCTGAGCGGTGATTGCATCCAGGGACTTCGCGCCGTGGGCGACGCCCTGCGCCGCTCAACGCCCGCGCCCTCCGAGCCCCCCGCGCGCGACACCTGAGCGCGTACCGCAGGCAGCGCCCCCGAGACTGTACGCCCGTTCCGTGGTAGGCACTGAGCATGGTCACGCTGGTCATCGCCGAGAAGCCGTCGGTGGCGCGCGACATCGCCCGGGTGCTCGGGGCGACGTCGCGCCAGGACGGCTACCTCGACGGCGGCGGCTACCGCGTCAGCTGGTGCGTGGGGCACCTCCTCGAGCTCCAGGAGCCCCAGGACTACGATCCCACCTGGAAGTCGTGGTCGACCAAGACGCTTCCCATCATCCCGGCGGCGTTCCGGACCCGCCCCCGCAAGGGCGCCACCAAGCAGCTCGGCGTCCTGCGCCGCCTGGCTCGGGACCGCGACGTCGCCCACGTCGTCAACGCCTGCGACGCCGGGCGCGAGGGTGAGCTCATCTTCCGCTGGGTGTGGGACAACGTCGGCCCCAGCGGGCGCGGCCCGCGCCTCTCGCGGCTGTGGATCTCGTCGCTGACCGACCGCGCCATCAAGGACGGCTTCGCGCACCTGCGCGACGCTCGCGACTTCGACCGCCTGGCCGCCGCCGCCCGCTGCCGCGCCCAGGCCGACTGGCTCGTCGGCCTCAACGCCACCCGCGCCATGACGCTGCTCGGCCGCCGCGGCGGCGGGCGCGAGGCGCTGCTCTCGGTCGGCCGCGTGCAGACCCCGACGCTCGCGCTGATGACCCAGCGCGAAGACGCCATCGACGCCTTCGTCCCCGAGCCCTTCTGGAAGGTCGGCGCCCGCTTCGACCTCGACGGCGACCGTCACTTCGACGCGACCTGGGTCGACGGCGCAGGCAAGGACCGCCTCGGCGACGCCCCCCGCGCCCACGCCATCGCCGCCGCCGTGGCCGGCCATCGCGGTCGCGTCGACGCGGTCAAAGAAGACCGCCAGACCCGCCAGGCCCCGGCGCTCTACGACCTCACGACGCTGCAGAAGGACGCCAACCGCCGCTTCGGGCTGTCGGCCAAGCGCACGCTGACGGCGGCCCAGGCCCTCTACGAGCAGCACAAGGCGCTGACCTACCCGCGCACCGACTCGCGCTTTCTCACCGCGGACGTCGCCGCCAAGCTCCCGGCGGTGCTCAACGCCCTGCGCCCGACCCCCTGGGGCCCCATCGCCGACGCCGCCATCCGCGGCGGCCCCACGCCGACCCGCCGCATCGTCAACCCGACCGAGGTGGGCGACCACCACGCGCTCTTGCCGACCGGCAAGATCCCGGACCTCGCCAAGCTCGGCGCCGACGAGCGGCGCGTCTACGAGCTCGTCGTGCGCCGGACCCTCGCCGTCTTCCTGCCGGCGGCGGTGTTCGCGACCGTGACCGTCGACGTCGTCGTGCCGGTCACCGGCACGAGCGCGGGCGTGGGCGCCGGCGACGCCCACCGCTTCGTCGCCAAGGGCACCACGCGCCTCGTCGAGGGCTGGGAGCTGGCCGAGCCGCCGCCCCCCAAGCGCGCCGCCGAGCAGTCCGCCGCGCAGGCCCTCCCCGTCGTCCGCCAGGGCGAGGTCGCGGACGTAGGCGCCGTCAACGTGAGCGAGGGCAAGACCCAGGCGCCGCCGCGCTACACCGAGGCGACGCTGCTCGCGGGCATGGAGGGGGCGGGCAAGGACCTCGACGACGACGAGCTGCGCCGGGCGATGCGGGCGTCGGGGCTCGGGACGCCGGCGACCCGGGCGGCGATCATCGAGACGCTGCTGACGCGCCACTACATCGAGCGCGACGGCAAGGCGCTGCGGCCGACGGCGCAGGGGCGGCTGCTGGTGGCGTCGCTGCCGGTGCCGGCGCTGACCTCGGCCGAGCTCACCGGGCGCTGGGAGGCCGCGCTCTCCGAGCTCGCCGACGGGCGCGGGGACGCCGCGGCGTTCATGGACCGCATCGTCCGCTTCACGACCGAGACGGTGCAGGCGCTGCGCACGGCCGAGGCGCCCGCGATGGCCGAGGCGGCGGCCGCCGACAAGGACGCCAGCCCGGTCCTCGGGGCCTGCCCGCTGTGCCACAGACCGGTGCGCGAGGGGCGCAAGGCCTACTCCTGCGAGTCGGGTCGCGACTGTGACTTCGTCATCTTCAAGTCCATCGTCGGCAAGAAGGTCTCGCCCGCGCTGGTGCAGGTGCTGCTGTCGCGGCGGCGCTCGCTGCCGCTCAAGGGCTTCAAGTCCAAGGCCGGCAAGCGCTTCGCGGCGGCGCTGGTGCTCGGCGACGACGGCAAGGTGACGCTGGACTTCGGGGGCGACGCGGGCGGCGCGCGGCCCCCGAGGACGGCGCGCGCCACGGCCGAGCGCGGCGAGCGCCCGAAGACCCAGCGCGCGCCTGCGCCCTCGGCCCGCGCCAAGGCCGCGCCGTCGGCCCCGGCGGACCCGCGTCCCCGCTGCCCGAAGTGCAAGCAGGGGCACGTGATGGCCGGCCGCCGCGGCTGGGGCTGCACCCGCTACCGCGAGGGCTGCGACATGGTCGTGTGGTTCGAGCAGGGCCCCCTCGGCCTGCGCGTCCCCGACGACGAGGCCGAACGCCTCTTTCGCAAGAAGCAGACGCGCCTGATGGCGGGCCTGATCCCAGACGTCAAGGCGCGCCTGGTGCTTGACCTCTCCGCCCCCGGCAACGTCCGCGTCGAGCCCGCCGCGCAGCGCGCCGCCCGCTCACGGCCGTCGTAGGCGGCGCCGGCTCGAGGTCACGGCTGCGCGACCGTCACTGCGGCCTGGGGCCGGTGAGCGGGGGCGGGACCAGGCTCGGGATGAGCTCGGTCTCCCAGCCGTGGTAGCGGCCGCCGTGCTCGAGGACGATCTCCTTGACGCTCAGCACCACCGGGTGGAGGTGCCAGGTCTCGATGGTCGGCTCGAGGCGCTCGACCAGGCCGACGAACTCGCCGGTCGACGTCTCCTTGGGCCCGCCGTCGGCCTTGAACTTGAGCTTGCGGACGTCGCGCAGGAACTCGCGGCACCCCTCGCGGTCGGGGAAGAAGGCGCGGTGGGCCACGACGCGCCGCGAGCGGATGGCGTCGCTGGCCTTGAGCATGTGCACGAACAGCGCGCGGTCCTCTTTCCACTGCGCCGGGTCGTGCGCCGCGAAGATGCCGAGGAGCCGGGTCCAACCTGGATCGTCGGCCCACTCCACGCGCACCGGCAGCTCCGTCGACGCGGCCAGCTTCGCCAGCGCCGGAGCGAGCGCCTCGCGGGGGTCCTGCTTCTTCAGCAGGCCCACCGCGGCTTTGAGGTAATAGACCCAGGTGCGCTCGCCGCCGCCGGTCACCGTCATGACGTGCTCGGCCCCGCCCGGCAGGGCCTTGCCGAGCTTGAACTCGAGGTTGTCGAGCGTCGTGAGCTCGGGCCCCTCGGGCATCCCGATGGCGTCGGGGATCGCGACGGTGGCCGTCACCTCGAGGCGCAGCGGGCGCCGCGCGTCCGGTGCGCTCATCCACAGCGGGCGGCACCACTCGATGAGGGCCTTGCCGCCGCCGGGGAGGTTCAGGGGCTGCTGCTCGATCTCGTCCTTCTTCATGGCGCGGGACCGTATCCGGCATTGCGCCCGGACGCCAGCACCAGGAATCGCTACGGCGCGACGCTCTCGCGGCGGGTCGCGAGCGCCGCGAACAAGGCCCGCGCCCCGCGACGCAGGTTCGGCAGCGTGTAGCCGCCCTCCTGCACCACGAGCACGGGGACGCCGAGCGACGCGACGGCCTCGCCGATGCGCCCCATCCCCTCGGGGCTGATCTGGAAGTCCCCGGTCGGGTCCCCCTTCATGATGTCGAAGCCGAGGCCGAGCACGATCACCCACGGGGCGTGCGCGCGCAGGCGCTCGAGGGCCACGCCGAGGGTCGCCAGATAGGCGTCGTCGTTCACCGCGCCCGACAGCGGCAGGTTGAGGTTGAAGCCCGCGCCCGCGCCCTCGCCGGTCTCGTCGTCGAACCCCGAGAAGTAGGGGTAGGCCTCGTTCGGGTGGCCGTGGATGGAGACCGTCAGGACGTCCGGCTCGTCCCAGAAGATGCTCTGGGCGCCGTTGCCGTGGTGGTAGTCGATGTCGAGCATCGCGACCTTGCCGCGATCGGCGAGGATCCGCGCGGCGATGGCGCTGTTGTTGAAGTAGCAGAAGCCGCCGAACAGCGCGCGCTCGGCGTGGTGACCCGGCGGGCGGCACAGGGCGTAGACGAGGCGCTCGCCGGCGAGCACCCGCGCGGCGCCGGTGGCGGCGACGTCGACGGCCTCGCGGGCGGCGGCGAAGGCCTGGCGCGACAGCGGCGTGAAGGTGTCGATGCAGTAGTAGCCGGCGCGCAGCCACAGCGCGTGGGGCTTGCGATCGGGGCGGCGGACCGGGAAGACATAGGGGTAGACGGTCTCGCGCTCGGGGAGGCTCGTGCAGATGGTCTCGAGGTAGGTGGCGTAGTCGGCGTCGTGGACCCGCGTGATGACGCTGTCCTCGACGTGGTCGGGGGCGACCCGGCGCACCGGCAGCCCGGCGAGGCCCGCGAGGACCGCGTCGACCCGGGCGGGGCGCTCGACGTAGCCGCGCTCGCGCACGTGGTGGATGCGGTGCCCCTCGCCGGCGACGACGGTGAACGGGGTGAGGGAGGCGCTGATCGGCGCCTTGCGCTGGTAGCGATTGGGGCGGAGCTTGACCGGATCGTCGACGAAGGACTCGGCGATGCGCGCCACGTAAGGGTGGTCGGCCTCCCAGTCGTAGCGGCGGATGAGGATCGCGCGGACCATCGCCCGCGCGTCCTCGAGGGGCAGCGGCTCGTCGAGGCCGAGCCCGTCGAACACGAGGTAAGGCGGATCGTAGTCCTGCCCCAGCGGGGGCGGCCCGTCGTAGTCGGTGCCGATGATGGGGCGTGCGCCGAAGGCCTCGTAGAAGCGCAGCCGGGCGCGGTTCTCGGGGAGGATGGCGGGGTCGGTGAGCTTGGTCGGATCGTCGGACGGGACGTCCATGAACAGGCCGCGCGCGCCGAGCTCGCGCAGGTGCTCGCCGACCGCCTGGTAGAGCGCCCCGCCGTAGCCCCCACCGCGCGCGCTGTCCGCGGTGGCGAGGATGTCGAGCCAGCCGTAGGCCAGATCGGCGTGGTAGTGTACGAGGGCGACGGCGCGCGGGCGCAGCCGGGCGTCCTCGAGGGTCAGGATGATGAGCGAGAAGTCGCGCTCGTGGACCGCGCTGAGCAGACCCGGCAGCGCCGCGATGCGGTCGCTGTAGGCCGGAAAGGCCGTGCGCAGGATGTCGCAGGCGGCGGCCAGGCGCCGGCCATGCTCGGGGGTCGCGGTGCTGGAGATGCGATCGATGCGAACGATACCCACGGGCGGACTCCTCGGGCGACGGTCTGGGTGGCTCGCCCTACCCAGCGCCCCTGTACTCCAATCGAATCGCGGTGTCTCCGGCTCTTTTCAGGGCGCTGAAGAAGGCGCGCGGGGTGGAGGAGGCGGGTGGATTTCTTGCGGATTTCCCGTCCGCCCCCAGACTGAGCGTCTCCCCCGGACCCCAGGAGGACGCGCCGATGGCGACGCTCCGTACCCGCAGACGCCCGCAGATCCTGCTCCAGCTCGGCGAGGACTTCCACCCGGCGTGGATCCTCAACCTCACCGACGAGCGCCTGCTGGTCGACGCCGGGATCGAGCTCACGCCCGGGTCCTCCGTACACATCCACCTGCCGCGCCCCGACGGTCACAGCGTCGATCTCGTCGCCGCGGAGAGCCTCCACTGCTGTCAGGACGTGATGGCGCCCGCGTCGGCCGAGTACCGCTTCCTGGTCGTCCTCGGCGTCGCCGCCGACCTCTGGCCCGCCGCGCGCACGGCGCTGGTGGCCGCGAGCGCCAGCGTCCCCGGTCCCCCGCCGTGGTCCTTTCGCAAGCGCCCGCCGACCCACGACGCCGAGCTGGTCCAGGCCGCCCTCGGGTTGGGCGCGACGACGCCCTGACCCCATAGGCAGCGGCGCGGGCGGCGGGCGGAGCGCTCCCCGTTGGGGGCGTTGTGCAGCGCACCCGATTGTGGATTGAAGAATCAGGAGGATCGGCTACGTTGCGCCCATGAACGCCATTCACGATGTCGTCCGCGCGCTGGCCCTGGCCGCGCTGCTCGCCGCGTGCGGCGCCGAAGCGGTCGTCACGGCGGCCGATCAGGCAGACGCCACCGCGGTCGCGGACACCACCACCGCGACGGACACGGCGGCCCCCGAGGACGTGACCGTCGACACGGCCCCGCTCGCCGACACCGCCCCGCTCGCCGACACCGCCCCGGTCGACGCCGCCGGCCCGCCCGACGCCCTCGGCCCCCTCGCCATCGCCCTCGACGACCTGTGCGAGCCCCTCGCCGCCGGCCTGTGCCGGATCTACGTCGGCTGCCGCGCCGCCACCTCGTCGGCCAGCGTCGCCGCCTGCCGCGAGCACACCGAGGCCGCGTGCCAGCTCGGCCTCGACCACGCCCGCGCGCAGGTCGCCGCCGGCGCCGTCGTCTACGACCCGGACGCCGCCCACGCCTGCCTCACCCGGGTCGACCTCGTCGACTGCGGGCCGATCGACGCGATGCTCGCCGAGCTCGGCGCCGAGTGCCGCGGCGTCTTCGTCGGGACCGTCGCCGCCGACGCCCCGTGCGCCGCCGCCGGCGACTGCGCCCCCGGCCTCTACTGCGCGCCCGACGCAGGCGGCGCCTGCCCCGGGAGCTGCCAGCCGCCCCCGGTCGCGGGCGAGAGCTGCGACAACCGCTTCGCCCCGTGCGCCGCGGGGAGCGTGTGCGACCTCGGCGTCTGCGTCCCCGAGCAGGTCCCCCTCGACGCGCCGTGCGCGTTCGGGGACCAGTGCCCCGCGGGCGCGTTCTGCGCCGAGGACGAGGAGCCGCCCCGCTGCCGCGCGCGGCGCCCCGCTAGCGCGGACTGCGACGACGACGACGCGTGCGCCGAGGGCCTCTTCTGCGCCATCGTGGACTTCGCCGACGCCGGGAGCTGCGCCGCCAAGCTCGCGCCCGACGCCGCGTGTACCCCGCTGCTGCTGGGCGCGCAGTGCGCCGACGGGCAGGCGTGCGACGGCGCCGCCGAGCGCTGCGTAGACCGGCCGCGCCAGGCGGGCGACGCTTGCGTCGAGGGCTGGGAGCCGTGCGGCGTCGCCGGCCTCTACTGCGACATCTCGAGCGACACCTGCGAGGCGCTGCCGCGCCACGGCGAGGGGTGCGGCCTCGGCGGCGCGACGACCTGCCAATACGGCTGGTGCGACGCCGCCGACGGCACCACCGCCGGGCAGTGCCAGGCGTTCGCGGCGCCGGGCGGCGCCTGCGCCGACGCCCGCGAGTGCGGCGGCCTCGACTGCGTCGCGGGCGCCTGCGGCCTCGACGCAGCCACCGCCTGCCACCCCGACCGCCGCGGCCTCGCCCTCGGCACCGGCTACGAGCTCTTCTGATGCGCCGTGAGGGACCGATGACACGCACCGTTCGACCGCTCCTGGCGCTGCTCCTGCTCGCCGCGACGCCGCTCGCCGCGGCCGCCGCCGGCCCGCCGTGCAGCAACGACAACATCGACGCCCGCACCTTCGTGATCAAGCGCGGCAAACACGACGGAAAACCAAAGGGAATCAAGAAGTTACAGCTCAAGCGCGATTTCGACCGCACGCTCCACTTCCAGGTGCGCTTCGACGCGTCGGTGCGCTACGCGACCCAGGACCCGCAGAACCAGTGGGACTGGAATAAGCTCATGGGGTTCACGACCTACCTCATCCACAAGAACAGCGTCCGCCTCGGCTGGCGCTACAACCCGAAGACCGATCTGGTCGAGCTCGGCTACTACGGCTACCTCGCGAAGGTGCGCAGCTCGAAGCAGCTCGACGCCATCGCGATCGGCGAGTGGGCGGACGTCGAGCTCGGGATGGACACCGAGGGGATGTACGTCACGGTCAACGGCGTCTCCCACAGCGAGACCGGCGACCTGGACCTGCCGAGCTGGCTGCCGGTCGGCACGGTGGTGCTGTCGACGGTCTACTTCGGCGGCGACGAGACGGCGCCGCAGTCGATCAACGTCGAGGTCCGCGGCATCGTCGCCGACGAGCGCTGCGTGCGCTGACGGCGGTTCAGCCGACGCGGTCGAGGACGATGATGACCGGGTGGAGCCCGCCGAGCTCGACCACGCGGGCGTGGCGCACGGTGAACGCCGGGTGCTCACGCAGCGCTTGGTTGAAGGCGCCGCGCTTGTAGACGAGGAGCGACACCCGGGCGTCGGGCGTGGTGATGGCCGGCAGCGCCGCGAACAGCTCGCCGAAGAGCTTGGTGAAGCTCATGTTGGGGCCGATGCGCTTGCCGAAGGGCGGGTTGGACACGACCGTGTCGAAGCGCCGCCCGGCCCACACGCGGTCGGCCTCGCGGGCGTCGCCGACCCTGACGTCGCCTGTGTGACCGGCCGCCGCCAGGTTCGCGAGCGCGCCGCTCACCGAGCCCTCGCTGGTGTCGCCGCCGGCCACCCGGACCCCGGGCCAGCGGGCCTTGGCCTCGAGCAGCAGCGTCCCGCCGCCGCAGAACGGGTCGAGCAGCTCCCGCGGCGGGCCGGCGGGCTCGGGCCGCGCGAGGTGGAGCAGCGCCCAGGCGACGTTGCCCTGCAGCGTCATGTGGGGCAGGTAGGGCCCGGTCCGGCGCCGGGACAGCGCCTCGCGGGTGAGCTGCACGCCGACGGTACACCGGTCGTCGCGGACGTCCACCCGCAGCTCGACGTCGTAGGCCTTCAGCGACACGGCGCGCCAGGCGCGGTCGCGGACCCCGGCGCCGGCGACGCGCGCGACGTCCTCGCTGCTGAACGGGTGCTGACCGGTGCGGGTGCTGGTGGCGCGGAAGCTGACGTGGTCGGGGGCCAGCTCGGGGACGTCGAGGGCGGCGACCTCGGCCTGGATCTGCGCGAGCGCGTCCCTCGAGTCGGGGGCGGCGAGGGTGAAGGCGTGGACCGGGCGCACGACGTGGTGGGCCGAGCGCAGCCGCAGCGCGAGCGCGGCCAGGACCTCCGGGGTGGCGTCGGCCTCGACGGCGGCCCAGCCGGCGAGCCCGTGGGGGCGGTGCTCGCCGCGGACGCCGGGGACACCGGCGGCGGCGGCGAGCCGGCGGAGCTCCTCGACGACGAGGTCCTCGAGGCCGCGGTTGGTGGTGATCTCGAGGCGTGCGGTCATGGGCGCAGCCTGCCCGAGTTCGCGCGCCTCGTCGCCAAGTCTCGCTCGCGGCTAGTCGATCGGCTTCATGCCGGCGCTCACGCAGCGGGGCTCGGGGTCGCCGGCGAAGACGAGCCAGGCGTCGCCGGTGCGCACGAGCCAGCCGGCGTCGCGGCGGACGACCGAGAACGCGCGGTGGTTGCGCGGCGCGTCGGCGAAGGCGTCGAGGTCGAGGGCCGGGGTCGTCTCGACCCTGCCGCCGGCCCGGACGAGCTTGACGTCGGGCCCGACGAGCGCCTTGACGGCGGGCTCGTAGCCGCTGTGCAGCGCCATCAGCAGCTTGTGGAAAGCCCGCTCGGCGGCTGCGCTCGGGCCCTCGGCGGCGGGGGTCGGGATGAGGGCCTGCTTCTTGTCCCGCGCGGCGGTGCGTACCCGGAAGCGCTGCTCGGCGGGGAGGAACTCGAGGTAGGCGGCGTTGGCGGCGACCCAGCGGCGGCGGTCGTCGGAGGTGGCGAAGTCCTGGCCGGTCATGTCCTCGAGGCGCGAGGAGAGGAAGCCCGCGACCTCGCCGGTGCTGCGGAGCCCCTCGGGGGGGGCGTCGAGGAAGCCCGAGAAGGCGCGGACCACCGCGGCGTCGGTGCGCACGGCGTCGAGCAGGTGGACGGCGGTCCACGCGAGCTGCGGGTGCTCCTTGGCGAGGGCGACGAGCGGGTCGACCGCGGCCCGCCCCGTCGAGAGCAGGGTCCACGTCGCCCGCTGCCGCACCTCGGGCGCGGTCGCGGGGTCGGCGATCTCGGCGACCCGGTCCCGCACGAAGTCGTGGGCGAGGTCCTGCCACGCCGACGCCACCCCGGGGGCCAGCGTGAGGGTGAGGGCGGCGAGGATGAAGCGAGCGGTGAAGGGCATGCGCATGGCCCTATGAACGCACGAGTCGCTCGCGGGATCCAACCGCGACGCGCGACGCCCGCGACTCGCGCGGCGCACGCCGCAGCCCACCCTCAGGGCGCCAGGTCAGGGTGAACGGTCGCGGCGTCGACCGGGGCGGGTCGGCCCGCAACCAGACGCGCCAGAGGCTCCGGATGAGGAAGTCGAGGAGATCGCCGCCCTCCCCCGCCTGCCGGAAGAGCCGCTCGACGTCCCTCCAGAACGCGACCAGGTCCGAGGACCTGCGTCCTCGGCCTCTCCCAGCGGCGCCTGCGCCCGAGGCGCTCGAGGCTGTAGGCGCCCAGGTCGGGGAAGCCCAGCTCGGCCGCGCCGCCCGTCCGCCGCAGCAGCGCGAGGCCGGCGCCCGGTTTGCCGGCGAGCGCGCTCCCGCGGTCCTGCTCGCGCCGCCGCTGCGAACCCGTTGGGTCCACCTTGCCGACCGCCGTCGCGAGCAGCGCATCCGCCCGCAGGCTGTCATGGTCGTTGAGGTCCTCGTACCCCAGGCTGAGCCTCAAGATGCGCTGCCGCACCAGGTCTTCGACGGGATGCTCGACCAGGTCCGGGCGACGGTGGTCGACGAAGCAACCGGCGAACCGGTCACTGAGCCCAATGCGCTGGTCCAACTCGCCGAGCAGCATCGCCCCTGCATCCTGCGATACTCGGCCAGCGTCGAACGCCGCCTCCACCGAACGCCTTCCGCGGGCTTGGAACTCGAGAATCTCCGGTCTACACTCTGTCCGCATCGGGCACCTGCGTGACTTGTTTCAACACCATGATATTACAGGTAAACATCCCAATGCGCCTTACACATCGTGAGAGATCCGGGCTGGCATTCTCCTGGGTCGCCGTCAGTTGATTCACAGCTCCGTCACACGCAAGATGCTGGCGGCCCACGACCTGGGGGAACCATGGCGACGAAGCTCCTGCGTTGGGTGCTCGTGCGGCTCTCGATATGCGCCCTCGGGGCGGTGGCCGCCCTCGGGTGCGCCGACGACGGCGCGACCGCGCAGGACGCCGCGACCCTGCTCGGCGACTGCCAGCGCCCGAGCGGCGCGGAGGTCGCCCATCGCGTCATCTTCAGCGAGAGGTTCCGCTGCTCGCCGCCCGCGACGCCCACCGAGGCCGTCGTCACCGACGCGACGAGCTGGGACGTGATGGCCGCGGAGATCGCCAACTGCAGCTCCCCCAGCACCGCCGCCGACCCGGTCGACTTCGACACCGAATACGTGGTCGTCCTCGGGACGATGGCCTTCCAGACCTGCGGCTTCGACGACGACGGCGTGACCGTCCTCGCCGGCGACGGCGGACCCTGGGTCGAGCTCGCCGTGACCGATCGCTCCGCCGGCTGCCTCGCGGCGTGCGCGTCCGGCGGCGGCTACGTCGTCGCCGTCGCCCTCCCCCGCAGCGCTGGCGAGAGCCCGAGCCTGTGCCGCCGGGTGAACCCGGGCTGCCCCTGACCGCGAGGGATCGGACCGTCGACGTTGGCGCGCGTTGTCGGTAGGGCCACGTCTGGCTCGTCGACCCCATCGCCGAGACCCTCGAGGTCTTCGCCCTGCAGGGCGGCGCCTGGGTCCTCGCCGGCAGCCACAGCGGCGACGACGTCGTCCGCGCCGCCCCCTTCGACGCCGTCCCGCTCGCGCTGAGCTGGCTGTGGGGCCGCCGCCCCCCCGAGCCCGAGGCGCAGAAGTAGCCGGCGAGCGCCGCCTCGGCGGGCCCGCTCGTTGACGACTACCTCATCCTCGCCGGCGCCAGCGCCGAGGGCGCCGCTCCGCTCTTGACCTTCGACCGCGAGCTCGCCCGCGAGCCCGACGCACGGCTCCTCGAGCTCACCGGCGCGCGGTAGGCGCGCGGCGGCCGTCAGGGGGCGTCAGAGCCCGCTGACCTCGCTCGCGAACGGGCGCTTCTCGCCGTAGCCGGTGGTCTGGCCGGTGACGTCCGTGCCCCAACACCACGTCCCGCCGCCGCTGCGGCGACCGCACACGCCGCTGGTGCCGGCCGCGATGTCGACCCAGTCCGCGTCGCTCCCGACCTGGACCGGCGAGGTCTGCTGGGTCTGGGTGCCGACCCCGACCTCCCCGTACTGGTTGCGCCCCCAGCACCACAGCGTCCCCGGGGCACGTATGCCGCAGGTCGCCTGAAACGCCCCCGCGACCGCGGTCCAGTCCGAGGCGACCCCGACCCGCGTCGGCGAGAGCTTCGGCGTGGCCGTGTTGCCGAGGCCGAGCTGCGCGTAGTCGTTGGTGCCCCAGCACCACAGCGCGCCCGCCGCGTCGATGGCGCAGGAGTGAGCCCAGCCGGTCGTCACCGTCGACCAGCTGTTCGTCGCCCCCACCTGGGTCGGCGCGTCGCGGGTGTTGGCGGTCCCGTCTCCGATGCCGCCGCCGAAGACGTAGCCCCAACACCACAGCGTCCCGTCGCTGCGCGTCGCGCAGGCGTGGTACTGGCTCGGCGCGATCGCCGCCCAGTCGGTCGCGCCGCCGACCTGGGTGGGCGTCAGGACCTGGGAGGCGGCGGCGGCGCCGAGGCCCAGCTGCTTGTTGCCGTTGTCACCCCAGCACCACAGCGTGCCGTCCGCCTGGCGCCCGCAGGTGAAGTCCCGGCCCCCGGCGACCGCGGTCCAGGCCCCGGCGAGCTGCCCCGGGGCGGCGCGCGCGACCTGGGTCCCGTCGCCGAGCTGCCCCTTGTTGTTGTAGCCCCAGCACCACAGCGTGCCGCCGCTGCCGAGGCCGCAGCTGTGACTGCCGCCGGTGGCGACGGCGGTCCAGGTGGCCGGCCCCCCGATGACCGGGCTGGCCGGGTTGCCGAAGTAGCCGCTGCTCGCGGCGGTGCCGAGCTGCCCGTTGTTGTTGAGCCCCCAGCACGACGCCGCGCCGCTGGTCGCGAGCCCGCAGGCGTGGCTCCCGGTGCCGGGGGCCCGGCGGATGGACGCCCAGCTCCCCGGGATCGGCCACGGCGCCAGCTTGTTGAGCGGGCCGCCCGAGCCGAGCGCGCCGTTCGTGTTGCGCCCCCAGCACCACAGGGTCCCGTCGTCGCGCGCGGCGCAGGCGTGCTGTGCGGCGACGTCCACCGAGGCCCAGCCGGTCAGCGCGCCGGCCTGCTGGGGCGTGGTCGCGGCGGCCGCGTCGAGGGCGCTCACGCTGCCATCGGCGAGCTGCCCGGAGTCGTCGGCGCCCCAACACCACAGGGTGCCGTCGGTGCGGGTCGCGCAGGTCGTCGCCGCGTTGGCGCCGCCGCCCACGGCGACCGACAGCCAGCTCGTCACCCCGGGGGACACCTGGCCGGGGGCCTGCTGGGCGCTGGTCGTACCGACGCCGGCCTCCCCGTGGCGGTTGTAGCCCCAGCACCACAGCGTGCCGTCGGTCTTGGTGCCGCAGGTGTGCCAGATCGGCGACGACACGGACGACCACGCGCTCGTCGCCCCGCCGACCCGGACGGGGCTCGGCTGATCGCCGCTGACGGCGCCGATCCCCAGCTGCCAGACCGAGTTCGAGCCCCAGCACCACAGCGAGTCGTCGGCCTTGATCCCGCACGTGGAGACCCCCGCGGTCACGGCCCGCCAGGTGGTCTCGGCGCCGACCTGCGCCAGCCCCGGGGTGTAGGTCTTGTGCCCGAGGCCGAGCTGTCCCGCGGTGTTGGCGCCCCAGCACCAGAGCGTCCCGTCGGTGCGCAGGCCGCAGGTGTGGTCGGTCCCGGCCGCGATCTCGGCCCAGTCGGCGTCGGCCCCGACCTGCACGGGCGCGGTCTGGTCGCCGATGACGCCCTCGCCGAGCTGACCGTAGTAGTCGCTGCCCCAGCACCACGCCGTCCCGTCGACGCGGAGGCCACAGGCGTAGCGATAGCCGACGCTCACCATCGTCCAGTCGCTGTCGGACCCGATCTGCACCGGGTCGAACTGATCCACCGTCACCGCGGCGCCGGCGAGGCCCGCCTCGTTCTCCCCCCAACACCACAGCGTCCGGTCGGCGCTCACCGCGCAGCTCGACTGACCGCGGGGGCTGTTGGAGGCCTCGAGCAGCCCGTTGACCGAGACCCGCGGGAAGCCGCGGACCTTGAGGGTCGCGGTCGCGGTGGCGCCCACGGCGTCGGTCACGGCGACGACGACCGTCCCGGCGCCCGGCGCGGTCAGCTCCGCGCCCGCCAGGCCGCCGCCGCCGCGCTGCACCGCGTAGGAGTAACCGCCCGCGCCGCCGACGCCCGAGAGCGTCACGACCTCGCCGGGCTCGACCCAGGACACCGCCGGCGTCAGGGCGAGCGGGGTCGACACGGTCACCGCGGCGTCGCTGGTGTTGCCGAGGCCGTCGGTGACCCGCACCGTGACGCCGCCCGCCGTCGCCGGCGCCGTGTAGGTCACGCCCGAGAAGCTGCCGCCGCCGCTCACGACGCTGTAGGTGTAGGGGCCGACCCCGCCCGAGGCCGTAAACACCTGGGTCGCCGACGTCTGCAGGGTCAACGTGCTCGGGCTCAGGCTCAGCGCCGCGTAGACCGTGATCGCGAGGTCGGCGGCGCCGCCGAAGGCGTCGATCACGCGCACGGTGGCGCTGCCCGGGGTGCCCGGCGCGGTATACGTGGCGCCGACGAGGGTGCCGCCCCCGCTCACGAGGGCGTAGCTGTAGGGCGGGTCGCCGGCGCTGGCCGCGAGGGTCGCCGAGCCGTTGACCGGGAGCTGCAGCGTCGACGGAGCGAAGCCGACCGGGGTCTCGCTCGGGGTGGTGCCGTCGGGGACGCAGACCCCGGCGACCGTGCAGAACTGTCCCCCGGGACAGGGAACGGGCGACAGCCCGCAGCCCGCGGCGGCGTCACCGCAGGTCGCGCCGGTGAACGCCGGCGGGCAGACGCACGCGGCGCCGACGCAGTGTCCGCCGTTGTCGCACGGCGGGCTGCAGAACGACCCGGCGGGCATGTTCGCGCCGAAGCCGTAGGCGAACGCGACGTCATCGCCGTCGGTCGCCGTGTACATGGTCCGCACCTGCCCCGCGGGATCGCCGAAGCTCAGCTGCTCGGGGCCGCACGCGCCGAGGCGGACCTCCCACTGCACGAACGGGTAGACGACGCCGGCGTCGACGGTGCCCTGGTCGACGACGCCGGTGCCGAGCACGTCGTCGGCGGTCCCACGGGTCTTCAGCCAGCACTGCGCGATGCCCGGCCGCTTCACGCCGAGGGCGACGTTCCAATAGACCTTCTGGGCGCTGACGCCGCCGCTCAGGAGCTGCTCGATCCCACGATAGACCGCCACCTGGTAGAGGTAGGTGTCGGCGTCGAAGGGCGGCGAGCGGACCTCGGTGACGGCGCCGCCGCAGTCGCTCATCCCATCCGCGCCGGCCGTACACTGGTTGCCTGGCGCTCCGGACGGGTCGAGCACGATGTCCGCGCTGAAGTCGCCAGCGGTCGGGCTCGTGCAGTCGAGCTCGAGGGCGTCGAGGTAGAGGTTGGTCTCGACCCCGCCGCCGACGCCGGCGGTGCAGGCGAAGCCCAGGACCATGGTCGAGGCGCGCTGGCCGTTCGCGTCGTGGAGGAGCGTGGTGTCCTCGCTGCCGTCGAGGGCACACGTCGGCCCCGCCGGCGCGGCGCAGCAATCGAACTTGGCCGAGCAGAAGATGTTGTTGAAGCCGACGGCGATGTCGAAGAAGCCCTGCTGCGCGGGCCGCATCAGGGCGACCTCGAAGCGGACCTGCGCGTCGGCGTTGGCGGCGCAGCGGACCTCGCGGGTCAGCGGCGCGCTCGCGGTGGGGTTCTGAAAGGGCAGCGGCTGGCCGACGACGGCGCCGGGGCCGGTCGTCGCGCCGCCGTTGAAGGCCCCCGGGCTGCTGACGGCGGCGTCGTAGACCCCCACGACCCAGAGCCGGACGGTGTTCAAATCGGCGGCCGGGTCGGCGTCGCACACCCCGACGACGCTGGCGGAGCCGGCGCCGTCGCCATAGCGCGACGAGGAGAGGCGCCGCTGCCACACCACCTGGGCTGTCGCGGCGCCGTTGACGACCTCGATGTCCCAGACGACGTCACCGACGCCGACGAGGTCGAGGGCCGCGACCTGCACCTCGAGGCCCGACCGCGCGGGCTCGTCAGCGGGTACGCAGGCGAATGACGTGGCGACGATCCCGAGAACACCAAGCCGAAGACCCATCACACGACCTCGTGGTCCCGCACCCGCCATCGCCTGGTGTCGCCCGCCTCGAACGCGCAACTCGCCGACCGACGCTGCGAGTGCACGGTGGTCGCCCCCCCCGCTGGGGCCAAGCCAGGCACCACCCGACATCGCACGCATTTGTGCGGTGCGACAGAGCTACCACGACGGCGAAGTCAGCGGCAACGAGCGATGCGCCGCGGGTTCGCCTTTGTCCCCCGCCCGGGCCTATGTTATCGCTCGCTCACCTCGACCCGGAGTGAGCCATGAGCCTGCTGCCCCAGACCCCGACCGACCTCGCCCAGGCCCTCGTCATCCCCGAGGGCGGCATCGCCTCGCGCCCCCTGCTCGAGGTCAAGGGCGGCATCAAGATCGTCCTGTTCGGGCTCGACGCCGGCCAGGAGATCAGCCCCCACCTCTCCCCCTTCCCCGCCGAGGTGCTGGTCCTGAAGGGGCGCCTCGACGTGCTCGTCGGAGAGCAGACCTGGCCCGTCCCCGCGAACGGCCACATCGACTTCCCGATGGGGCTGCCCCACGGCCTCACCGCCCTCGAGCCGACCTGGTTCGTCCTCACCATGCTCCGCGGCGCCGCCGGCAGCCACCGCGTCGGTCCGGGACTGCCCACGACGTGATAGCGTTCGGGGCGTGAGCCACGACCCCTCATTCGGCGCCCTCGCGCGCGCGCCGTTCCCGCAGCAGATCAGCGCCATCGACCGCACCGTCGCGGGCGGCGATCCGACGCTGACGGCGCAGCTCCTCGCGGTCCTCGCCGCGCTGCCGGACCACGAGCCGCTGGCCCACGCCGTCCGCGCCCTCGGGCACGCCGGCGCGCTCGCGCGCCCGGAGGTCAGCGCCGCCCTGCGCGCGGCCCTGGCGACCGTCCCCGACACCGGCGCCCAGCGGGTCCTGCGCGGCCTCGACCGCTCGGAGCTCCCCCCCGCCGCCCTGCGCCCGGTCGCCGACGCCGTCGCCCACGCCCTCGAGACCCTGCCGCTCGCGCGCCTCGGCGCCCTGTGCCTGATGGACCGCTGGCTCAAGAACGCCGACCGCGCGCGCCGCGACGCCCTCCGCGATGGCGCCGTCGCCAGCTGCGTCGCCGCCCTCGACGCGGCCGCCCCCGACGCGATTGACGCGATCGACGACGCGACCCTCGTCCGGGTCCCCGGCGCGCGCTTCGCCGCACTCGAAGCCCACGCCGCCGCCCGCGGCCAGGACGACCCCTGGCGCCGCCGCCGCGAGCGCTTCACCCGCGACGTCCTGACGCTGTTGCGCGACGCCCCCCGGTCGCTGTCGCAGGCCAACGCCGAGGAGCTGCTCTCGCGCCGGGTCTACACCGACCCCGGGCACTTCCTCGTGGAGCTGCTCCAGAACGCCGAGGACGCAGGCGCGACCACGTTCCGCGTCACCATCGCCGAGGACGGCGTCACCGCCTGGCACGACGGCGCCCCCTTCGACGCCCGCGACGTCGTCGGCGTCCTCTCCATCGGGCAGACCACCAAGTCCGCCGACCAGATCGGCTTCTTCGGCGTCGGCTTCAAGTCCGTCTACGAGATCTGCGAGCGGCCCCAGGTCTACTCCGACCTCTTCCGCTTCGAGATCGCCGACATCGCCATCCCCCGCCCCCTCGACAGCCGCCCGCCGAGCGACGACCCGGACGGCGGCACGCTGCTCGTCCTTCCGTTCAGGCAGCCGCGAGACCCGGCCCACACCCCCGCGAACCTCGTGGCGCGCGCGCTCGCCGTCCCCCCCGAGACCCTGCTGACGCTCCAGAACCTGCGCCGGCTCGACGTCCGCGGCGGCGACGTCGCCCGCCGCGTCGCCCGCCAGGACGACGCCGAGCGCCACGTCGTCTCGCTGGTCGTCAGCGCGGGCGCAGACGGCGGCGACGCCCCCGCGGACACCCGCCGCTACGCCGTCGCCGCCGGCCACTTCGCCTACGACGGCCCCCGGCGCGAGCTGAGCCGCGCCATGACGACCCGGTCGCTGGTGGCCATCGCCCTCGACGGCGCCGGGGCGCCGGTGCCGCTGCCCGCGGACGCGCCGACCATCTTCAGCCACCTCCCGACCGGCGAGCGCTCGGGCCTGCGCTTCGTCGTTCACGGCCACTTCGACGTGCCCGTCGACCGCGAGCGCCTCGACCTCGAGTCCCCGTGGAACCGCTGGGGCCTCGCCCGCGCCGGCGATCTCCTCGCCCAGGCCGCCGAGCAGCTCGCCGCCACCGCGAACCCCGCCGCCCTCGACGGGCTCCTCGACGTGCTCCCCCTGCCCCGCGAGCTGCGACACCCCGCCTACGAGGAGCTGGCCGCCGCCGCCCACCC
>PHBI01000151.1 GCA_002841945.1 Deltaproteobacteria bacterium HGW-Deltaproteobacteria-14
GCTCGCGGACGGCGGCGCCTGCGACGAGCCGGGGGTGGTCGCGCCGAGCACCCGCGGCGCCGTGTGGCGCTCGGAGGACCAGGGCGCGACCTGGATCCGCGTGCGGGTCGCGGCCGACGGTGAGGTGCTCGAGACCCACGCGCGGGCGCTGCTGGTGGACCCGCGGTCGCCGGACCGGATCGTGGTCCACGGCGCCAGCTGCCGGATCGCCGAGCGCGGGACCATCGGCGGCCAGGTGTTCGCCAGCGAGGACAGGGGCGCGACCTGGCACCGCGCGTGGCCGAACCAGGCGGACCGGGTGGTCGGGCTCAACGGCGGCCTCGACACGCTGGTCGTGTGGGTCGCGGACGGCCGCCGCTTCGGGAGCCGCGACCTCGGCCGCAGCTGGTTCGACCTCGACCGCCGCCCGGCGCCGGCGCCGGCGCCGCTCGAGCCAGTTCACCTCGGTGACGCCGCGTTCGCGGGCCAGGACGACGGCCTCTACCGGCGCAGCGGCCTCGGCACGACGCCGACGCGGGTCTTCCCGCCCGCGGCCACGCCCGCCCCCTGACGCCCAGCGAGGCCCCCCGACGATGACGCCTCCGTCCCCGACGACCGCGGCCGAGCCCCTCCCGCTAGCGGTGTGCGTAGTGATCCGCCACGCCGAACGCTACCTGCTCGTCCGTCGCGCCCCGGGCCGCCCCGCTCCGGGCTACTGGACCCCCGTCACCGGCAAGCTCGAGCCCGACGAGACCCTGCCCGAGGCCGCGCGGCGCGAGGTCCGGGAGGAGACCGGCCTGAGCGTCACCGTCGGCCCCGAGGTCCACCGCTGCCCCACCTCGAACGGCGCCTTCCTCCTCGTCTGGTTCCGCGCCACCCTCGATGATCCCACCGAGCCGCTCGCGCTCGCCCGCGACGAGGTCGACGACGCCCGCTGGGTGACGGCGACCGAGGCGCTCGCGCTCGACCCGATGTTCCCCGCGACCCGGGCGTGGCTGGCGACCGACTCGGCGCCTATTGCTGCATCGCAATAGCGCAGTTATTTCTTTGTGATCGGATCGTTTCCGCCACAACTGGCACCATTACGCCGCGATGCCGCACGACCCCGCGAGCCTCGGTCAGGCCGGCAGCTGGAGATCGAGCTGCGGGCGCACCAGCCGGCTCGGGGCCACCGGGCAGGCCGCGCTCGCGCCGTGATGGACGCAGCGGCACTCGACCACGGTGATCCCGTGGTCACGCGCCGCCTCGTGGATGTGCTGGCGTCGGCTGGAGCGGGCGTCGGGGGCGATCCCGCGCCGCCCGCCCCGCTCGGCCTGGGCGCCGGGCTGCCGAAACCACCCCGAGAGCATCCGCGCGCTGCTGCGCCCGACCTCGCGCTCGACCTGGAGAAGCAGCCCCGGGGCGTCCTCGATCCAGCGCGGCGCCACGTGACGCACATGCGCCCGCGCGGCCGCGCGCATCACCCCGTCCAGCGCGCGCGGGGCGTCGTTGACAAAGGGGATGATCGGCCCGAGCTCGAGGGTGACCGCGGCCCCCGCGTCGACCAGCGCGCTCGCCAGCGCGATCCGCTGCGACGCCGGGGCGAGCCCGTCCTCCCAGCGCGCCTCGAGCGCCAGATCGCGGGTGAACAGACCGACCCGGACCGCCACGCGGCCCGGCGCGGCCGCCGCGAGAGCGACCAGTTCTCGTCCCTCGCGTAGGCCGCCGCGCGTGGTCAGCGCGACGTCGACGTCGCGGCCGAGGAGGTGGCGCATCATCAGGAGCAGCTCGGCTCGCCGCGCCGGATCGGCGGAGGCGACGAAGGCGTCCTCCCGCGGGGCGAGCCAGAGCCAATCCGGTAGCTTTCGCAGCCGATCGAGGGCGGGCCCGAGGGTCGACAGGGGCGCCTGCCACGGGCCCCCACCTGCGATCCTGCGGGCCGCGCGATCCGGACACCACGCCGCCCGACCGACGCCCGCGTCTCCGACGTCGAGACGCCAGACCGCACCGCAGGTACCATGGCGGTGTACCGACAGCTGCACGGGATCGGGTGTGTTCAGGTTCATACTGAACAAGTGTGCACACCGCCATTTGTTCAGTCAAGGCCGCGCGTTCATCCGCTTTTTCGCGCGGCGTTAGACCCAAAACGCCCCGCGCCGCGTTCAACCGAATCCCGAGCGCAAACCATCTCAGATCGCACCCCAGGAGGGATCATGCTCCGCGCCACAGCCAAGCCACTCGTGGCCCTCGCCCTGCTCGCGTTCGCGGGCACGAGCGCCAGCGCGCAGGCGCCGCCATCGGAGGTCAAGCTGCCGCTCGCCGAGTACGAGGCGCTCGTCAAGGCGGCGCGTGATCGCGGCGGCCCGCAGCCGAGCTGGGGCACGGGCAGGATCACCGCGACCCTGCCGGGGGACGCGGAGTCGCACTTCGTCGAGGTCCAGCTCGACGCCGACGTGGTCCTCGTCGGCGAGGGCACCGGCGAGGTGCTGCTGCTGCCCGGCAGCGTGATCCTCGAGTCGGCGCGCATCAACGGTAGCGACGCGACGCTCATCACCCGCGGCGGGGTGCAGCTCGCGCTGCTCGACGCCTCCAACCGCCAGCGCTACAGCGTCTCGCTGCGCTACCGCGTCCCGGTGGAGGCCAGCAGCGACGGGGCGGCGCTGGCGATGATCCCGATGCCGCCGCTGCCGGGGTCGACCCTGACGGTCGACGCGTCGGGGGCCGGCGCGGTGGAGGTGTGGCCGAACGGGAGCGTCCAGGCGCGAGGTGATGGGGTGATCGCGGCGCTGCCCGCGACCCACGCGGCGGTGCTCCGCTGGGGCGGATCGGCGACGGCGCTGCGGCGGGTCGACTACGCGATGACCGTCGATCCGGGCAGCGACGGCGCCGAGATCGTCGCGCGCTTCGAGGTCCTGCTCGAGGGGCCGCGCGCGACGGTGAAGGTAGCGCCGGACACGATGGCGATGACCGAGGCGGTCGAGGGCGGCAAGCCCGTCGCCACCCGCGTCGTCGGCGGCTGGCACCAGCTGGTCGTGACCGGGGTCGGGCGCCACGTGGTGACGGCGACCTTCCGGACCAGCATCGATCGGACCCAGGGGCAGCCCGAGATCGGCCTCACCCTGGCCCGGGCGCCGATCACCCGGATCGAGGCGAAGATCCCCGGGCACCGCGCGGTCCAGTTCGACCCCGAGGTCCCGGTGTCCACCGAGCTCAAGGGCGAGGGTGACCAGGCGACGACCCTGGCCTCGGCGTTCCTGCCGCCGACCGACGAGGTGAAGATCACCTGGACCGAGCCGCGCACCGCCCCGGAGAAGGTCGTGAGCGCCAACGCGGAGACCTACCAGCTCGTGCGCATCGAGGAGGGGGTGGTGCGCTCGAAGGTCGAGATCCGCTACGAGATCATCCGCGGGACCCTCAAGGAGCTGCCGGTCGAGCTGCCCGACGACGCCGGGGTCGTGCTGTACCGGGTCGCCGGCGACGGCATCGAGGACTGGCGGACCTTCCAGGCGACCGACAGCGAGCCGCGCCAGGCGCGCATCTTCCTCGGGGCTGAGCGGGAGGGGACCTACGTCTTGACCCTCGAGCTCGAGAAGGTGGTGCCGACCGCGTTCGGAACGGCGATCGACATCCCGCTGGTGCGCCCGCTCAACGTGACGCGCGAGCGCGGCGTGGTGGCGCTGTTCGACGGTGAGAAGGTGAGCTTCGCGCCGGCCGAGACGGACAACAGCAAGACGGGCGAGGACGCGCTGCCGGTGGAGATCCGCCAGAAGCTCGGCGGCGACATCGTGACCCAGGCGTTCAAGCACATCGGGCCGCCGCGCCCCGTCGCCTCGAAGGTCCAGGAGGCCAAGGAGCGCGCCTTCAGCTTCGACGCGCGGATCGAGAGCCTCTACCTGTTCCAGCAGAACACCCTCGAGGTGCGCGCCATCGTCGCGATCGACGTCAAGAGCGGGCGCACCAACGAGGTCGTGCTGTCGCTGCCGCGCGAGGTGGACATCACCGGCGAGGTGAACGCGCCGAGCCTCAAGGCGGCCGAGTGGGCCGACGGCGACGACGGGACGAGCCCGCGGCGGCGCTACCGGGTCCAGCTGACCCAGGCGCTGGGCGGGCACTTCACCATCGAGCTGACGTTGTCGCTGACGGTGGCGAGCGACGTCGCCGAGCTGGTCGTCCCCGACATCCGCGTCGAGTCCGCCAAGGTCCAGAAGGGCGTCCTCGGGGTGGCGACCGAGGCCATGATGGAGGTCGATCAGCGCGCCGCGACCGGGCTCACGAAGCTCGACGTCAGCCAGCTGCCGCGCGCGATCACGCTCCAGACCAAGCGCGACGTCGAGCTCGGCTACGGGTGGTCCTTCACCCTCGACGAGGACGCGCCGTCGCTGACCCTCGGCCTCAAGCGCCACAAGACCGTCGAGACGCTGACGGCGGCCATCCGCCGGATGTGGGTCGAGACCACGATCTTCGAGGAGGGCGAGATCGTCTCGCGCGCGACCTTCGACGTGGAGAACCGAGACCAGAACTTCCTCCGCCTCGACGTCCCCGCCGGCGCCAAGGTGCTCGGGGCCACCGTCGACGGCGAGAGCGTCGAGCCGATCGCGGACAACGACACCACGCTGAAGCTCCGCATCCCGAAGCAGCGCCGCGTGATGGTGGACCTGACCTACAAGCTCAAGCGCGACTCGCTCGGGTTCTTGCCGTCGATCGACCTGATCGCGCCGCGCCCGGCGGTCTTCGTGAACGACTTCCAGTGGCTCGTCCACGTGCCGAAGAAGTTCGGGATCTACGGGGCGTCGAGCGCGCTGCGCAGGGTCGAGGCGAGCGACTGGACGCCCCCCGACCGCGAGGGCTCGGCGGGGACCATCGACGTGTCGATCAAGAGCTCCGAGGACACGGTCGAGCGCATGTTCCGGGCCGACGTCTACGACGCGGCGGAGGCGGGCGCGGCGCCGACGGTGTCGCTGTCGCTCATCGCGACCCCGGGGCCGTGGCTCGACATCGTGCTGTTCGTGTTGGCGCTGATCCTGTTCGGCTGGGCCGCGTGGCAGCGCACCCGGCTGCGGCGGCGCAAGCTCGCGGTCGCGGCGGCCATCCTCGGCGGCGTGCTGCTGCTGCTCGCGAAGACCCTCGGCTGGGGCATCAGCGGGGGCGAGGCGATGGTCGCGGTCGTCGTGATCGCGATGGTCGTGTTCCTCGCGTGGCTGCAGCGAAAGGGCGAGGAAGTCCCCGATTGATACGGAGAATTGCCATGTTGCAACGCACTATACGAGCCGCACGGCCGGCCAGCCTGACGCTCGCGGTGTGTCTCGGCGCGCTGCTGCTGAGCTGCGGGCGCGCCGGTGACGCGGCGCCCACGAGCGCGGTCTCGTACGCGCCCGAGGAGGAGCCGCCGGCCGTCGCGAGCGCAAGCGCGGGCGAGGCCGACCCGGGCGAGCCGTCGAAGGCCGAGTCGCTTCGGGTGGACGATTTCGAGTCCGCCCTCGATCAGGGGATCGTCGACGCCCCGCCGCCGCCCCCCAAGGCCGCGGAGCCCCCGGCCGACGACCGCTTCGCGGGCAACCTGAGCGAGCGCCGGGTGGCGCGTGGGCCCAGCGCCTCCCCGATGCCGCCTCCCGCGCCGAACAAGCCTGCGGTGGCGACGACGCTCGCCCTGCCCCAGGGCGCGACGGGGCGGTTCGACGGCCTCTCCGGTGACGGCGCGGGAGGGGCGGAGGTGGGTCGACTGCGCGGCCGCCCCGGCGTCGTCGACGCCGAGGGCGAGGAGCTCGAGGACGGTGACCTCGATGACGTGTCGAAGACCGTGAACCAGCCTCTGGCCAGGCTGACGACCCGCGCCGACATCGACGGCAAGGACGAGAAGAAGCGGGACCAGGCCGAGAAGAGAAAGAAAGGAGCGCGTGAGGAGGGCCGCAAGGCCGAGGAGCAGGACCAGCGCGGCCAGGGGCTCGAGGGTGGCAAGCTCGACCTCGACCTCGAGCGCCTGCCGTCGCCGGACGCGCTCACCTACGTCCACCCCGAGCGCATGCTGCCGCGGATGTTCTACTTCGAGAACACGTATCTCGGGGGCTCGGCGGCCTACCGCGAGCGGCTCCTCCGCCTCGACGCGGCGCTGCGCGAGGGCGAACGCCCGTACCGGCTCGCCTACGGGGCGCGGCAGCCCTTCGACGCGCCGACGACCTCGGGGCTCGAGGTCACCGCCCAGCTCGACACCCCCTACCTCGACCAACCGCGGCGGGTGTTTCTGCAGGTCGGCCTGCGCGGGAGCCCGCGCTACGGCTGGCGTCGTCCGCCGCTCGACGTGATGCTGGTCATCGACGGCCCGGCGCTGTCGCAGGCCCCCGAGGCGGTGATGGACATGGTCGTCGAGGTGCTCGCGAAGCTCGGCCCGGCGGATCGGCTGGGCGTCGTGGTGGCGGACGGTGAGCCGCGCGTCTTCACCGAGCTCGCGCGGCTCGACCGGGCCCGGGGGCGCCTGGCCGCGACCCTCGACACCCTGCCGGCGGCGGCCCCGCGGCGCTACGACGCGAACGCCCTCGGGCACGCGATGGCGAAGGCGGGCGAGATCCTCGCCGCAGCGTCGGCGGACACGGCGATCGTGCCGGGGACGGAGACGGTCCTGGTCGTGACGGCCGGCAACGACGCTGGGCGGGTGGCCTCGGCGACGGCGAGCGCCCACGCGCTGACGCTGCAGGGGGCGGTCACCTCGGTGTTCGCGCTCGATCGGGCGCCGGAGCGCGGGGGGTGGTGGCAGGTCGCCAACGCGGGCCACGGCAACTACCACCACCTTGGGGACGCGACGACCGGGGAGCTCGTGACCTGGGAGCTCGAGAGCCTCGCGCGGGTCGTGGCCCGGCTGGTCCGCGTCAACATCCGCCTCGGCAAGACCGCTGGCGCCATCCGCGTGCTGGGCACCCGCGTCCTCGACGAGGAGGAGGTCGCCCGGGTGAAGGCCCGCGAGGAGGCGACGGACAAGAACCTGTCACGCTCGATGGGGATCACCTCCGATCGCGGCGAGGACGACGACGGGATCCAGACCGTGATCCCCTACTTCTACGGCGACGACAGCCACGTCATCCTGGTCGAGCTGTGGGTCGACGGGCCGGGCCCGATCGCCGACGTCACGGTGAAGTACAAGGACATGGTGAACCTCGGCAACGCCACCGCGCGGACGAGCGTGCGCGTCGACAGCCTGCCGCGACCGGAGACCCCGGAGTCGGACATGATCGCCAAGAACGTCGCGGGGTTCGAGCTCGCGGAGGCGCTGCAGCGCGCGTCCCACCGGGTCAAGCACGGCGACCCCGCCGGCGCCGCGGCGCAGCTCTCCATCGCCCGCGACAAGGCGGCGCTGACCGACGACCGCGACCACCGCGTGCTCGACGGCTTCGAGGCGCTGGTGAACAGCGACCAGCGGTGGACCTGGGACGCGAACCGCCGCGCCGCGGTCAGCGCGTCCCTCGAGCTCGCCGGCGAGCGGCGAGTCGGGGAGTCCGCGCCCTGAGGCGCGGTCAGTCGGGGGCCGGCACCACGCCGCCCCCCGGCCCGCTCGAGGCGCCCGGCGGCGGAGGCAGCGGCCCCGGCGGCGCGGTCGGGTCGGGGAGGTGGATGATGCGGACGGCGTTGCGGTAGTAGATGTCGGCTAGGACCTCGTCGGGGAGGTCGATGGCGTCGATGGTCCAGCGCCCCTGGATCGGGGTCGGGTGCGGGATCTCGCGCTCCTTGCCCTCGAAGAAGCGCCAGTGCGCGTCGTAGAACCGCTTCAGGTCATCCCAGCTCGGCTCGTCGGCGCCGCTCGAGCCGAGCATCAGGTGCTCCGCGCCGATGCCGAGGTCGGTCCCGAACAGGATCCGGTCGTGGTAGCGGATGAAGAAGTCGCGCACCTTCTCGGGCGGGTGGCGGCCGATCTCACCGAGGCGCGCCGCGGTGTCGATCACGACGTTCGGGTGACGCCGCAGGAGCGCGTCGACGTAGTCGAGATCCTCGGGGTTGTTACCGAAGTGTACGCAGATGAAGGTCGTCTTCGGGTGCTTGGCGATCATGCGGTCCCGCTCGGCGAGCAGCTGCTCGCGGGGCGGGTAGCCGGTGGCGAAGGACCAGGCCGGGTGGACGACGAGCTCCTCGTAGCGCTCGTTGTCGGGGGTCACGGGGAGCCAGAAGGCCTTCGGGTCGCCGGTGTGGATCGCGACGGGCACGCCGAGCTCCCCGGCCTTGTCCCAAACCGGGTCGAGCTCGGGCCAGTCGACGGGGACGCGGTTGCCGTCTGCGTCGTCGGCGTAGAGGCCGAGCACCTTCGGGATCTTGAGCCCCTTGTAGCCGTACTCTTTCACCGCGATCTCGAGCCCGCGCGCCATCATCTCGCCGAAGCCGGGGCGGCCCCGCATCCGCCACTCGAGGTTGAAGAAGTCGTTGACCCGCGGGTGCTTCGCGAGCAGCGCCGGCTCGTCCTTGGCGCCCCGGCCGAGGGTCGGACCGGAGAGGTTGACGGCGCGCGCGAGGCCGTTGTCGTCCATGGCGCGATCCATCCGATCGAATCCGTCCCGCATGATGTGGGCGTGGGCGTCGATGACCGGCGGGCGCGTGTAGCCCGGCCGCCACGCAGGACCGGGCGGCGCCTCGGTCGACGCCCTAGGATCGGACGACGTTGCGGGTTCTGCCTTGCACGATCCGCCAGCGGCGAGGCAGACAATGAGGGTCGCAGTGAGACTTCGCAGGGTCATGGCTCCACCCCGTGGCCAAAGAGGGCAGCACCCCGGCATGATCCCCCACAACGCCATCCAGCGCGAGCCCGACCGGGACCACCCGCGTTTTCTCGTACGCTATTGGGGGGTGCGCGGCTCGATCGCGACGCCGGGGGCGAGCACCGTACGCTACGGCGGCAACACGACCTGCCTCGAGATCGTGTGCGACGACGCGCGCTTCATCCTCGACATGGGGACCGGCGCGAGGGTGCTCGGCGCCGCCTTGATGCGCGACGCGCCGGCGGATGGGGTCACGGCGACGGTCCTCTTCAGTCACTTCCACTCGGACCACGTGATCGGCTTTCCGTTCTTCGGTCCGCTGTTCGACCCCAGGACGCGGCTGGTGATCTACGCCAACGCGGAGGACCACGTCGCCTCGCTCGACGGCCTGCGGCGGGTGATGTCCTACCCGCTCTTCCCGGTCGAGTACGACACCCTGCCGGCGTCCCTCGAGATCCGCGGCGTCACCCCGGGGGAGGCCTTCGTGGTCGCCGGCGTGACCATCGAGACCTGCCGCCTGCGCCACCCCGGAGGCGCCCTCGCCTATCGCATCACGCACCGCGGGCGGACCTTCGTGCACGCGTCCGACGTCGAGCACGTCGGGGACGCCAGCGACCCCGCGCTGGTCGCGCTCTGCCGCGGCAGCGACTGGGTCAGCTACGACGCGATGTTCGTCGAGGGCGATGAGTACGAGTGTCACCGGGGCTGGGGCCACAGCACGTGGCAGGCCGCGGTGAGGCTCCTCACCGAGGCCGGTGGGGGGCGCCTGATCGTGACTCACCACGCCCCAGAGCACGACGACCGCTTCATGGACCAGGTGGCGCACGACGTCGCCGCGGCGCGCCCCGGGTCGCTCGTCGCCGTCGAGGGGCTCGAGATCGATCTCCTCGCCGACGACGCCCGACCACCGCAGGCGTGGGCGGCGGAACAGCAACGCGAGTGAATACCGACCGACCGGGGCCCGTCCATGCCCGCCGGACGCCTGAGTCCCCTCGGAGCGACAGGGAGCAGCGATGAAACGCACCGTACTTTGCTCGGCCCTCACCGGCCTCTTCGCCATCGCCAGCGCGGCTCCGGCCCTCGCCGAGACGCCGAACGCCGTACCGGCGCTCGCGACGAGCGCCGACGACGCAGGCGTGGACACTGTCCTCGCGATGAGCTACCCGCCGCGACGCTACTACCCGCGCCGGCCCCCCCCGCGCCGGGTCTACGTGGCGCCGCGCTACGTACCGGCGCCGCGGCGCCCGGTCGAGACGCCCTATCGGCCGCTGATGCACTTCGGCATCGGCGTCCACGGCACCTCGATCATCGACGACTCCGACGCCACGGCGAGCAGCAGCTTCGACACCGGCGGCGGCTTCTCCCTCGACTTCGGCTGGCGTCTCGGATCGAGCTTCTCGCTCGACCTCGGCGTGTCGACGAGCTTCCATGACACCCAGTCCTACGGTGAGTCGGCCAACCTGACGTCGATCACGCTCGACGGCCGCTTCTTCCTCGGGGACTGGAACCAGCGGCTGCAGCCGTACCTCCAGGCCGGCCTCGGCGCCTACGTGCTGAGCTACAGCGACAGCTCCGACACGTTCTCCGGCCCGGGCTTCCAGCTCGGCGGCGGCGTGGACCTCTACCTGACCCGCGGGGTCTCCATCGGCGCCAAGCTCCTCTACCGCGGGGCGTTCCTCGAGTACGACGACCCCTACTACTACTACGACACCCCCTCGAGCTTCGTCTCGAGCTTCGTCTACGGTGCCGACGTGAAGTTCCACTTCTGACCTGAAACGGCAGGTCTGGTCGGGTCGCCCGTCAAGGGGTCGGGACACGGAGGTCGTAGCTGCGCCCCCGTAGGTCGACGAAGTCGGCCGGAGGGGGTCGCGGAGGCCGCAGTGGCCCGACCGTTTGCGACGCCATTTCGTGCCCCGAAAGATCCGCCTGGCCGACGCGAAGCGGGCCGGGCGGTGGCGAGACTGACCTGAAACGGCAGGGCGCGGACCGGAGTCCGCAGCTGGCGACCGGCCGGGACACACCGTGAGCCCTGAAAGGCCCGCCTGGCCAACGCGAAGCGGGCCAGGCGGTGGCGAAACTAGCTGGCAGCCTGCGGGGAAAAGCACGCACGCGTGCTTCTTCCCGCGCTGGAAGCATGACCGATCCGGCGGCTGCACCCGCCGCTAGCCAACGGTGGGGCGCCCCCGGAGGGCGAACGTCATACCTGGGTGAGACTTCAGGGGGCCCGATGGTCAGCCTCGGCCCCATGAGCTAGCTTGACGACGGCGACATCCCGAGCGGTGCCGCCCTCGTCGCGTTTCCACCGGAGAGGTCATGGGCGTCGCGATCGACTTCCTCGTGCTGCTGTTCCTCGTGTGGTCCCTCTACCGGGGGTGGCGCCAGGGGTTCCTGTACCAGCTCGGTCAGCTGGCGGTCGTCATGCTGGCCTACTTCATCGCGAAGGGGCTCGGCGGGCTCATCGCCGAGCCGTTGACGGGGAGCGACAAGCTGTCCCCGGCCGTGGCGGGCACCATCGGCTTCTTCGCGGTCTTCTTCGTGATCGTCATCATCGGCGCCCTGCTCCTGCGCAAGGTCACCAAGGACCTGTTGAGCTTCTCGGAGGGCCTGGGGCAGGCGGACAAGGCGCTCGGGATCCTGATGGGCGGCGCGAAGGGCGCCCTCATCGCCTACATCGCGATCGTCGGGCTGATCATGGCCAACCGCATGACCGGCAAGGTCCCGATCCCCTTCGCGTCCAGCATCAGCGGGCGCTGGGTCATGCAGCACAACTTCCTCGACAGCGAGGAGTTCCCGCGCGGCAAGGCCCTCGCCAAGCTCGCGTGGCTGCTGACGACCCGGAGCCAGGAGCAGCTCATGGCGGACCCGCACCTGCAGGCCATCATGGCGAACCCCAAGGCGCAGGCGCTGCTCACCCCCGAGGTCATCGGGGCGCTGGCCCGCAAGGACTTCGTCGCGCTCTTCAGCAACGACGCCGTGTGGGACTTCCTCGATGAGCCCGAGGTGCAGCAGCACCTCAACGCGATCGAGTGGGCGACCGCCGAGGACCCGAGCGCGCCCGAGCCCGCACCACCGCCCCCGGCCGACGGGCCGCTGCACCCCTGAGCGACGGGACGGGCCGTCACCCGCGCGGCGCACGCGCCAGGACGACCACCTCGCACGACGCGGCGCCGGCGCGCAGGATCACCCGCGCCGCCTCCCGCGCGGTCGCGCCGGTCGTCATCACGTCGTCGACGAGCACCACCGGGCGCCCCTGGATACGACCGCATTGCACTGCAGCATACGCGCCGCGAACCCGCCGCATTCTGGATTTTCGGTTAAGCCCTTTTGACGGTGGAAGCGGTCGTTGCAGCGCAAGAGCGCCCGGCTCCCACGCGAGGCCGAAGGCGCGCGCGACGGCCCGGGCCGAGACGCCGGCCGGGTTGAAGCCGCGCCGCCGGAGCTGTCGCCGGTGGGAGGGGACCGGGACGACGACGGCGCCCGGAGGCGGGGACCAGCCACCGTCGGCCAGAGCTGCGACCATGAGGCGGGCGAGCCCCGGGCCGAGGGTGTGGTCGGGGGCGTTCTTCCAGCGCGCGATCGCGTCCGCCAGCGCCCCCCCGTAAGCGAACGCGGCCCTGGCCCGGTAAAAGGGCGGCGGATCGCGCAGGCAGTCGCCGCAGCGGTGATCGCAGCCCCCCGCCGGGGGCGTCAGGTAGACGAGCCCGCAGCCGGGACAAGAGGCCCCGGCGCCGGGGACCAGCGACCCCGCGCAGGGGGCACACAGCACGCTCGGCGCGGTGACCTCGAGCGCGCAGGCGGCGCAGCGGGCGGGGAGGACGAGAGCGAGGAGGCGGTTGAGGATGGAGCGCATGGGCGGCGGAGAAGCAACCCCCGTGCCAAGCGCCGCGTTCAGGGCGAGCGCGCTACTTGTGGTAGGGCTCGCCGCGCAGGATGGTGCCGGCGCGATAGAGCTGCTCCCAGAGCACGACCCGCGCGAGGTCGTGAGGCAGGGTCAGCGGGCCAAACGACCAGCGCTCGTCAGCCTCGCGGACGAGCGCAGGATCGAGCCCCTCGGCGCTGCCGAGGGCGAAGGTGACGCCGGTCAGGCCGGCGCTCATCCACCCGGCGAGGCGCTCGGCGAGGGCGGGAGAGCTCCACGGCTCGCCGTCGACCGCGAGCACGACGAAGCGCTGGCGCGGACGGAGGGCGCCGCGGACGCGGTCGGCCTCCTCGGCCAGGGCCACCGCGGCCGGCTGCCGCGTCGACGCCTTGAGGAAGTCCTCCTCCACGCGGAAGTGGCGCGTGAGGCGCTTCTTGTACCCATCCGCGGCGAGCGCGAGCGGCCCGCGCCCGGCGCTCCCCGGGTGCAGCAGGCGGAGGATCACGGTGAGACGCTCGGGCTCACGCCGCGGCCGGGCCCTCGTCCTCGCGGATCTCGAGCCGCGGGGCGTCCTGCCACAGCCGCTCGAGCTCGTAGAACTCGCGCACCGGCTCGTAGAAGACGTGCACCACGAGGTTGCCGTAGTCGAGGAGGACCCACTGGTTGTGCTCGGTCCCCTCCACCGAGAGCGGGCGCACCCCCGACTCACGCAGGGCGTCCTGGATGTGCTCCCGGATCGCCTTGACGTGGCGGTCCGAGCGCCCGCTGACGACGATGAACCAGTCGGTGTAGTTCACCAGCTCCAGCACCCGAAGCACCTTGACGTCCAGACCCTTGGCCTGGATAGCCAGCCGCGCGATCCGCTCGGCGAGCGCCTGGGTGTCGAGCTCCTGGAGAGGGGACACGACCTGGGTCGCCCCAGCCTTGACACTGCTCGCTGCGTGCTCGTTCAAATCCTCTCCCTTTTTGCCGATCACGTGCGCACCTGACCCGAGCCCAGGACCACGAACTTGCGGGCCGTGAGCTCCTCGAGGCCCATCGGACCGTAGGCGTGCAACCGGGACGTGCTGATTCCGATCTCTGCGCCGAGCCCGAGCTCGAAGCCATCATTGAAGCGCGTGGACGCGTTGACCAGCACGCAGCTAGAGCCGACCTCGGCGATGAACCGCTGGCTGGCCTGGTAGTCGTTCGTCACGATGGCGTCGGTGTGACCGGATCCATATTTGCGAATATGTTCCATAGCGGCCCCGAGGTCGTCCACCAACCGGACCGCCACGATGAGATCGAGATACTCGGTCGACCAATCGTCTTCGGTCGCCGGGGCCGCGTCGGGCCACAAGGAGCGCGTGCGCGCGTCCCCACGGACGACGACGCCTGCCGCCTTGTAGCGGGCGAAGAGCTCCGGGATCAAGCGCGGGGCGATGTCGCGGTGAATGAGCAGCGTCTCCATGGCGTTGCACACGCCCGGGCGCTGCACCTTGGCGTTGAACGCGATGTCGGCGGCCATCGCCAGATCGGCGCCCTGATCGACGTAGACGTGACAGACGCCCTTGTAGTGCTGGATGACCGGCACCGTGGCGTTCTCGGTCACGTAGCGGATGAGCCCCTCGCCCCCGCGCGGGATGACGAGGTCGACCTCCTGATCGCGCCGGATGAGCTCGGTCATGACCTGGCGATCGGAGGTCGCCACGGCCTGCACCGCGTCCGCCGGGAGCCCGGCCGCGACGAGCGCCTCGCGCATCATCTCGACGAGCACCCCGTTGGTGTGAAAGGCCTCGCGCCCGCCCTTGAGGATCGGCGCGTTGCCGCTCTTGATGCACAGCGCGCCGGCGTCGACGGTCACGTTGGGGCGCGACTCGTAGATGATGCAGATGACGCCGAGCGGGATGCGCATGCGGCCGACCATGAGGCCGTTCGGCCGGCGGACCATGCCCTCCATCGCGCCGACCGGGTCGGGGAGCAGGACGACCTGCCGGACGCCGTCCGCCATCCCCGCGACGCGGGCCGCGGTCAGGCGCAGGCGATCGAGGAGCGCGCCGGTGACGCCGTCGGCCTCGGCCGCCTCGAGATCCCGGGCGTTGGCCGCGAGGATGCGGGCGGTCTCGCCCTCGAGCTGGTCGGCCAGGATCGTCAGCGCGCGGTCCTTGTCGGCGGTGGTGGCGGTGGCGAGACGGCCGGCGGCAGCGCGGGCAGCGCCGGCGAGCTGCGCCGCTAGCGCGCGCGCGTCACCCTCGGGAGGGGTCATCATGAAGAGGTCTCCTGGGCATCACCGCTCGCCGTGTCGCCAGCGCCGAGCTGTTGACGGTAGCGCGCGCGGAGGCGGATCGCCCGCAGCAGGAAGAAGAGGGAGACGAGCGGCACGATCGCGGCGAGTCCCCAGACGATGCCCGCGAGGCTGTGCTTGGACGGCGTGTCGTCGTCGAGGAAGACCCAGAGGTTGTCGGCCTCGAGCTTGGTGTCCCGCGCGTAGGTGTTCATGGCGCGGCGCATGTCCTCGGGGACGTCGCTCGCCTGAATGAGGCGCCCGTTGCCGCCGAACGACACCGTCAGGTCCGAGGGGAACACGCGCTTCTGCTTGATCAGGTCGATGAAGCGGTCGTCGATCTCCATCATCCCCATGTGGTTCCACTTGGGGCGCGGGAGATCCCGGGTCGTGCGGACCACGATGTTGAACATCGGGTCGAAGAAGAGCTTGTAGACCGGCTCGTCCGCGGTGGGGTCGGCGTCCGGGCCACGGCTCTGGGTGTAGACGCGGCTGATGACCAGCCCGTCGAGGTGGACATAGGTGTTCGAGGGGACGTCGAGCTGCCGCGTGCCGGTCGCCCAGGCCTCGCGGAGATCGCCGAGCTCGGCAGGATCCCCCGTCAGCCAGTACGAGAAGCTGTCGCGCGTCTTGTACATGAAGAAGGCGGTGATGCCGATGAGCACGACGGACACGACCAGGCGCAGCTGCACGCCGTAGCTGAGCAGCCGCAGCTTGGCCTCGCGAGCGCCCGGCTCGGGGGCCGCGGCGGCGCCGTCGCGCTGATCCCAGGCGGCGAAGAGCGCCTCGAGATCGGCCTTGCGACCATCGTCGGAGCTGGAATGGGGGCTTTCGTCTTCGGCCATGAGCGTGCTCTAGTCGCGGCGGACGATCGTGGGCGCGCTCCACTTGGATGGGGCGAAGCCAGGGAGCTTGGTCGGATAGCCCGGGGGCGGGGATATAGCACGTGGAAGATCGGCCCGAAAGCAAGCAAGCGACCTCACCACCGGGAGGCCCTGGCGCGGACTCCGAGCGGCACGACGTCTTCGCCGGACACGGGGCCCTCGCCTTCGCGCCGGTGTCGTGGCCGGCCCTCGAGGAGGTCATCGGACCGGGCGGGCGGCTCGCGACGACGCTGCCCGGCTACGAGCGGCGGGCCGGGCAGGAGACGATGATGCGGGCCGTGGCTACGGCCCTCGAGCGCCGGGAGTCGCTGATGGTCGAGGCGGGCACCGGGACCGGCAAGTCCCTGGCGTACCTCCTCCCGGCGGCGCTCTCCGGCGAGCACGTGATCCTCTCGACCGGCACCCGGACGCTCCAGGATCAGCTCTGGGAGAAGCAGGTGCCGTTCGCCCGCGACATCCTCGGCGTCGAGTTCGAGGCGGCGATCTTGAAGGGCCGGACGAACTACCTGTGCCTGCTGGCCCTCGAGCAGGCCAAGCGCGATCCGCGGCTCGGGCTCGAGCTGCGAGACGACCTCGGGCGGATCGAGCGCTGGGCCGCCGTCACCGCGACCGGCGATCGCGCCGAGGTGGCCGACCTCGCCGAGGGCGCCCCGGCGTGGCGCTCGGTCACCGCGGACGCCGAGCAGTGCGTCGGCCGGCGCTGCGAGCACTTCGACGACTGCTTCGTCATGCGCGCCCGGCGCCTCGCGGAGCGCGCGGACGTCGTCATCGTCAACCACCACCTCTTCTTCGCCGACCTCGCGCTCAAGGAGACGAGCGGCTTCGGCCTCCTCCCCGACGCCCAGGCGGTCGTGTTCGACGAGGCGCATCACCTCGAGGACATCGCCGCGGCGCACTTCGGGCTCGCGGTCAGCGACGCGCGCGTGGCCCGCTTCGGCGGCGACGCGCGGCGCGCGCTGATGACGCCGGACGGGCTCCCCGAGGGGGCGGCCAGCGACCTCGCGGCCCTGTCGCGCGACATCGAGCGCCTCTACGGGGCCTATCGGCGCTTCCTCCCGCAGTCCCGGCTCACGCGAGAGGTCCTCCCCGACGCCGTCCTCGAGGCGTACTACAAGCTCGACACCACCCTCGCCGCGCTCGCCCGCGAGCTCGCCGGCCACATCGGCCCGGACTCGGACGCCGCGACGCGCCTCATCCAGCGCGCCGAGCACCTGCGGCAGGACCTCGCGGAGGTGGTCCTGTGCCAGCGCGACGACCTCGTCCACTGGGTCGAGCGCGGCCCGCGCGCCGTCTTCCTGCGCGCCGCGCCCGTCGAGATCGGGGGGCTCCTGCGCGAGCTGCTGTTCGAGCGCTTCAGCTCGGTCATCTTGACCTCCGCGACCCTCACGACCCAGGGGACCTTCGACCACTATCGCGGGCGGCTCGGGCTCCCCGACACGACGCACACCCTCAACGTCGCCTCTCCCTTCGACTACGCGAACCAGGCGCTGATCTACACCCCGGACGACCTGCCGGCGCCCAACGCGCCGGCGTGGTTCGACGCCGCCGGGGAGCGCGTCGAGGCGCTGGTGCGCCTCACCGAGGGGCGTGCGCTGCTGCTCTTCACGTCGTTCCGAGCGATGCGCGCGGTCCACGATCGCGTGGCCGAGCGGCTGCCCTACCCGGTCATGATGCAGGGCGAAGGATCGCGAGAGTCGCTGCTCAAAAGATTCCGAAATCAATCCGGGAGCGTGCTCTTCGCAACCGCAACATTCTGGGAGGGTGTGGACGTCGTGGGCGACGCGCTGAGCCTGGTCGTCATCGATCGCCTGCCCTTCGCCCCGCCCGGGGATCCGATGGTCGACGCTCGCATCGGCGCGCTGACCCGGGCGGGGCGCAACGCGTTCATGGAGTATCAGGTGCCCGCGGCGATCATCGCGCTCAAGCAGGGCTTCGGTCGCCTCATCCGGCACCGGACGGACACCGGCATCGTCGCCATCCTCGACCCGCGGCTGGTGCGCTCGCGCTACGGGGACGCCTTCCTCGCCAGCCTCCCCCCGGGGCGCCGCACCGGCGATCTCGAGCTGCTCTCGGCGTGGTGGGACGAGATGAACGGGCCCTGAGCCAAGCAACGGCAGGTCGAGGACCGGAGTCCGCAGCTGGTGCGGGTAGGGGCGGCGCAGTCGCGCCTACCTCCGGGCGCGGAGCACGCAGGTCCTCGACCGACGCGATGGGAACTGGGTCCAGCTTCGGCAAAAAAGTCAGGAACTCTGAGCGCAGGAGATTCGGGCGCCGCGAAAAAAAAGCGGAACGAAACGGGGCCTCGACGGCAATGGATCGATCGCACGGGCGGACTGGTGAGCCGGCGCCGTCCGGAGCGCGATCCAACAGCCCAACGACGAGGAGCCTCCGATGACCGTCGCGCCGAGCGATCCGATGCGCCGCACCCTCCGTATGACCCAGCCCGCCCCGCAAGGACCTCGCCGAGGGACGTGGGTCGCGATCGTCGACGGCGCGGCGCGACCGCTCGCCCCCGGGGTGCCGTGCACCGTTGGGGCGGGTTCGCAGGCCGACCTCCAGGTGCACTGCCGGCACGCGTCGCGGCTCCACTGCGTCGTGCGCGTCGAGGGCGGCGACGTGTGGGTCGAGGACAACGGCAGCACGAACGGCGTGTGGATCCAGGGCCAGCGGATCGAGCGCGCGCGGCTCGACCGCCACAGCACCTTCACGGTGGGTCGCAAGCAGATCCTGCTGGCCCGACACTTCGGCTGGAGGGTCCCCGACGCGCTCGCGTGGGAGGGCATGATCGCTCGTGATCCCGCGAGCTTGCACCTGTGGTCTCGCCTCGCCGCGGCGGCGGCGTCCGACGCGCCGGTGTGGCTGCACGGCGAGACCGGGAGCGGCAAGGAGCGAGCGGCCCGGGCCCTCCACGCCGCGAGCCCGCGCCGGGCGGCGGGGCCGTGGGTGGCGCTCAACTGCGCAGCGCTGCCCGCGGAGCTCGCCGAGGCCGAGCTCTTCGGGGTGACGCGAGGGGCCTTCACCGGCGCCCACCGGACCCGCAGCGGCGCCTTCGCGCGGGCCGACGGCGGGACGCTCCTGCTCGACGAGGTGGGGGAGCTCCCGCTGCCGATCCAGGCGAAGCTCCTGCGGGTCCTCGAGACCGGTGAGGTGCAGCCGATCGGCGCCGATCGCGCCCAGAAGGTCGACGTGCGGGTCGTCGCGGCCACCTGGCGCGATCTCGAGGAGGCCGCGCGCGAGGGGACCTTCCGTGAGGACCTGCTCCACCGCCTCTGGGTCCTCAAGCTGACGGTGCCGCCGCTGCGCGCGCGCCGGCGGGACGTGGCGCCGCTGCTCGACCTGCTGTTGGTCGAGGCCGGGGCGCCCCACCTCTTCCCGGATCGCGGCGCGCTGGCCGCGATCGAGGGCGGCCACTGGGCCGGCAACGTGCGCCAGCTGCGCAACCAGGTGCGCCGGGCCGTCACCGCCGACGACCCGCGGCTGCTCCTCCCAGATGGGCCGCCGCGAGCGACGGCGACGCGCTGCCTGCAGCGCACCCTGGGCGTCGACGCCGCGCTGCGCGTCGTGCGCCAGACCCTCGAGGAGCTGGGCGGCAACCGCACCGCGACCGCGAAGGCCCTGGGCGTGAGCCGCTCGACGCTCTACCGCTGGCTGGCCAGCGCGACCTGAGGGGCCTCCCGCAGCGCCGCCGCGGTCGGCTCGAGAGGCGACGTTGTGAGGCCCCCGAGCCTGGGCTCGGGTTGACACGCGCCCGGCGCCGTTTATTATGGGCAGGCCCGGTGGGGTGAACAGAGGTTTTCATAGCATCTTCAACAGGTTAGCTTGTCCATCAGCGAATTCAATCGCTTCCAGCTGGAGGCATCGAAGCTCGGGCGGAACGTGGTCTTTCAGGTCACGGTCTTCGAGAAGAAGGAGCGCAATAAGTCGCGCCTGTACGCCGAGACCCAGTGCTTCGATCCGCTCCAGTACATGATCCAGTTCGTGATCCGGGACGCCCCGGACCTCGACGGGGTCATCGAGGCGTTCGCCAAGCAGCTGGTCCACCGCGGCTTCGCCCCGATGAAATATCGGGTCAAGAGCGCGAACGGCAGCTGGGACGCCTGGATCGCGGTCCCCGAGTACTGATCGAGTACGGGTCGCCACGAGCTCACCGCGCCCTGCCCGAGGCCGACCCGGATCGCTCCGGGCTGCGCCGGAGCGGCGCCCTGCCCGAGGCCGACCCGGATCGCTCCGGGCTGCGCCGGAGCGACCCTGTGCGAGCTCCCCTCAGCCTCCCCGCAGCCGCCGGAGATCGCCGACGCGCACCGTGACGCGGGCCCGGTCGAAGTACTCCGAGAGCGGGATGGTCCACTTGCGGCTCGCGCCGGTCAGCTCCTTGAAGGCCGCGGTGTCCAGGGTGTCGTGCGCCGCGAAGTGGGCGCGCATCCCGGCCTCGAGGGCCTCGAGGGGCCCGCGCAGGTAGACGAGCTCGCGGCTGACGCGGACCGCCGCCCCGTCCTCGACGAGCCCCCACAGCGCCTCCTCGACGAGCGCGGGCTCGAGACCGAGGGCCTCTGGTAGATCCTGGACCCGGGGCGGCATCAGCCCGCCATCGGCGAGCGCCACCTCGACGCGCCGCCGCGCCGCCGCCTGAGCTGGGGTCAAGGTGGGGGTGAAGCCGGGCGCGTGCAGGTGGTCCGCGGAGCGCACGAAGACACCAGCGGCCACGCCGTGCTCGACCACGGCCGCGAATAGATCGGCTCCCAGATCGCCGCGCACCCGGGTCCGGAGCTCCTCGTCGCGCAGCCCGGAGCGCGACGGACGCTCGGCGTGGTAGCCGTCGAGCACCTCCGTGGCCCGCTCGGCCAGCGCCAACACGGTCCGCCGGGACCACAGCACGCCGCCCCGCTCGGCCACCTCCCCGGCCCCGACGAGCGCTCGGACCGCGCCGTCGAGATCAGCAGCCGACCACGGGAGCTCCGACGCGAGCCGCGATCGCACCCTCCCGAGCTGCTCGCTCAGATCGACCCAGCCCGAGACGGCCACGGCGACGTCGTCGGCAGCGAGGGCGGCGATGACCGCGCGCGCGTCGCCGCTCGTTCGCCGGTGGCGCCGGGCGTCGGGCGCCAGCGCGCGTCCGCCGCCGATCGTCTTGCCGTACCCGGGCAGGACCGAGAAGCCGCGGAGGACGTACGGCTCGCCCGGCAGGATCGCCAGCGGCTGGGCGAGGCGCAGCTGCGCCACCGCGCGCTCGCCGGGCGCCACCGCGTCGGTCCCGAGGAACGCGATCGCGCCCTCGACCTGGGCCGTGCCCACGTGGACGAGGACCTTGGTCCGATCCTGGACCGGCTCGGAGAGCCTGTGCAGCGCAATAAACGTCGCGTCGATCATCGGCGTCGGGCCAATCGTTCCCGGGGTGACAACCACCTCACCGCGATGCACATCAGCGGCGTCGAGCCCCTGCAGATTCAGCGCCGCGCGGACCCCCGGCCCGACCTGCTCGGCCGCCACGCCGTGGACCTGGATCCCGCGCACGCGGGCCGCGCGACCGCTCGGCTGCAGCACCACGGCGTCACCTACGGCCAGGGTCCCGGACGCGGTCGTCCCGGTGACCACCGTCCCAAAGCCGCGCATCGTGAAGGCGCGGTCGACCGACAGCTTGAACGGCCGATCGGGATCCCGGCCGAGGGCGTGCCCTGCGGGACCGAGGCGCGCGACCAGCGCGGCGACGGTCGCCTTGACCCGGGCGTCGGCTGCGGGATCGCCGGCGCACCAGGTGACGATCGGGGCGCCCTCGAGGAAGGTCCCGACGGTGGCGGTCTCGACGTCGTCGATGACGAGCTCGAGCCAGTCGGCGTCGACCAGGTCGGTCTTGGTGATCACCACCCCGCCGAGGCGCACCCCGAGGAGCTCGCAGATGTCGAGGTGCTCGCGGGTCTGGGGCATCACGCCCTCGTCCGCCGCGACGACGAGCAGGACGACGTCGATGCCTGCGGCGCCGGCGATCATCTGCCGGACGAAGCGCTCGTGGCCCGGGACGTCGACGATGGCGACGCGCTCGCCGTCGAGATCGAGCGGCGCGAAGCCGAGCTCGATCGAGATGCCTCGCGCCTTCTCCTCATCGAGGCGATCGGTGTCGACGCCGGTGAGGTGACGGACGAGGGTGGTCTTGCCGTGGTCGACGTGGCCGGCGGTGCCGACGACGGCGCGGACGCTGGGGTAGGGCTCGCTCACGGTTCTCCTCGGGCGTGGCCCGGCGCGATCGCGCGCGCCGGCGATGCCAGCCTGCCGGGGCCATCGCGACCCCGACGCTACAGGCGGGCGAGCGAGAGGATCAGCCGGTCGGCCGCGCGCCGCAAGCGGCTCGTGTCATCCGCCCCGCCGTCGTTGATCAAGACGGCGAACGCGAGCAGGCAGCCGGAGGCGGCCGGGACGTAGCCGGAGATGCTGGTGACGCCGTCGAGGGTGCCGGTCTTGGCGCGGACGAGCCCGCGCGTCGCGTTGGCGCGCAGCCGCCACTCGAGGGTGCCGCTCTCGCCGGCGACGGCGAGGCTCGCCCGAAACACGGCGCCCTTCGGATCGTCACCGGCGAAGGTCGCGAGCAGGGCCGCGAAGGCGTGCGGGGTGATGCGCGTGGCCTCGTAGAGCCCGGAGCCGTTTACGATCGCGAAGGCCTCGGCCGGGAGGCCGCGCGCGAGGAGGGCGTCCGCGACCGCCCGCTGAGCCCGGGCCCAGGTGGCGGGCTCGCCGGCCGCGCCGGCGCCGAGGTGCATGAAGAGCGTCTCGGCCATGCTGTTGTTGGACCAGGTGTTCATGTCGTGCAGGGCGTCTGCGAGGGTAGGGCTCGCGACGCTGGCGAGCTCGGGGAGGGCCGCTCCGTGGGCGCCCGGGTCGACCCGCACCTGCCCGGCGACCGCGATCCCGCGCTTGTCGAGGAAGCGCGCGAGCACCGCGCCGGTGAGCAGCCCCGGATCGGCGACGCGCTTGCGGACGACGACGGGCCGTGACTTCACGCCCAGCTCTCCCTCGACGACCAAGCTCGTGCGCCCGTCGTCGCGATCGGTGGCGGTCGCCGAGAGCCCGCTGTCGGACTTGCCGGCGATCGTCTTGGCGCGGCTTGTGACGACCACCGCGTCGCTCGCCGGGTCGACGCGCACCTCGACGGGCGCGCCGACCTCGCGGCCGGGCTTGATGACGACCCGGACGGCGCCGTAGTTCGAGCCGGCGCAGGAGACCGACGGGCGGTAGGAGCCGTCGGTCACCTTCATGTCGAAGGCCGGAGGCAGCAGGCCGCCGTCGAAGCAGCCCGTGTCGACGACGAGATCGCCAGCGACCGCGTGGACGCCGGCGGCGACGAGCTGATCGGCGAGGGCCTCGAGATCGTCGGGGAGCAGCTGCGGATCGCCGCGCCCGACGATCACGAGGTCCCCGTCGATCCGGCCACCCGCCGTGAGCACCCCGTGAGCCGACGTCGGCCAGGCGACGTCCGGCGGGAGGAGATCGAGGGCGGCGGCGCTGACCAGGAGCTTGGTGCCGCTCGCCGGGACGAGGAGGCGATCGCCGTTGCGCTCGCCCCAGACGGCGCCGTCGCGGGTGCACATCACCGACACGCCCACGGTGGCGCCGGCGAGCGCCTTGTCGGCGGCCCAACGATCGATGGTCGCCTGAGCCGGCGCCGCAGGGCCGCGCGCCGACGCCGACGCCGACCACAGCCCGACGCTTGCGCTGGCGACCGCCACGGCGACCGCCACGATCGCGACTCTCGATCCAATCCCTCGGCTCATCCCTGCCTCCGTGTCCCATCCGAGACTGATCCGCCCGCTGCGGCCTCGGACATCGCCCCGGGGCCTCGCTCGCTCGGCCCCGGATCAATGTCTTAGCAGCCTGTGGGAGAACGCGCGCACGGCACGCGCCTCCTCCGCGAGAGCCGACGAGCGCCGCCGGGTATTCCCTCGGCCCGTCGGCGCCGCCGTAACCTGAGGGTGGGCTGCAGCGTACCAGGGTCGTGTCACGGCAGCAGCCACGACGCGCCCCGCCACGAGGGAGCCCATGAGCCCGAAGGTCCGCTACTGGTTGAAGGAGATCGTCATCATGGCGGCCGTGTTCGGCGCCGTGATGCTGGTCATGCGCACGCTCCAGGTCGAGCGCCAGCGCGGCGGCGGCGGGGACCTGCCGGTGGGGCAGGCGGCGCCGGCGTTCCGGCTGACGGACGCGGCCACCGGAGCCCCGCTGGCCCTCGCCGATCTCAAGGGCAAGCCGGTGATCCTGGCCTTCTGGGGGACCTACTGCCCGTCCTGCCGGGACGAGCTCCCGACCCTCGAGGAGGTGTACCGCGAGGCCAAGGGGCGCTACGCCTTGATCGCGATGTCGAGCGAGGATCCCGCCCAGGTGCAGCGCTTCGCGCGCTCGCGGGGGCTGTCCTTTCCGACCTTGATCGACGGGACCGGGGCGATCTTCGACGCCTACCGCGTGGACTCGATCCCGAAGACGGTGATCATCGACGCCTCCGGGGCGATCGTGCACGACTTCGTCGGGGAGGCGGACGGGGACGTGCTGCGAGACCACATGGACAAGCTCACGGGAGGCTGAGGAGCGCGGGCACGGTAGGCTGCGCCGCTCGGCGCCGCGGCGCGCGGGTCACTGGTCGCGGACCGCGCCAGCGAGCCTGCGGGCCTGGGCGTTGAGCTCGGGGTGCTCCGGATAGAGCAGCGCGAGGCCCGCCCAGGTGCGCTCCGCGTCGGCGAGCAGGCCGTAGGTCTCGAAGAGGCGCGCGCGCAGCACCTGCAGCTCGGGGTGGACGTCGGGGGCTCGGCCGGCGGCCTCGCGCAGGGCGTTCAGGGAGCGAGTCAGCGCCGCTTCGTCGGCGTCGGCGAGGACGCCGAACGCGATCTCATCGGACTCCCCGCCCGCGAGGGCGCGCGCCCCGTGGACGGCGATCGTGGCGCGATAGCGTGCGCCCCGCTCGAGCGGCGCCCACAGCACGAGGGAGCGCCCGGAGAGCGCCCGCCACCGCTCGATGATGGGGTCGCCGCCGTCGTCGGCGGCGCGCGCCAGGGTCACGTCGAAGCGGCCGTTGGGCGCGGACCAGCGCCAGCGCAGCACCGGGCGCGTGTCCCGCAAGGCGGTCGCCGGCGGGGCGACGAAGGCCAGCGCGACCGAATCGCGGTCGCGCTCATCGGCGGCGGCGGTGGCGGTCGGCGGCAGGGGGACGAGGGGCCCCTCGCGGTAGCCGGCGACGACCGAGAGCGCCGGCCGAGCGCCGGCGACGGTCACCAGCTCGTCCCCGGTCCAGCGGTGAACGGCGGGTCCACGCAGGCTCATGAGCTGCAGGTCGCCGCCGACCAGCACCACACGCGCGCCCGCGCCGAGGGTCAGGACCCTGCCGGGCGGCGTGACGTCGCCGCACAGCATCGGAAGCTCGACGCTGGGCTGTCCGGGCTCCTCAGGCCCGGCGCTCACCGACGCCGGCCCCTCGACCCACAGCGAGGTGATCCCGTGGCCGACGGGGATCCGCGGCAGCTCCTTGGACGCCGAGGCGGAGTCGGGCGGCACCGGAACCCCGAGCGGAGCGGGGACGGGGATCCAGGTGGCGAGGACGATCGGGAGCCAGCTCCACACCATTCGTTCGGCTCCGGGTGCGAGGCGACGCGTCGCGACATGGTAGCGGCGCGGCGGTCAGGCGCCAAGGGATCGCGTCGGACACGGCGGCGCCATCCACGCTGCGGCGCAACCATTGGCGCCTCGCGGCCGGACCGGCTATTGTATCGGGCTGAAGTCGTCGCGAGCACGGCGTCGAGCGACGACGAGCGGTGGCGTCCCGACAGGGAGCGTCCCCGTGGTCCCGACCGCGGTACGGGGGTGACGAGGTCCCGCGGGGCGCACCGGAGTAGCGAGCATGGCGATCTATCAGCCAGGCGAGGTCGTCGCCGAACGATATCGGATCAGTCAGGCCCTGTCCCAGGGCGGGATGGGAGCGGTGTATCTGGCCGAGCAGCTCTCGCTCGGGCGCCAGGTCGCCCTCAAGGTCATCCTCGCCCAGCACCAGGACAGCGAGTCGCTCCGGCTGCGCTTCGACCACGAGGCGCGGGCGGTCTGCCAGCTGCACCACCCGAACATCATCACCTATCACGACTACGGGCACGACGCGCAGGGGCGGCCCTTCCTGGTGATGGAGTTCCTCGCCGGCTACCCGGGGACCGACCTCGTCTACGGGGCGAGCATCCCGACCGTCGCGTCGTGCATCCACGTCCTCGGCCAGCTCGCCTCGGCGCTCTTCGAGGCGCACCGACGCGGGATCATCCACCGCGACCTCAAGTGGTCCAACGCGATGATCGTGCCCCAGGCGCACGACCCGCTGTTCACGAAGCTCATCGACTTCGGGATCCTGAAGCTCGCCACCGACGGCTCATCCGGGGACCAACGCCAGGAGCTGACCCGCACCGGGGTGCTGCTCGGGACGCCGCAGTACATGAGCCCCGAGGCGATCTGTGGGCGCCCCATCGACGGGCGCGCGGACCAGTATTCGCTGGCCGTGATGGCGTACGAGCTGCTCACCGGGCGCCGCCCGTTCGAGACCGAGAGCCGCCTCGAGCTGCTTCGCCAGCACGTCCAGGATCCGGCGCCGGCGATGGACGACATCGGGCCGGAGCGCGAGCGCATGCCGCAGCTCGAGGCGGCGGTCCTGCGCGGCATGGCCAAGCGGCCCGAGGACCGCTTCGAGTCGGTGATCGCGTTCCACGCGGCGCTCGCGCGGGCCGTGGGGTTGCCGGAGCCGACCGCGCCGAGCCCAGCGCGCCGGGCCACCGGACGCGGAGCGGCGGCGGCTGAAGCGCGGACCCCGCTCGCCCGCCCCGGCGTCGGGCCGACACCGATCGCGGGTCGCACCGACCCCCGCGGCGTCGCGCACCGGGCGCACACCGGCGAGAGCGCGCTCGCCCCCCAGCGGACCCCGTCGGCGGCGCCGATCGACACCGCCGCCGACACCGGCTCACGCC
>PHBI01000152.1:0-15700 GCA_002841945.1 Deltaproteobacteria bacterium HGW-Deltaproteobacteria-14
CGCCGCCGTCGCGATCGCGCCCAGCTACCCAGCGGCGCGGCTGAACCTGGCGCTGCTGCTCGTCGACGAGGGGCGCGAGGCCGACGCCGGGGCGCTCCTCGACGCCGACCCGGCCACCCCCCCGGGCCCCGATCACGCCGCGGTGATGGCGCTCGTCCGCCTGCACCTCGGCGACCTCGAGGGCGCGGACGCTGCATTGCAGCAAGCGAGAGCCGGGAACACGGCGCTCACAGCGGTACAGAGCGAGGTCGAGGGCTATCTTGCCGCGCGGAAGGGCGCGTGGGACGACGCGGCCCGGGCCCTCGACGCGGCCCATGAGGCGGCGCCCCGGGACGAGCTCGACCGCGCCCGGGTGCGGGCCTGGTTCGAGGTCGGCCTCGACCGACTCGGGCGCGGCGACGTCCCGGCGGCGCGGACCGCGCTGGCGAAGGTCGTGCGCCGCAAGAGCGCGCTGGTGCCCGACGATCGCGCGACCCTCGACTTCGCCAACGCCGCGCTTCAGGTGGTGGCCAGCGACGAGCCCGCGCGCGCGACCCACGCCCTGCAGCAGCTCATCCGCGGCGCGGCCTACCGCGGCGGGCGCTTCGCCACCCTGCGCGACACCGGCCTGCTCTACTCGGCCTACGGGTATCTGCGCGCGAACGCCCCCCAGAAGGCGCTGCAGGCGCTGGGGCAGGTGCGCGGCGATCTGGCGTCGGCGGCGCGCGGCATGGCCCGGTTCGCCCGCGATCTGATCGCGCGGGGCGCCTTCGCGAAGCGCGACTACGCCGGCGCGGCGCGCGCCTGGCGCCAGCTGGCCGACGCCGATCCCGACGACGTCGGGAGCCGCTCCAACCTCGCGGCGGCGCTGTTCGCGGCCGGGCAGCGCGCCGAGGCCGAGCGCATCTGGTCGGCGCTCGTCGCCGGCGGGAGTCCACCGGAGGCCAGCTACGACCTCGCGGTGGCCGCTGACCACCGGGGCGACTACAAGGTCTCGTGGCAGCACCTCAAACGCTACCTCGAGGCGAGCCCGGCGAGCGGGGACCTCGCCCGGGAGCGGGTCCGCGCCAAGGAGCGCGTCTTCGGCTTCGGCGCGGGAGGGGGCTCGTGAGCCGTCGCGCCCTCGCCCTCGCCCTGGCGCTCAGCCTGACCGGGCTCGGCGCGACCCGCGCTGCGGGCGCCGAGGAGCTGTCGCTCGGGGTGTTCCTCCCCCAGGCGAGCTTCACCACCAACGCCGAGCGCAGCGCCTGGGCCCAGGCGCTCGCGGACGCGCTGGGCGCCGCCACCGGTGGCGAGCACACCTTCATCCCGCGGACCTTCGCGCGTCGCGGGGACGTCATCGGGTTCATGCGGGCCAAGCGCATCGATCTGCTGGTGGCCGACGGCCTGCTCATCGCGAGCGACCCCGCCGAGGTCATCGGCCACGCCACCGCGACGCCGGCGGTGGCGCTGTACGGTGCCGAGGGCACGACGATGACCGACCTCCGAGGCAAGGTCGTGTCCTACGCCGAGGCGGGCGCCGACGACGCCTTGTTCTTCGCGAACACCGCGCTGGCTGGCGAGGTGGCGCCCCGCGCCTACTTCGGCGAGATGCGCGCGGCCAAGGACGCCGGCGCCGCCCTGGGCGCCGTGCGCGCGGGCGCCGCCCAGGCCGCCTTCGCGCCGCTCGGCCACCCGGCGAGCGCCGGGCTCACGCTGTTGGCCCAAGGAGGCACGGTCCCGCTCGCGGTCGTCGCGGTCGTCAACCCCGCCCACATCGACGCCGGGCTGCGCGCCCGCATCGTGGCTGGGCTCACGGGCGCCGCGGGCACGGGCGGCGGGCTGGGAGGCTGGGCGCCGGGGGACGGGGACGCGCTCTCGAAGGCGCGCGCCCTGGCCAAGGCGCCCCCCCGGGTGCTCACGGCGACGCCGATCCTCACCGCGCTGACGAGCGAGCGAGTGGCCCCGCCCCCGCTGCGCCTGCGCACGAGCGGGGCGCTCGAGCCGCCGCGCGGGGCGCCTGCGGTCGCGCTCACGCCGACGCTGGAGGATCCGTGAGTGAGGTCGGGACGGTCCCGGGCCGCGCCGTGATGTTCGTCGGCGGCGCTGACGAGCCGCGGGTGGAGGGGACGCTCCGGGCGCATGGGCTCGAGGTCATCAGCCCGGTCGACCCGTCGATGTCCCCGCGGGAGCGCGTCGCGGTCACCGTCATCGATCCGGCGACCCTGCCGAACGGGGCGGAAGATCTGCGGGACCTCGCGGCGGCGTTGTGCGGGACCCCGGTGGTGGTGCTGGGCGGGCCGTCGGGGCGCGAGACGCTCATCGACTGGATCGACGTCCCGGAGGTGTGCGCGGTCGTCGCGCGCGACCACGTTCACAGCGACACCGAGCTGCAGCGTGCGCTCGACGCCATCGTCGAGGGGCCCCGCTTCGACCTCGACGCCCACCTGGACCCGCAGATGGCGCGCTTCGAGACCTCGTTCGCCGCGAGCCAGGAGCGCGAGCGGGTGCTCGACCAGCTCGTCGCCTTCTTCGCAGAGCACGACGTGCGGGCCCGCATCTCGCAGACCGCGGTCACTGCGGCGGAGGAGCTCGTGACCAACGCGCTCTACGACGCGCCGACCGACGCCGACGGCCGCCGCCTCTACGCCGAGATCGACCGCCGCCACGCGGTGTTCCTCGGCGCCGCCGCGCGCCCGACGCTCTACGCCGGGATCGACGCCTCGGAGCTCGTCGTCTCGGTCCGCGACCCCCACGGGAGCCTCACCATCGAGACCGTCAAGCACTACCTGGCCAAGGGCCTGCGCGCGGGGCCCGATCAGATCGACGCCAAGCGAGGGGGCGCCGGGCTCGGCCTGGCGCGGATCTTCGCGATGGTGGATCGCATGTCGGTCTTCGTCGCTCCCGGCCGCATGAGCGAGGTCAGCCTGTCGCTCTCGCTGCGCGGCGCGCGGCGCGACATGGCCCACCGCCCGACCGGCCTGCTGCTCGCGTCCATTCCCCAGCCCGCAGGAGCCCCAGGAGCCGCGGCGACGGAGTAGCCCCGGCCCCACCCGGGCAGACCGCGCCCAGGCGCCTCAGCCGGCGCCGCGCAGGGCCTTGAGCGCGACGGCGAGGAACTTCACGACGATCTGGTTGTCGCCCTCGCCGGGGACGATGAGGTCCGCGAGGCCGCGCGAGGGCCGAACGTACTGGTCGTGCATCGGCCGCACGGTGTCCTCGTACTGGCCGAGGACGCTGTCGACGTCGCGCCCGCGATCGGCGATGTCGCGCCGCATTCGCCGCAGGAGTCGGATGTCGTCGGGGGCGTCGACGAAGATCTTCACGTCCATCAGCTCGGTCAGGGCGGGCCACACCAGGACCAGGATCCCCTCGACGAGGATGACGCCCCGCGACAGGAGCTCGGACCCGCCGGTGGCGCGCGCATGCCGCGAGAAGTCGTAGCGCGGGGTCATGACGCTGTCGCCGCGCTTGAGGGTGCGCACGTGGTCGATGAGCAGCTCCGAGTCGATGCTCTCGGGGTGATCGAAGTTGACCCGTGCGCGCGCCTGCAGCCCGAGGTGGGTCAGGTCCCCGTAGTAGTTGTCCTGCGAGACCAGGGTGCAGTCGTCCTGACCAATGCGCCGCGCCAGCCGGCGCGCCAGCGTGCTCTTTCCCGAGCCGGTACCGCCGGCGATGCCGACGACCAGCCGTCTGGTCTCACTGTCACCCATGACCGCGGACAGTGATGGAGGAAACGAGGCCCCCTCGTCAATGGCCATGACGTCCCACGGGGGTGAGGGGGCCCCGAGCGGGCCGCGCCGCGACGCGCTCGACCCGCCTGTACGCCCTGATCCCGCCGCCTTCGCCGGGCGTCGCGCGCGACGCCCGGCGGAGCCCGGCGGGCCAACATTGGCGTCACGCGTCCGCGCGCGGGTCAGGCTCTCCCTGCGAGCCCTGGAAGGCGCGGATCTCGGCGGTGTTCTCGCGCCGCGGCAGCGCGCGGGTGAGCGCGGCGATGTGCGCGATGACCTCGTCGCGGTGCTCCTGGGCGCCCGGATCGTTCACGTAGACGCGGAAATGGTGCAGCGCCGCGCGGATGCGACCGACCGCCTCGAGGCCTCGGGCGTACGCGAGGTGACACTCGGGGAAGTCGTTCTTCAGCGCCAGCGCCTCCTGGAACGAGGCGAGCGCCTCGGCGAGCTGGCCGCGGCGGGCGAGGGCCTGGCCGATCGCGAAGTGCGCCCGGGCGTGGGTCGGCTCGAGCTCGAGGATCGCGTAGTAGGCGTCGAGGGCCTGGGCCGTCTGGCCCTTCTTGAGGTAGCAGTTGCCGAGGTTGTAGTACGCCTTCACGTAGGTCGGCGACGCCGAGATCGTCAGGCGGTACTGCTCGATGGCCTCGTTGTTGAGGTCCATCAGCGCGTACACGTAGGCGAGCATGAAGCGCGCCTTGAAGAAGCGCGGCTCGACGGCCAGCGCCCGGCGGAAGGCGGTCGCGGCCTGCTGCAGCAGGCCCTTCTCCTTGAACGCGTGGCCGAGGTTGAAGTAGGCGCGGGCGTGGTCGGGGCGCAGGCGGATGGCGCGCTCGTAGGCCCGCACCGCCAGATCGATCTCGGAGCACTCGAAGTAGATGTTGCCGAGGGCGAAGGCGATGTCGGGGTTGCCCGGATCGAGCCGGCGGGCCCGGGCCAGCGCGATGCGCGACTCGGGCAGACAGCCCAGCGCCGCCAGCGTGGTGCCGAGGGCGAAGTGGCCCTGGGCGTTACCCGGTTCGAGGTCCACCGCGATCATGAGCGCCGGATATGCCTCGTAGAGGCGCCCGAGATCGTGGAGCAGCTGGCCGGCCTGCAGCTGGAGCCTGGACACGTCGGGACGCAGGCGCAGCGCCCCTCTGGTCACCCAAAGCTTCAGCTGGGTCAGGATCGTCTTCATGACGGGTCCGCGGCGTGTCGCACGCTCATGGCGTCTCAGTCTATCACGGCGCCTGGCGGGCCGGGTAGCGCCGAGCAGGGTCGCGGTGTGATGCGCACAACCCCCGGCGGGAGCGCCTTGTTCCAAACCGCCCGGCGCCCTCCCGCGACCCGGTGAGATCAGCGCGCGGGCACGGAGCGCCGCCCCCGCGCGCCGCCGTCAGGACACTTCGGGCTGGCGTCCCACCACCGGACCGCTGTATCGAGGGGGCGCAGCTCGCGGGAGGAGGCGATGGGAGACACGTGTACAGCAGCGGTGTACGGCGCGACCGGCGCCCTCGGTAAAGAGGTGCGGGTCGGGCTCGAGGGCCTCGACGTGGACATCGCCGCGCTGGTGTCGGTCGCGGGTGTGCGCTCCGCCGGCGAGGTCGTCCCCTGGCGCGGCAGCAGGCGCGCCGTGGTGGGCCCGCGCGAGGTGGACCTGGCGACGATCGACCTGGCCATCGTGGCGACTCCCCGCGACGTGGCGCGCGAGGAGATCCCGCGGCTGCGCGAGCGCGGGGTCTTCGTCGTCGACCTCAGCGGCGCCCGCGCGACCGGCCCCGGCGATCCGCTCCCCGTCCTGTGGCCCCACGTCGCGACCGACGCGCTCGAGCATCACCCGGGCGGCTTCGCCATGCCGGGCGCCGCCGCGTCCACCGTCGCGCCCATCCTCCACGCCCTCGTCCAGGCCGGCGTCGAGATCACCGGTGTCGACGCGGTCGAGCTCGCCACCGCCGGCGACTTCGGGCGCGCGGGCCCCGAGGCGCTGTCCAAGCAGACCGTCGGGCTCCTCGGATACAAGGTCTTCGAGCCCGACCCCTTCCGCGAGGCGCTCGCCTTCAACGTCCTCGACGCCGCGCCCGGAGACGACGCGCACGCCGAGCGCTTCATCGACGAGCTCCACGAGCTGCTCCCGGCGCTGACCGTGCCCCTGCGCCTGACGACGATCTTCGTGCCCGCGTTCGCCGGGATCGCCGTGATCTGCACGGTGCGCACGGCCGGGGAGCTCCCCAGCGACGACGCCCTGGCGAAGGCCCTCGACGGCCACCCCGACCTCGAGCTCGTCCCCGAGGGCGTGGTGCTGCGCGACGCGATGGACTCCGACGCCGTCCACGTCTCGCCGCCGCGCCGCGATCCCGACGGGACCCTGCGCGTGGTCGCCGTCGCCGATCCGCTGCACCGCATCGGCCAGCGCGCCGCCATCCTCGTGAAGCACATCCTCGACGAGGAGCTGTGGTGACCAGCGACGCTGCCTCGCACGGCGTCCTGACCACGCCGGGAGCGCCCGACGGTGCCATTTTGGCACGCCCCGCCGGGGCCGCTCGGCCTTTTGACAGATTGGCACCGCCGATCGGCCTGTCGCCGCCTGGCCCCGCGCAGCGCCCCGCGCGGGGGCGCGACGCACGGAGCCCGTTGACGCGTGGCACAGAGCTTGCTTGGATACGCGCATGATTCGACGCTCACCCCTCGCGCTCGTCTTGCTCGGGCTCGCCGCCGCCCCCGCTGGCGCCGCCATCCCGAACTTCAGCTTCAACGGCATCACCGGTGTCGGCGAGCTCGATGGCGCCCTCGACGATCGGCTCGGCACCGCGGTCAACGCGACCGACCACGTCATCAACATCGACGACTGCCAGGCCTACGCGGGCGGCACCGCGGACTGGGGCGTCAAGATCTCGCCCCTGCCGTCGGGAGATTGGCAGTACGCCGCCGCCTACGCGCCGCCCAACAAGACCTGCGCGACGACCGACGCGAACCCCGAGGCGACCGACGGCGGCTGCACCGTCCCCAAGGCGCAGCGCGAGCTCACCGACACGAGCTTCACCTTCCGGGTCGACTTCGACAGCCTCATCGGTAAGGAGTGCGACAGCGGCACCGAGGGCACCGCGACGATCTACGTGATCGTCGAGAACCCGGGCGTCGAGGTGAACTACGAGACGATCGACGTGGACGTCGATCTGAAGGCCCCCACCGCGCCGGTCATCACGTCGGTCGTCGGCGGCGACGGTCGCTTCGAGGTCGCCTGGACCGACGACGTCAACGACTCGGCGGACGTGACCTACACGGTCTACTGGGACGAGACCGACTTCACCGCCGACGCCCTCGGGACGGCCAAGCACAAGTCCGGCATCGACACGACCTCGGTCGCCATCGAGTCGAGCTCGGTCGAGAACGGCGCCGTCTACTTCGTCCGCGTCACGGCCGTCGATCAGGCCGACAACGTGAGCGCCCTGTCCGACTCCCTGACCGTGACCCCGGAGGCCACCCAGGACTTCTGGGAGGGCTACCAGGCGGCCGGCGGCACCGACCCCGGCGGCTACTGCTTCGTCGCCACCGCGGCGTGGGGTACGCCCCTCGCGGGCGAGCTCGACACCCTGCGGCGCTTCCGCGACGACGTGCTGATGCAGAGCGCCGGCGGCCGGGCCTTCGTCGCCGACTATTACCGCTGGGGGCGCTTCGCCGCCGCCTGGATCGCCGACAAGCCGGCCCTGCGCGCGGTCGCGCGGGTGCTGCTGACGCCGCTCTTGTGGCTCGCCAAGCTGATGCTGTGGGCCGGCCCGCTCGCCGGGCTCTTCCTGCTCGGCGCTGGCGTGATGGGGCTCGCCGCCCTGCGCCGGCGCTGGCTGACCCGAATCCTGCGCGACGTGCCGCTGGAGGCCCGCTGATGTCTCACCGTCTCGCCGCCCTGCTCGTGACCAGCGCCCTGCTCACGACCGCCGGGGTCGACGCCCGGGCCGAGAGCCCGCGCAACGCCACCCTCGCCCTGCACTTCGGCACCTACGTCCCGCAGGTGGACGCGCAGTTCGAGGCCGCGACGCCGTGGGCCGACGTCTTCGGCGCGTCGACGATGCTGCTCATCGGCATCGAGGCTGGCTACGAGCTCTGGAAGGAGCACGGCGTCCTCGAGCTCGCCGGCGGCTGGCGCTACGGCTGGGTCGACGGCAAGGCGCTCAACAGCGCCGGCGAAGCGTCGAACGACTCGGTCGGCTTCAACTTCATGCCTTTCACGGCCAGCGCCATCTACCGCTGGGATTGGGCGGCGGTGCGGCACGGCATCCCGCTCGTCCCGTACGTGAAGATCGGCCTCACGGCGGCGCTGTGGTGGGGTACGAACGGCAAGGACGAGATCTCCAACACCCGCTCCCTCGATGGCAGCGCGCGCGAGGGGCGCGGGCTCACCCTCGGCTGGCACGCCGGCGGCGGGATCCAGTTCCTGCTCGACGCCATCTCCCCCGGGATGGCCGCCGACTTCGACACTGAAGCCGGGGTCAACAACAGCTACCTGTTCGCCGAGCTCCTCTACACGGACCTCAGCGACTTCGGCAGCGCCTCCAGCATCGACCTCGGAGACACGGCCTTCTCCTTCGGCCTGATGTTCGAGCTCTGACCCAGCGGAGCGCACCATCACCGAGCCGGCCCCACCTTCGCGGACGGTGCTGCTGACCGTCCAATACGACGGCACCGACTTTCACGGCTGGCAGGTCCAGCCGGGGTTTCGGACGATCCAGTCGGTCCTCACCGACGCCGTGGACGCGATGGTCCACCACGAGGTCGTCCTGCGCGGGTCCTCGCGCACCGACTCCGGGGTCCACGCCCGCGCCCTGCCCGTCGCGTTCGACACCCTGCGCTCCATCCCCACGTACAAGTTCCTGCGGGGGCTCAACGCGCTGTTGCCGCCGGACCTGAGCGTCATCACCGCCGACGACGTGCCCCCGGGCTTTCACCCGCGGGAGGCCGCGGTCGCCAAGACCTACACGTACCGCTATCAGCTCGGGGACCCCCGCCGCCCGCTCACGAGCCGCTACACGTGGCAGGTGAAGCGGCGCCGCTTCGATGTTGTTGCGATGCGGGAAGCTGCAACGCATCTTCTCGGTGAGCATGACTTTTCGTCATTTCGCGCTGCGGAATGCGACGCGCGGAGCACCCTCCGGCGGCTCTACACCCTCGACGTCACCGACCCGGACCCGTCGGAGATGGTCGTCTTGACCGTGACGGGCAACGCGTTTCTGCGCAACATGGTGCGTATCATCGCCGGCACCCTCGCGGAGGTCGGCTTCGGCCGCCGCCCGCCAGCCTGGGTCGGCGACGCCCTGGCGGCGCTGGACCGCAGCCGCGCCGGGCTCACCGCGCCCGCGAGCGGCTTGACCTTGACGACGGTACACTTCGAGGGGTACCCGCGTCTCGGCAAGGGCAAGGGCAAGGGCGACGCGCGCGGCGCAAAGGACGAGGGATGCTGAAGCAGCTCCTGGCGGACAAGAAGACCCTGATCGTCGTCGGACCCGGGGGCGTCGGCAAGACGACCACGGCGGCGGCGTTCGCGGTCCACGCGGCGCGCTCGGGGCTCAAGACGCTGGTCCTGACCGTGGATCCGGCGCGCCGCCTGGCCAACTCGCTCGGCCTCGAGGAGCTCGGAAACCACGAGGTCCGCATCCCGCCCGAGCGCTTCGCCGCCGCCGGGATCGACCTCGGCTCGGGCGAGCTCTGGGGGATGATGCTCGACACCAAGAGCACCTTCGACGCCGTCATCGAGCGCTACGCGCCCAACCCCGAGATCAAGGAGAAGATCTTCTCGAACGCCTTCTACAAGCAGGCCTCCACGGCGCTGGCCGGGAGCCAGGAGTACATGGCGATGGAGAAGCTCTACGAGATCCGCGAGCAGCGCAGCTACGACCTCATCGTCCTCGACACGCCGCCGACCGCCAACGCCCTCGACTTCCTGTCCGCCCCCGAGCGCCTCGAGGACTTCTTGGGCTCCGGCTCGAGCGGGATGCTGATGCGCAGCATGAAGGCGGCGGGGCGGGTCGGGCTCGGCCTGCTCAAGGTGAACGCCTTCGTCCTGCGCGGCCTCAACCGCTTCGTCGGCAGCGACACCTTCATCGATCTCCTCGACTTCATCTCGTCCTTCGACGAGATGTACGCCGGCTTCAAGGCGCGGGCGCGGCGGGTGCGCGAGATCCTGCGCTCCCCCGACGTCGCCTTCGTCATCGTTACCTCCACGGCGAGCTCGGCGATCGACGAGGGCGGCTTCTTCTACGACCAGCTCGAGCGCAGTCGGATGCCCTTCGGCGCCGTCGTGGTCAACCGCGTCCGCCCCTCCTACATGGAGGACAAGGACCTCGCCGGGCTCGGCGACCACCTCATCGCGAAGGCGCGCACCACCGCCGAGATGAAGGCCTACGACGGCTACCACGTGGCCCGGCTGCTCGAGCGCGCCGCCCAGGCCTGCGTCGACTACGAGACCCTGGCGCGGGTCGACGCCGACCGGGTGGTCGAGGTCCGAGAGCGCTTCAAGCGCGACGGCGACAAGGTCTACCCGGTCCCGCTGTTCGACCGCGACATCCACGACCTCGCGTCGCTGGCCCGCTTCGCCGAGCACGTCGCGAGCGCCACCGGCGCCTGACCGGACTCAGGCGCCGTCGCCTTCGTCGCCATGACCGCCGCGGCCGGCGACCTCCATGCGCTCGCAGACCAGCGGGTCGTCGGGGTTGAGCGCGTAGGCGATGTCGAGCAGCTCCGGCGGGAAGTCCACGAAGGTGACGGTCCCGTCGGGGTTGATGTGGAACTCGAAGCCCTCGAGGGTCGAGGCGTCGAGCGCCGCGAGCGCGTCGTCGAGATCGGGGGCGCCGTCGTCGGCCATCAGTGCAACATCACGGTCTGGTAGAAGTCGCGGTCGGCGCGGTAGGGCGTCTTGCCGTCGAAGTAGTCGCGATCATAGCGGTAGATGTCGGCGTAGAACATGAGCCGCCCCGACGGGTGCACCCCGACGGTGCTGTAGTCGATGCTCATCGGGACCTTCTCCTTGAGCGCGACCCCGTACTCCTGGCGGCTGGCGAGCACCTCGTCGAAGCGCTCGGCGGTCCAGTCCCCCTGGTCGACGAGCAGCCAACGCGCGAGGTCGAGCGGATCCTCGGTGCGCATGCAGCCGTGGCTGAAGGCGCGCACCGGGCGCTTGAAGAGGCGCTTGTTGGGCGTGTCGTGCATGTAGATCGAGAACTGGTTGGGGAAGAGGAACTTCACGAGCCCGAGGGCGTTGCCGGGGCCGGGGAGCTGGGTCACCTGCTCGGTGCCGTCCGACAGCGTCTTCACCTCGTAGTTGTGCTTCTCGTAGAAGTCGGGCTCGTCCATGAGCTTCTCGTCGAGCTCCTGCTCCTTGATGCGCCTGGGCACCTTCCAGGTCGGGTTCAGCACGACCGTCGCCATCAGCGCGCTGAACATCCGCGTCTGGTTGAAGTGACCGCGCTTGCCGCTCTGCTCATCGACCTCGATGTTGTTGTTGCCGACGATGACGTTGTGCTGCCGCGCCACCACGCCGTCCTTGAAGAACGTCGCCTGGAACGCCGGGATGTTGACCCGCCCGCGCAGCGTCGTCGTCCCGAGGGGGAACTCGCCCTGGTGCAGGTCGCTCTCGCGATCCCGGCGCAGGGCCAGCGCGATCTGCCGGGCGCGCTCGGCGAAGGTCGTGTTGAGCGAGATGCGGGTGATGCGGTCGATGCGCCCCGCGTCCTTCAGCTGGTGGGTCTCCTGGTAGAACTTGATGGCGGCCTCGAGGTCGGGACCGAACTTGCCGTCGATCGGCCCGTCCCAGTACTCCTCCTGGGCGAGGCGCTCCTGGAGCTGCTTGACGAGATCGTCGGCCTTGGGCTTGTCCCGCGCCTTGAGCCGCTCCACCTTCGAGGGCAGCTCGATGTGCTCGGGGTGCTCGGCGGCGAAGCGGCGATAGCGCGCGAGCCCGGCCATCAGCGTCGAGTACTCGGGGATCTTCGGCACCAGAGCGCCGAGCGACGGCCCGATGTCGTTGAAGTCGGTCTTCTCGAAGGTCGCGTAGACGTCCACCGCGGTGCGCTCGACCCCGGCGCCGTCGCTCTCGTCGGCGAAGAAGGGGTGTGCGCGACGCGAAAAACGCATGTCGTAGATGTAGCGAAAACAGCGTGATGCCAAGGCGATATCGAGATCTCGCAACGCAACATTCAGCCCCGCGCGCGCGGTGAAGATGGCGTCGAGGTGAGCCTGAACCCGATCGAGCACCGCGACGTCGTCGTCGCTGTAGTCGGCGGCCGCGGCGGCCGCGGCGAGCGCCGCGTCGTCGAGGGGCAAGCGCTTCTTCTGAGCCGTCACGAAGTCCCACGCGGCCTTGCTCTCCGCGGGGATGGTCAGCGCCTCCTGATAGCCCAGCGCCCGGTCGCTGAACGCCTTCACGGTCGCGCGCAGCGCCGGCAGGTCGTAGGGCTCGGGCTCGAGGCCGTGGTCCTCGACGGCGTAGAGGGCCTCGAGGAGCTTGTCGCCACTCTCGGTGAGCTGGGCGCCGTCGCTGAAGAACGGCCGATACTCGCGGCCCTCATAGGCGCGGGTCGTGAGCTTCTTGAACCAGCTCAGCTTGCCCAGGGCGTCCTTGAAGGACGGCGTGTAGTCCTTGACGAGGCCGGCCTCGCGCTCGGCCCAGCCGTCGAAGATCGCGCGCGCCTTGCGGACGAAGGCGGCCCGCGACGACGGCGACGGCACGCCCGGGGCGGCGACGCTGGGCGCGCTGGGGTCGAGAGGATCGATGGTGGGCGGGGGAGTGACCCCCGGCCCTTCGACGCGCCCTACGCCCGACGAGCGCGGTGTCGGGCTGTCGTCGCTGCACGCGGCGACGGTGAGCCCACCGAGCATCGCCAGCGCGAGCGGTCCCATCACCCTCAGGCTGGTGCGGCGGCGACGGGACGGGGAGATGTGCTGCTGCTGGTTGACCATCATGGACTCTGCTGCAATCCGCGTGCCTTCGGCGCGGGGCGGGGTTCGCTCAGGCGCGTACAGCCTAACAACAACCCAATGATGAGCAAGCTTTCCGCCCTGCAACGGCAGGGCGGGACCGGAGGTGTGCGACGCCGAGCCGCCCCAACGTCAGCTCGCACCGCGCCGCCGCTCTCCGCCCCGCTCGTGGCCCTCGGGACACGGCGTCGTGTCGCGCTTGACACAGATCAAGAGCGCGGCGGACAACGAAATTCTCGACTCTACGACGCAGCGCGTTAGGATCGGGGCCGTCGGGGAGGTCGAACATGACGAGCTTGTTTCCATCCCAGCTGCGGCGCCTGATCGGCGGCGAGCGGGGGGCTTCGCGCGGCGCCCGTGAGGCGCGCGTCATCGCGGTGTGCGCCCAGAAGGGCGGCGTCGGCAAGACCACCACGGCGGTCAACCTCGCCGCGGGCCTGGCGATGCTGAGCGACCAGCGGGTGCTGCTCGTCGACATGGACGGCCAGGGGCACTGCGCCTCGGCGCTCCACGCCGAGCTCCGCGGGGTGGCCGCCGAGTCGCTGTCGGGGATCCTGCTGGGTCGACGCCGGGACATCCAGGAGATCGCGCTCCCGACGGCCATCGAAGGCCTCTGGGTGTGCCCGTCCGACAAGGACCTGGGCGCCGCCGAGGGGGTGATGGCGGGCAAGATCGGCAAAGAGATGCTGCTGCGCTCGGCGATGAAGGTCGCGCGCACGCACTACGACTTCATCGTCATCGACTGCCCACCAAACCTGGGCAACCTGACGGTGAACGCGCTGCTGGCCGCCGACTGGCTCATCGTGCCGTGCGACATGAGCATGCTGAGCGTCGAGGGGGTCGACGACATCTTCGAGACCGTCGAGACCGTCGGCGACGCGCTCGGCCACCACCTCTCGATGCTGGGCGTGCTGCGGACGCGCTACGACGCCCGCAACCAGAAGGTGAACGAGGCGGTCGAGGCGAGCCTGTCGCGGTACGCGCGCTGGGTGCTGCCGACGGTCATCCCGGTCAACACCACCCTCGCCCAGGCGCAGCTCGAGGGGCACCCGGTCTTCGGCTTCGACCCGCGCTGCCGGGGAGCCCAGGCCTACGCCGAGCTGGTCGAGGAGGTGCTGGTCCGGACCGGCGCGGTGACGGCGGCGGAGGTGCCGGCGCCGCTCTGAGCGCGGCTCGCCCTACGGGACGAGCAGGGCCCGTACCGGCTCGGGGATCCCCGTCGCGAGGTCGAAGTCCGGCGTCTCGACGGCGGTGCCGGTGCCCTTGTTGGCCTCGGTCGGCTGGTCGTCGGGGATCATCCGCAGGTGTCCGCGGGCCGCGAGGTCGCGCGTGTCCCACAGGATCTCATGGGGCTGCCCGTTGGGATCGAAGAGCGCCTCACGGGTCGGCAGGCCGGTGGTCCCGTAGCTGCCGGGCTGCTCGGCGATCGGGGTGGCGACGCCGCCCGAGTCGACCCAGCTGACGTCGAGGTCGACCGAGTCACCCTCGACGTCGGAGATCCAGACGATGATCCGCGCGCTGGTGTCGCTGAGGGGCTCCACGGCGACCCAGTTCACCCGCGGGACCGCGTTGGACAGGGTGATCGGTGTATCGCAGGCGGGCGTGAGCGCAGAGATGGCCGCGATGGCGGCGGCGGCCAACCCGACGATCCCGCGCTGAAAGAGACCGCATTTCATGGGTTTCACCGACCTCCGATCCGCGTCCCTGGTGCCCTTGACGTCGCGGGGTGCCCCTGATACCCCGAAACGGCGCGTTGAAGCAACGCATCTGGCGCGGTCGGGCGCGAGCCCATAGGGTCATCAAACGGCGACGCCCACGTGAGTGAAGCATCGGAGAGGCGGATGGACAACGACGTCATCGAAGGCTACCTGATCAACAGTGGCATAACCTACGAGTCGCTCGGCGAGGGCATGTGGGTCGTGCACGACGAGTTCGATACGGTCGACAACATCATCATTCAGCACAGCGACCCGCTGGTGATGTTCCGGGTCAAGCTGATGGAGCTGCCTGAGGACCCTGCGCTGCAGGCCGCGCTGTTCCGCAAGCTGCTCGAGCTCAACGCGACGGAGATGCTGACGGGCGCGTACGGGATCGACAGCGACGCGGTCGTAGCGGTCGAGACGCTGCAGGCCGAGAACCTCGACCTGAACGAGTTCCAGGCGGCGATAGACGGGCTGACCATGGCGATCACCGATCACTACGACGAGCTCAAGCGCTTCCACAGCGCGGACAGCCAGGCCGGAAACTGAGCAGGGCGGAGGACGAAACCGATGGGAATCTGGGCACGTATTTCGACCCTGATGAAGTCGAACATCAACGCGATGATCAGCAAGGCGGAGGATCCCGAGAAGATCCTCAACCAGCTGATCGTGGACATGCGCGAGCAGTTCCTCGAGGCGCGTAAACAGGTCGCCGTGGCGATCGCCGACGAGAAGCGGCTCAAGCGCCAGTACGAGAACGAGCTGAAGAACGCGCAGGAGTGGGAGAAGAAGGCGATGATCGCCGTCAAGGCGGGGCGTGACGACCTCGCCACCCAGGCGCTCGCCCGCAAGACCGAGCACGACCGGCTCGGCGAGGAGTGGCAGCAGCAGTGGGTCGCCCAGAAGCAGGCGGCCGACCAGCTGCGCGAGGCGCTGTCGCGCCTCAACGCCAAGATCCAGGAGGCGTCGCGCAAGAAGAACCTGCTCATCGCGCGGGCCAAGCGGGCGGAGGCGCAGAAGAAGATCCAGGACGTGATGAGCGGCATGGGCGACAGCGGCGCCTTCGACACGTTCGCGCGCATGGAGGAGAAGGTCGACCGGCAGGAGGCCGAGGCCCAGGCCGCGGTCGAGCTGTCGGGCGAGATCGACGGCGACTCCCTCGCTGGGGAGTTCGCGGCGCTCGAGAGCTCGTCGGCCGGCCAGTCCGACGCGCTCGCGGCGCTCAAGGCGAAGATGGGTGTGGCCCCGGCGGCCAGGCCCGCGGCGCTGCCCGCGGCGTCCGCGACCGACTCGGTCGAGGACGAGCTCGAGGCGCTGCTCAAGGAAGAGGCCTGACGCGACCCGCGGCGGCTGATCCCACGCCGA
>PHBI01000152.1:15807-18071 GCA_002841945.1 Deltaproteobacteria bacterium HGW-Deltaproteobacteria-14
GGGCTGACGGGGGCGTCGGCGCGGGCCGCTACGCGCCGGCGCGGCACGTCCTCGCGGCGTGGCCGGACCGGGTCGAGCGCGTCCGCGTCGCCGACCTACCCGAGCGGGGGCTCGAGGGGTGGCTGCGCGAGCGCCTGCCGAGGGCGACCCCGGGAGCCTCCCGGGCACCGCTGACGGTGGTCGCGCTCGCGTACGACGCGGGGCGGAACCTCGAGCGCGTGCCGGCGACGGCGCGCGAGGATCCGCCGCTGCCTGACGTCGTGCTGGCTCGCTATCCGGCGTTTGTCGAGGGGCCCGGCCCCGAGGGGCCGTGGACCGTGGTCGGACCGCCCGCGGCGCGCGACCGCCTGCTCGCGACGCTGAGCGGGCCTGCGTCGGCGCCGGGACCGCCGCCCGAGCCCGCGCTGCGCTCGTCGATGGACCGGGCGGCCCACTGCGCGGCGCTCGAGCAGATCCTGCGTGGCATCCGGGCCGGTGATCTCTACCAGGCCAACGTGGCCCGACGCCTCGAGGCGCCCTTCGACCCGGCGACGACGCCGGGGCTCTACCGCTCGCTGCGGCGCGCGAACCCGGCGGCGTACGGCGCGCTGTGGGCGCTCGACGACGGCACCTGGCTCGCGTCGAGCTCGCCCGAGTGCCTCTTGACGTTCTCGCCCGAGACCCGCGCCGCGCACAGCTACCCCATCAAGGGGACGCGGCCTCGCGGGGCGGACCCCGCCGAGGACCAGGCCCTGGCCTGCGAGCTCACCGCGGACGCCAAGGAGCGGGCCGAGCACGTGATGATCGTCGACCTCGTGCGCAACGACCTCGGCCGGGTGGCCGTCATCGGCTCGGTCGGCGTCGACCGGCTCTTCGACGTGATGACGCTGCCGACGGTCCACCACCTCGTGTCCGACGTGCGCGCGACCGTCGCCCCGGAGCGCGACCTGGCCGACCTGGTGAGCGCGCTCTTTCCGGGAGGCAGCATCACCGGCGCGCCAAAGATCGCGGCGATGAGCGCGATCGAGGCGGTCGAGGGGCTGCGGCGCGGCTTCTACACCGGCAGCCTGGGGGTCGTGACCGGGGACGGCGAGGCGTGCTTCAACATCCTCATCCGGACCTGCGTCGCGGCCGACGGGCGCCTCTTCTACCAGACGGGGGGCGGGATCGTGGCCGACAGCGACCCCGACCGCGAGTGGGCCGAGACCGAGGCCAAGGCCGCCGCCCTGCCCCTCGCCCTTCGCGGCGTAGGGGTCACCGCCGGCTAGCGCGCTCTTCTGGTGGAGCTAGGGCCAATGCCGATCAGATAGCGTCAACATGCTGTATGGAAACAGCTTTTTCACCGCGAAGGACGCGGAGAGCGCGGAGAGGAGGACCGCGGATGGCCCTAAATGTCCTTTCAATATAGTCACTTGCGCCTAAGTGACCGGCATCGGAGCTAGGGCGGGCTGCGTAGGGCGGCGCGGGCCGCGGCGAAGAGCGCGGCGCGGGGCGGGGCGTGCCCGGTCCACAGGGTGAAGGCGTCCGCGGCTTGATGCACCAACATCGCGAGGCCGCCCACCGCGCGGCGTCCCGTGTCCTCGGCGGCGGCGCGCCAGACCGTCCGCTCGGGTCGGTAGACCAGGTCGAAGACCAGCCCGTCGGGGGCCAGCGCCGCGACGACCGGGGTGACGGTCGCGACGGCCTCAGACCATGCTGCATCGCCAGGTACGACGCCCATCCCGAGGCTCGACGCCTGTAACAGCAAGGTGGCACCGGATGCTGCAGATGCGAAATCCGACACCACCTCGACCGCCAGCCCCGACGCCGCGAGGACGGCGGCCAGGGCGTCGGCCCGGGCCCGGGTGCGGTTGGCGACCCGAACGGCGCCAGCGCCGAGCTCGAACGCCGCCAGCGCCGCGGCCATCGCGAACCGCGTCGCGCCCTTGCTCCACGCGCTGGCTCTTGTCTTCCATGGCATCGCGTTCCGCCTCCCGTTTGCCATCGCGCTTTCCTGTCATTCGGCCCCAGACCCGCCCGAGGACCACGCCCCCGACCGCACCCAGAGAAGCGACCAGCCAGATCAGGAGATCAGCCATCGTCCCGCTCTCCGCGCGAGGCGACGACGCAGAGGGCGACCACGAAGACGCCAAGGCTGCCGCCCACGACCAGACCCGCGATGAACTCAAGCATCGCCGCGGAACCCGCGCTCGATCCGGTCGCGCAGGCCGATCAGGCCGAGCCCGAGGAACATCAGCCCTGCGGGCGAGGCATCGCCCGAACCGGCGAGGAGCGCGACCAGGCGG
>PHBI01000153.1 GCA_002841945.1 Deltaproteobacteria bacterium HGW-Deltaproteobacteria-14
GCCGCGGCGGAGCGAGCTTGCGAGCTTCGTCGCGGTGGGATGCGCGAGGCGTTCCATGAAGGCGCCCCGGAGCGAGCGCATTTAAAGAGTGAAGTGCCGCATCTCGTTGACCTCGTGGCGCAGCTCGGCCTTGAAGTCCGGGTGCGCGATCGAGATGAGCGCCTCGGCCCGCTGGCGCAGGGTGAGCCCGTGGAGGTCGACGGCCCCGAACTCGGTCACGACCCAGTGGACGTGCCCGCGGGTCGTGACCACGCCGGCGCCGTCCTTGAGGCGCGGGACCAGCCGCGACAGGGTCCCGCCCTTCGCCGTCGACGGGATGGCGATGATCGGGAGGCCCCCTTGGGACAGCGCGGCGCCGCGGATGAAGTCCATCTGCCCGCCGATGCCGCTGAAGATGTGGTAGCCGATCGAGTCGGCGCACACCTGCCCGGTGAGGTCGATCTCGATGGCCGAGTTGATGGCCACGACCTTCGGGTTCTTGCGAATGAGCGCCGTGTCGTTGGTCCGGTCGCAGGGGTGGAACTCGACCATCGCGTTGTTGTGCACGAAGTCGAAGACCCGCTTGCTGCCAGCCACGAAGCTCGTCACCGTCCGGTGCGGGTGGACGGCCTTGAGGCGGTTGGTGACCACGCCGTTCTCGATGAGCTCGATGAGGCTGTCGGAGAACATCTCGGTGTGGACGCCGAGGTCGTGCTTGTCCTGGAGGCGGCGCAGGACCGCGTCCGGGATGTTGCCGATGCCCATCTGAAGCGTCGCTCCGTCGGGGACGAGCCCGGCGATGATCTCCCCGATGCGCGACTCGACCTCGCCCTCGCCCCCGGACGGGTGCTCGATGAGCGGCCGATTGGTCCGGATGAAGGCGTGGACGCAGCTCAGCGGCACCACCGAGTGCCCGGCCGTGCGCGGCATCTGCTCGTTGATCTCGGCGATGACGATGCGGGCGGTGCGCACGGCGGCGAGCGCGGTGTCGACCGACGGCCCGAGGGTGCAGTGGCCGTGCTCGTCTGGGGGGGAGAGCTGGATGAGCGCCACGTCGAGCGGGATCCGCCCCGAGGTGAACAGCCCCGGGACGTCGGACAGGAAGACCGGGATGAAGTCCGCGCGGCCCTCGCGGATCGCCTGGCGCATGGGCTTGCCGGTGAACAGCGAGTTCGAGAGGAACCGCCCCTCGTGCTCGGGCTCGGCGAAGGGGTGGGGTCCCTGGGTGTGGAGGTGATAGAGGCTCACCTGCTCGAGATCGGTCCGCGCCGACATCGCCTCGATGAGGGGGGTCGGCGTCGCGCACGCGCCGTGGATGAACACGCGATGACCGCTCTGGATCAACGCGACCGCGTCAACCGGGGACATCTCTCGGGTCTTCCAGGCCGGGTCGAGCTTCATGGGGGATTCCTCGCTGTTTTGACGGGCGTCGTCACCCGCTCACGGGGCTTTGATTAGTCCCTCCGATCGCGCTTGCAAAGGAAATGTGCGGGTCAGCGCGACGCAATCAACTCAAGGGCGCGTCCCTGGCGGGGCCGGCTGGCGGCACCTATACAACTCGGTATAGACCGCGATGCTGCGCGCGCAGCAATCGACCGATCAGCGGCGCTGGCACAGGGTCAGCGACGGCACGCGCGGCGCCGCGGCACCTCACGGTGACCACGGCGCTGCGGCGCCCCCCCCCGTGCGTCAGCTCACGCCTGGAGGTAGGTCTTGCCCTTGTACATGCTCGCGAGGAACGAGAAGACCACCGCCGCGGCGACCATCAAGCCGGCGAAGACCAGGAAGAAGTCCGACAGGTCGAGGTCCGCCTGGAGCGGGGCCATGGCGACGACGATCATGTTGCCGGCGGCCACGAAGAAGAGCCAGAAGCCCATCAGCGTAGACTTCATCGCCCGCGGGGCCTGGGTGTAGGCGAACTCGAGGCCGGTGACGCTGACGAGGACCTCGGCGGTCGTCATGATGAGGTACTGGAAGAACTGCCACAGCGCGTGGACCTCGCCCGGGCCCTTGGCCTCGATGACCTGCTGGAGCAGCGCCGCGATGCCGAAGGCGACGGCGGCCATGAACATGCCGATGGCCATCTTGAGGAGCGGCTTGAGGTCGCGCCCGCGGCGACGCAGCGGCCCCCACACGGCGACGTTGAGCAGCGGGATGATGATCATGACCATCAGCGGGTTCAGCGCGGCCATCTGCGCCGCGCCGATCTCGAAGCGGAGCTGCTCGCCGGTGATGAGGTCGATCACGCCGGTGATCACGAGCGCCGCGCCCAGCACGCCCATGATGCCGAGCGTGATGGCGCGCGGGATGCGCACGTTCGAGACGTGGAGCATGACCCAGGTCCCGCCGTAGATGGTCAGGACGGCGACCGCGCCGAGGACCGCCCAGCCGAAGGTCGCCGGGACGACCATGTGGAGGTCCATCTGGCTCGCCTGCTCGATCCAGGTCGAGGCGTGCTGGTCGAACAGCGCCCAGAAGAACATGACCGCGGAGAAGACGAGGACGACGCGCAGCACCGACGGCGGGCCGTCGCCGGCCTCCTCGCCGAACTTCTCCCGGGCCGGGTCGAAGAAGCCCTGGCCGGGCTTGCGCACGCTGCGGTTGAGGAACGACCAGGCGAGCACGGTCAGGAAGCCGGCCTGGGGCTTGGCCTTCTGGCGCGTCACGGAGAGGAAGATGCCGAGGGCGAACACGGCGCCGACGATGAGGATCAGCACGCCGAAGTGACCGATAAAGCTCGCGTCCTTGGCGGCCTCGAAGCTGTGGCGCATCCCGAAGAAGCCGATGAGCAGGCCGAAGATGGGGGCGAGCAGGAAGAGGGTCGCGACCGCGTCGAGCAGGCCGAGCTTGCCGCCCGGGCTCGGGGGCACGTGGACGAAGCGCTTGCGGCCGAGCCAGAAGACGAAGGTCGCCAGCGCCATCAGGACGCCGGGGATGCCGAAGGCGATGGCCGGGCCGGCGAGGGCGTAGACCCAGGGGATGATGATCGTCGCGATGAACGAGCCGAAGTTGATGATGAAGTAGAAGAGCTGGAAGATCCGCGTGACGAGGTGACCGTTCTTCGCCGTGAACTGGTCACCGACGTTGGCCGAGACGCAGGGCTTGATCCCGCCCGAGCCCAGGGCGATGAAGCCGAGACCGGCGAAGACGGCTATCTCAGCGCCCTCGAAGTCGCCCATCGCCCCCATCTGCCCGGCGCCGGCCATGATGGCGTTGCCGACGAAGTAGATGATGGAGACCCAGAAGATGACCTTGTACTTGCCGAGCAGGCGGTCGGAGACCACCGCCCCGATCAGCGGGAAGAGGTAGACCCCCGCGATGAACATATGAACGATCTCGGTCGCATGCGCCTTGGCGGCGTCGACGGCGGCGGGATCGACCTGGGCCTCGGGGAGGAACTTGGTGAAGAGGCCGACGAGGTAGACGTACAGGATGGCTCGCATCCCGTAGAAGCTGAAGCGCTCGGCGGCCTCGTTCCCGACGATGAACGGGATACCCGCCGGGTAGCGGTTCGCGGCTGCGTCATCCTGGCCAGGCACCAGGTCCTTCACGGGGTCGGTCATCCGGACAGCTCCTCACTGCAGCGCAGCGAATGTTTTCCGCGGTCTAGTCTCAGGCGGCAGGTCGGGCCACGGAGATCGAAGCTAGCCCCGAAGGTCGACGAGGTCGGCCGGAGGGGCCCGCGGAGGCCGCGGTGGCCCGACCGATACGTCGCTGTTTCACAGCCCGCCTGGCCCGCCTGGCCGACGCGAAGCGAGCCAGGCGGGCGGGAAGCTAGCATCGCGACACCGGTTGGGCAACGGCCACGACGCTGCACCGCCCGGAGCGGCGCGCGGCGGCGGGACCCCTGGCCCTGGCTACCCTGGTTCGTATGAGTGTAGATTCATGGACCGGGGGCGCCGTGAACGACACGCGGAACGACACGATGGACGCGACCAGGGAGCGGGACGCCGACACCGACGCGGGTGCCAGGCGGGCCGGCCTCGAGGCTCACGGCTATCGGGTCGCGCTGCGGCACGCCGGCTGGACGGAGTGCCTGGTCTCGCGCGGCGAAGAGCGGTGGCTCGGGCGCGGGCTGACCGCGGCCGAGGCGGTCGAGGACGCGCTCGCCCAGATGCTCCCGTCGGCGCTGGCGCGCGAGCTGTGGCTCGCGTCGCTGCCCCCGTCCGAAGAGGTGGCGGCCGAGGCCGAGCCCCGCGGAGAGACCGCCGAGGTGCCGCCGCCGAGCAGCGACGGCCACGAGGAGCGCGACGCGGAGGCGAGCCCGGCCGCGGCTGCGCCCGAGCGCGGCGGGGAGGAGCCGACCGCCGCCGCCGTCGACGACGACGGCGACGCGATGGCCAGCGACCCGCCGGACAAGCCCGACGTGGCGCGGGTCGTGGCGGCCAGCGTGCCCCACCTGCCGCCGTCGCGGCCGATCCCGCGCCCGACGCCGCCGGATCCCAAGCGCCCGTCGAGTCTGGCGCATCTGGCCTCGCTGCAGCGCGAGCTGGGTCGCGACCTGCCCCGGCTGGCGCGGCTGGCGCCGGATACCCTGCGGCTCGAGATGCTGGCCGCCATCTGCCGGGCCCGGGCGTTCACCGACGAGCACCCCGGCGACCCCATCATCGAGCGCGCGGTCGGGGACGTCGCGCGGGATCTGACCGAGCTCGGCAAGCGCTGGTGGCCGGGATCGGTGCGAGCGCTGCAGCTGCGCGCCACGCCGGCGGACGTCGCCAAGGAGCTGACGCTGCGGGGAGCCCCCCCGGCGCGCTGGGCCGACGCGGTCGCCCTCGTGGAGGCGGCGCTGGCCGACGAGCGGGCGCGGGCGGGCGCGAACGCCGCTGGCTGGTCGGACGACCGGGAGTGCGCGCCGCCGCCGCCCGACCCGGTCGCGCTGCTGACCGAGGTGGCGGGGGCCATCGACCCGAAGCACGCGAGCGAGGCGACGCTGCAGGAGCAGGCGCGCAAGCTCCGCTGGCTGCGTCCGCACCTGCCCGAGGAGGCAGGCGAGACCTGGGCCGACGCCATCGGGGCGCTGCGCCGGCACGCCGACCGCGCGGGGGTAGCGAGCCTGCGCGCGCTGCTCGATCCGAGCTATCGCCCACACGGGAACTGGGCGCGTGAGGCCGGGCAGGACCCGAAGGCGCGGCAGATGCGCAAGCGGCGCGCGAAGCTCCTGCGCGGCATGCCCAAGGCGGGGGTGGCGCCGGCGGTCGTCGCGGCCTGGCTGTCGGAGGCCTTCGCCCTCGGCGACGAGCTCCCGAACCCGAAGATCGCCGCCCACATCGGCCACCTCAAGGACGTCGTGCTCGGGCTCAGCGACGACGATCTGACCGTCGACGAGCGCCGCCTCCGGCGCCGGCTCGGCTCGCTCCAGGACATGCTCGCGAACGACCGCCTCGTCGAGGTGCCGCTCGACGACTCGGACCTCGACGACGACGACGACGACGACGACGACGACGACGTCAGCCTCACGGCGCAGGTGCGCGACAAGGTGAGCGGCCAGCGGGCGCTGCTCTTGTCGAACCGGGCGGATCCCGACCTCGAGCGGAAGCTCGAGGAGAGCCTCGGCATCGCGGTGACGATGTCGCTGGTGGACACCCGACGGCGCCAGGCCGCGGCGCAGGCCGTCGAGAGCGGGTCCTACGAGCTCATCCTGGCGGCGCACCGCTTCATCGGACACGACGTCGACAAGGACATCGGCCAGCGCGCGCGCGCCGGGGGGATCCCCTACGTCCGCGTGGGCTCGGGCCGGGTCGCCAGCGTCGTCCGCGCCCTCGCCCGCGAGTGGGGGCTGTGACCTGAGCCCCGGCTCCGGAAGGTGCTCGACGCGCAGGGCTGGGCTGGGCATCATGCGTCGCCATGTTGACGACCCGCCTCGCCACCCTCGCCGACTACGCGGACTGCGCCCGCCTCTTTCCGGAGCTCGGTGTCCCCGACCCGGTGTTCACGGCCGAGCAGTTCGCCACCCGGCTCCTGCCCCGCGTGGTGGTCGCCGAGGCGGACGGACGCACGGTCGGTTACGCGTCCTGGCGCCTCTACGGTCTGACCGCGCACGTGGTGCACGTGGTGGCCGATCCCGCCGCGCGCCGCCGCGGCGTAGGCCGCGCGCTGGTGGGCGCGGTGCGCGAGCACGTCGCCGACGCCGGGTGCTCGCGGTGGTATCTCAACGTCAAGCGCAACAACGCCGTCGCGATCCGCCTCTACCAACGCGCCGGGATGACCGTCGAGCTCGAGAGCACCTCGGTCCAGCTCCCCTGGGCCAAGGTCGAGGAGCTGCCGCGCCCCGCCGGCCCGATCGGGGCCTTCGCCCCGTCCCCGGCCGATGACGCGGCGATCGCCGCCCGCTTCGCGATCCCGGTCGAGCGCGTCACCGCCCAGCGCACCCGCCCCGGCTACGTCGCCGCCGGGGTGCGCGAGGGCGGCGTCGTGGCCGCCTTCGCGACCTTCGATCCGGACTACCCCGGCGCCTACCCGTTCTGCGCCACCCGCCCCGACCTCGCGCGCCCGCTGCTCGAGGCGCTCCAACCCCACGCCCTCCCGGATCGCGGCGAAACGCTGTTCGTCTCGGTCGAGGGGAACGCGCCGCTCGCCGGCGTCCTCGTCGACGCCGGCGCCCGCGTCCTGTTCGAGCTCTACCGCATGAGCGCCCCGCTGTAGCGGGGCGCCGAGCTCACAAGCTCGACATCACGCGGAAGTAGAGGCCCTTGTCGCTGCCGTCCTGGTCGGTGGCCTCCCACAGCACCAGCAGCCCCGTGCCGGACAGCGGCACCAGCGCAGGGTGCTCCTGGCTGCCGGCCCACGTCCGGTTCGCCATGACCCGCGCGCCGGTCGCGATGCCGAGGCTCGACAGCCGCCGGTACTGCACCGCGAAGCGGTCGGAGTCGACGTTCTCCGAGTCCCAGCCGACCACGATCTCGCCGCTCGCGAGGTAGGCGACGTAGGGGTTGCGCTGCTCGCCGCCCGTGACGGCGTTGATCCGCACCTCGCTCGCGACCTTCGCCAGCGTGTCGAAGGACATGACCTGGCAGTACACGCCGAGGGAGTTCTCGAGGTCCTGGCCCAGCGACTCCCAGCACACCGTCATGCGCGTCCCGGTCGCGTCGACCGCGACGTCCGGCGTCTTCTGGTCCAGATCCACCCAGGTGTTGACCTGGACCGGATCCGTGAGCGCGTTGCCCTGGGCGTCGAACTTCCGCACGTACACGCCGTAGCCCGAGCCGTCCTCGCCGCTCGACTGCCAGGCCACGACGATCTGCCCGTTGGGCCCGACCGCCACCGCGGGCTTGTCCTGGATGCCGTCGGTGAAGGTGTTGACCCGCACCTCGCCGCTGACGGGGGTGCCATCGGCCGCCACCACCCGCAGGAAGACGTCGGCGATCGACGCCCCGCTGACCGCGCCGCCCCAGGCGACGACGGCGTTGTCGTTCGCCCCGAGCGCCACCGACGGGTTGCGCTGGAAGCCCTGGGTCGTCACGTTGACCTGTAGCTCGTCGCCCACCGGCGCCCCGGCGGTGTCGAAGAAGCGCGCGAACACGCCCTCGGCCGAGCCGTCCTGCTCGCCCGACTGCCACGCCACCACGAAGTGCCCGGCGCCGCCAGCGATCGCCGGCTTCAGCTGCGGGCCGGCCTCGGTCTGGTTGGCCTGCTGCTCGGCGCCGACGCTCGGCCCGGCCGCGTTGATCATCCGCACCAGGATCTCGCCCTGGTCCTTGCCGTAGACCGGCGACTCGTAGGCCGCCATCACCGCCCCGTTGCCCGCGCGCGCCGCCACCACGCTCTTCTGGCCGCCGTCGGTGGTCGCGTTGAGCTGCCACTCGATGCGCCCCATGGCCGGCCCCCCGTCCGGCAGGTAGCGCCGCGTCCAGACGCGCTTGGCGCCATCGACGAAGCCCACGACCCACTCGTCGGTGTCGAGCACCTCGACCGTCGGCAGGTACTGCGAGCCGGCGGTGACGGTGTTGACGTCCATCACGCCGCCCTTGGGCGCGCCGGTGGCGGTGTAGAGCCGCGCCTTCACCCCCCAGCCGTTGGCGTCGCCGTTGGCGTCGTCAAAGGCGATCACGAAGTCGTTGTTCGAGAAGCGCCCGATCTCGCCGACGCGCTGGTCCCCCGAGGTCTGGGTGTTGACCCGGAAGGCGCTGCCGAGCGGGTTGCCGTCGGCGTCGAAGCGGGCCCCGTAGACCCCGCGCCCGCTGCCGTCGGCGTTCGTCACGTCGAAGACGACGAGGAACTTCGAGTCGCTGAAGCCGAGCACGCGCACCGCCTCGATGGTCCCGCCGGACGCGGTATGGGCCGTCCAGGGGTTCGAGCTCCCGGCGGCCGCCTGCCCGGTCGACGTGTAGCGGCGCACCTGAATGGACGTCTTGGCGTCGTCCGCCCAGGCGACGAGGAACGTGCCGGTGCCGTCGTTGCTCGGCTTGGCGTCCCAGATGAGCCCCGCGGCGGTGTCCTCGGCGGCGACGAGCTGCACCCGGGAGCCGGTCGTCATGAGGCCCGTCGGGGGGTAGAACCAGATCACCTCGGGCGGGATGTCCGGCGTCTGCTGCTGGGCGTTGCTCGTCTGGGTCTCGGCCACGACGAAGGCGAAGCTGCCGTCGAGGAGCGCCAGCGTCTGAATACGCGCGGCGTTGATGGTGAAGGACGCCGCAAAGCAGCTCCGCCACCCGGAGAAGTTCGACGTGAACATGGTCGTGTTGGCCACCCGTGCGCCGGAGAGGTCGTGCGCCACGCCGCCGATTCGCGCCGCGAGCGAGAACCAGGCGCCGGGGCCGCTGCAGACCGCGCCCGCGCTGGCCGAGGAAGCGCCGTCGAAGAACGGCACCGCGACGGTCCCCGTCGACCGCGCCGCCATCCGCGTGTCCCAGACCCCCACGCGGCTGGTCGCGGGCGTCGAGAACTCCTCGTTCTCGCGCGAGCCGTAGGCGTCGCTGTAGCGCAGGTAGGTCGGCGCTACCGACGTCGACCACCACTGCGTCGCGTAGCGCCCGTAGCCCAGCGACACGATGGTCGGCCGCTGGTCGGCCACGGCGAGGCTGATCTGCTCCTCGACGCAGGCGTTGCCCGTCCCCTCGCAGAAGCCGTTCTGGCACTGGTCGACGATGGTGCAGGCGTTGCCGTCGTCGCACGGGCTACCCGGCGTCGCGGCGATCTTCACGCAGCGCTGCAGCGTCGGGTCGCAGTCGGCGGCGTTGCAGGCGTCGCCGACCTCCGCGTCGCAGTCGCGCTCCTCGCCGCCGCCGCAGCTCCCCGACCCGTCACAGACCGTCGCGACGGTGCAGAAGTCGTCGCTCGTACACGGCGCCCCCGCCGGCTTCGGCAGGGTCGTGCAGCTGTGGCTCGTCGCCCCGAGGCTCACACACGCCGCCTCGTTGCACTCGTCCGCGGCGCCGGTACACGTCACCGCCGTCCCGGGCAGACACACCCCGTTGGGGCTGCAGCTGTCGCCGCTGGTGCAGCCGTCGTTGTCGCTGCACGCGGTGCCCTGCGGCTTCTTGTCCACGATGCAGGTGTCGCCGAGCTCATCGCACGAGCCGACGAGGCACCCGCCGGCCGCCGCCTGGCACGGGTCGCCGCCGCCGTGGCAGCCCCCGACGCCGTCGCACGTGTCGTTTGCAGTGCAATACGCCCCGTCCTGGCATTGCACGCCGTCTTCCGCGAAACCTCCCGCAATGCAGAAGCCGAGCTCGCAGTGGTCGCCGGTGGTGCAGCCGTTGCCGTCGTCACACGCGATGTCGCTCGCGAGGACGAAGTCGCACCCGCCGCCGGCCTTGCAGGTCGGCGTGCGGCAGTCGTCGCCGGTGTCGCAGTCGTCGCCGACCGGCAACAGCAGCTGGGCCGGCGCGCTCGACAGGGTGGTCGTCCCGTCGGTCGCCACCGCGCGGCAGGCGGCGAGGTCGCAGTCGTGCAGCGCCGTGATGGTGGCGTTGCCGACGGACTCGGCCCCGCCGTTGAGGCGCCAGTAGAACGTGTAGGTGATGGCCCCGGCGAAGTGCTTGGCCGGCTCGATGAAGTCGCAGCGGACCGCGCCGGACGCGCCGTCGGGCGCGGCGACGGTGACGACCGGCGCCGTCGGCGACGGCGGCGAGATGGTCGCCGGCGCGCTCTGGACCGAGGTCCCGAGGTCGAGCCCGTTCTTGGGGGTGACCTGGCACAGCAGCTGGTCGCCGGGCGACAGCGTGTCGGGGGTGATCTTGGACGAGGTCTGCCCGGGGATCTGCGTCAGCGCGCTGCCGTCGACCTCGAACCAGGCGTAAACCACCTCGAGGGGGTCGCCGTCGGGGTCCTGCCAGCCCTCGGGGATGCACGTCACCTGCTCGAAGGCGCTCGGGGTGGTCTTGTCGAGGGAGGCGCCGAGCAGGCTCGGGAGCGCGTTGCCGATGGTCACCGGGGACTTCGCCGTCTCGAGCGCGCTCACGCCGCCCTGGCCGTCCTCGGCGCGGGCCGCGCAGCTGACGCTGTCGCCCTTGGCGAAGCTGGCGCCGGTCAGGTTCTGCCCGGTGACCCCGGCCACCTCGACGCCGCCGACGTACCAGACGAAGCTCGTCGTCAGCGCGTCGCCGTCCGGGTCGGACGCGTCGCCGACCTCGCACCGCAGCACCGCGTTCTCGTCGAGGTGCGCGCCGTTGACCGCCGTGACGATGACGTTGTCGAGCGCCGGCGGGGCGTTCGCGAGCACCACCTCGGGGCTCGTCGCCGGCGCCGAGGTCGCCTCGCCGTCGCTGGCGCGCAGCCGACACGCCAGCCGCGACCCGCGCCGCGCCGACTGCCCGGCGCCGTCGGTGAGCGAGCCCGCGCGCAGGCTCGAGGCGGTGACGCCGCTGTTCTCGACGCCGTCGACGAGCCACGCGACCGCGTAGGTGACGCTGTCGCCGTCGGGGTCGGTCGCCGGCGAGACCAGGCTGCACGCGACCGTCGTGGTCGCGTCGGCGGTCGCCGGGGTCAGGGCGACGACCGGCGCGGCGGGCGGCGCGTTCAGGACCGGCACCTCGCTCGACGACACGGCCGTCCCGTCGTCCTCACCGTCGCTCGGCACGAGCGCGCAGTGGACCTGCATCCCCTTGGCCGTGGCCGAGGCCGGCAGCGTACACGAGCCGTCCCCGGCGAGCTGGGTCGCGCCGTCGAGGAAGGTGCAGCGCGACTGCTCGGGGTCCCCGTCGGCGTCGCTGAAGCCGGTGCAGCTGCACTGGATGTCCTTGGTGGTGTTCGCCGCCGTGGGGAAGATCGCGACGCCCGCGCAGCTCGGGGCGCTGTTGGCCACCGTGACCGCGCTGACCCCCTCGGCGCCGTCGGCGATCCCGTCGTTGGCGACGACCCGCACCTCCCACACCTCGCCCTTGTGGGTCAGCGCGGCCGGGACCATGTCGGCGGTCACGTTGGCGAACGCGCCGTCCTTGAACCACCGATAGGTGTAGGTGAGGTCGCTCGCGGCGCGATTGGGGTCCTGCGATGCGCGGGAGATGGTCACCTTCAGATCGTCACCGGTCACCGGGGTCGGCGGCGCGATCGTCACCTCCGGGGCGGAGGGCGCGCTGTTGACCGTGATGGTGATGACCGCGGTGCCGGTCTTGCCGTCCTTGTCGGTCGCGCCGAGGGTGATGACGTGCTGGCCGGCGACGAGGTCGCTCACCTCGATGGTGGTGCCGCCGAGGCTGTTCGCCGGGGCCTGACCGAGCGGGTTGGCGACGCGGTCGCTCGTCCACAAGACGGTGAGGGCGTCGGCGGGGTCGTTGTCGTCGCTGACCGTGCCGGTGAAGGTCAGCGTCTCGCCGGCGGCCACGACGGCGCCGTCGGCCGGGACCTTGATCGCGACCACCGGCGCGAGGTTCCCGACCGTCCCGGCGGTGTCCCCGTCGCCGGTCGTGTTCCCGGCGTCTGAGCCGCCACACGCCCCGAGGGCGAGCCCGAGGGACCAGACGAGACCGAGGACGGTCGAGGACGCGCGTGTGCGGCGCATGAGCGGCTCCGGGATGACGGGGATTGTGCAGCGCAGCATCATCCAGCCCGAGACGCCACATCTGCTCGCCGCAGCCTACGAGAACAACGCGAAATGACGCAAGCGGGACCCGACGCGGGCGACGCGGAAGTGACGGGATTTCCGCTTGACCACGCCGGGTCTGGGCGTGAACCTCCGACCTGCCCCGTTCGGGGGTCGAAGGAGCGCGTATGCGAGTGCTGATGGTCGCCGCCGAGGCCGTGCCGTTCGCCAAGACGGGGGGGCTCGCCGACGTCACCGGGGTGCTACCGCGCTTTCTGACCGAGCAGGGGCACGACGTCCGGGTGGTGATGCCGCGCTACTACGGCGTGAGCCGCGACGACCTGGTCGCGCTGCCGCAGCCGCTGGGCGTCCCGATGGGCCGCCTCGGCACGCAGTGGGCCGGGGTGCTCGAGGGGCGGCTGCCCCGGACCGACGTCCCGGTCTACTTCATCGACCACGAGCGGTACTTCGGCCGGGCGAGCCTCTACACCGACCCGGTCGACGGGCACGGCTACGCGGACAACGGCGAGCGCTTCGTGTTCCTGTCGCGCGCGGCGATCGAGCTGACCCGGGCGCTCGACTGGCGGCCGGACGTGTTCCACGTCAACGACTGGCACACCGCGGCGATCCCGGTGCTCTTGAACACGGTCTACGGCGACGAGGCGGTCGGGAGCGCCGCGACGCTCTTGACGATCCACAACATGGACTACCAGGGGACGTTCGCGCCGGGGCTCATGGAGGTGCTCGGCGTGGGATGGGAGCACTTCACCCCGTCGGGGCTCGAGTTCAACGGCCAGGTCAACCTGCTCAAGGGCGGGCTGTACCACGCGACGCTGATCAACGCCGTCAGCCACGGGTACGCGCACGAGATCCAGACGCCGGCCTTCGGGCACGGGCTCGACGGGGTGCTGCGCGACCGCGCGGCGGATCTGAGCGGCGTCCTCAACGGCATCGACTATCGGGAGTGGAACCCAGCCGCCGACCCCTATATTGCAGCGCAGTATGGCGCGGGCGAGATGGCCGGGAAGTTCGCTTGTAAACGAGCGTTGCAGGCCACGATGGGGCTCCCGCAGCGCGACGTACCGATCGTGGGGATGGTGTCGCGGCTGGTGCACCAGAAGGGCATCGACGTGGTGGCGGCGGCGCTGCCGCGGCTCCTCGAGCTGGACCTGCAGCTCGTCGTGCTGGGCACCGGCGAGGCGTGGGCGCACGACTACCTCCCGAAGGTCGCCGCGCGCCACCCGGAGCGCTTCGCGTGCCGGATCGGGTACGATAACGCCCTCGCGCACCGCATCGAGGCGGGAGCCGACCTGTTCCTGATGCCGTCGCGGTTCGAGCCCTGCGGCCTCAACCAGCTCTACAGCCTGGTCTATGGGACGCCGCCCATCGTGCACGCCGTCGGGGGGCTCGACGACACGGTCGAGAACTACGACGCCGACGCGGACACCGGGACGGGCTTCAAGACCTGGACCCTGGACGCCCCCGCGCTGTTCAACACGGTCGCGTGGGCCGTCCGCACCTGGCACGACACCCCCGAGGCGTTCGCCCGGATCGTGCAGCGCGGTATGGCCCAGCGCTTCAGCTGGGAGGACGCGGCGCATGACTACGGGCTGCTCTACCAGCGCGCGGTGCTGCAGCGCACGGGGCGCGATCTGAGCTGATCCGGGACCTCGCGGCGAAATGACGAACATTGATCCTGGTCAATGTCGCCGCGACACGCTCCGTAGTAGTCACTGTTGATAATACTTATCAACAGTGAGCAGATGCGGGGTGTGGGATGCTTCGGAGCTTGCGGGTGGTGGGGGTGACCGCCTGGTGTTGGGTGTCGGGTCTCGGCGCTCAGGCGCTGGCGACGCACCCCTTCGGGACGGAAGACGCCGGGACGGTGGGCGCCGGAACCGCCGAGGTGGAGCTCGCGACGGCGCTCGACGCGCAGGGCGCGCGCGTCGACGGGATCGGGGTCTCGGTCGTGCTCCACGTCGGCCTGGCCGACGCGCTCGACGTCGGGACGGAGCTGAGCTTCGCTGCGGCGCCCGGGGCGGACGGCGGCTGGGGGTCGGCGATGGGCGCGCCGCTCATCGACGCGAAGTGGCGCCTGCGCGAACCCGACGGCCCGGCTCCCGGGGTGGCGGTGAAGGTCGCGTGGGCGCCGCCGTTGAGCGCCGACGGGCCGGCGGCCGGGCACGGGCTCGTCGGGGTCCTGGCGGCGACCTGGGCCGCCGGGGCGACCGCGATCGAGGCCAACCTCGGGGTGACCGGGTGCGCAGGCGCGGAGGCGGCGACGGCGACGGCGTTTCAGGCGGCGGTCGGGGCGTCCGTGGAGCTGAGCGAGCTGGTCCACGCCGGGGTGGACGCGGTGCTGTCGATGGCGGTCGGTGAGTCCCTCGGCCTCGACATGATGGCCGGGGCGCTGTTCCACGTCGCGCCAGACCGCGTCGTGAGCGTCGGCGTCGGCGTCGGCGTGCACGACGAGGCGACGGCGTGGGTCGCCTCCGCCGCCCTCACCGCGACCTTCGGGAGTGGGAGCGCCCCGTAGCGAGCGCCTCCGATCGGCGGCGACGGATGGTCAGCAGGGCCAGCCCGGCGAGGAGGAGCCCCGCCGCGCCGCTCGCGGGCGCGCCGCCGCTGCAGCCGCCGCCGCCGGACAGCGCCAGCGCCGCGTCGGGGCAGTCGGCGGAGTCGATCGTCCCGTCGCAGTCGTCGTCGACGCCGTTGCAGACCTCGACCGCGCCGGGGAAGACGGTCGCGACGTCGTCGGCGCAGTCGAGGCAGGCGGGGACCCCGTCGCCGTCGACGTCGACGGTGTCGTCCTCGCCCGGGCAGACGTCGTCGACGTCGCACACCGAGTCGCCGTCGGCGTCCGCGCAGGCGCAGCCGACGACCGAGCCGTCGTCGATGCGCTCGTGGCGACACCCGACGCCGACCCCGCCGCAGCTGTCGACGGTGCATGCGTCGCCGTCGTCGCAGGCGTTGTCCGGGTCGTAGCTGCCCGAGCCACAGTCGTCGCAGCCGTCCGCGGCCGCGTCGCCGCACACGTAGGGGTCGCGCGGGGCGGCGTCGAGGCCGTCGTCGACCGTGTCGCCGTCGGTGTCGGCGACCCGCGGGTCGGTCTCGCCGGCGTCGAGGACGCCGTCGTGGTTCGCGTCCTCGTCACCGTCGAGGAGGGTGTCGCCGTCGCTGTCGTCGTCGCGGGGATCGGTCTCGCCGGCGTCCACGACGCCGTCGCCGTTGGTGTCCTCGACGGCGTCGGGCAGCCCGTCGCCGTCGTCGTCGTCGTCACACACGTCGCCCTGGCCGTCCTCGTCGAGGTCGGCCTGGTCGGGGTTGGCGACGCCCGGGCAGGTGTCGAGGACGCAGGCCGCGCCGTCGTCCTCGTAGCCGTCCGCGCAGGCGCAGCTGTACGCGCCGGCGGTGTTGGTGCACACGGTGTTCGCGCCGCACGGCGACTCGTCGGCCGCCGCGCACTCGTCGACGTCGGCGCAGGTCAGGCCGTCGCCCGCGTAGCCCGCGGCGCACGCGCAGGTGCGAGCGCCGTCGGTGTTGGTGCAGCTCGCGTTGGCGGCGCAGCCGCCGTTGTCGGTCGCGCACTCGTCGATGTCCACGCAGCTCGCGCCGTCGCCCGAGTAGCCCGCGTTGCACGCGCAGCTGAACGCGCCGTCGCTGTTGGTGCAGGTCGCGTTCACGTCGCACCCGCCGTTGTTCGTCGCGCACTCGTCGATGTCCGCGCAGC
>PHBI01000154.1:0-16219 GCA_002841945.1 Deltaproteobacteria bacterium HGW-Deltaproteobacteria-14
AGGTGAAGTGCGCGGTGGGCGGCGCCCCCTCGACGTTGCCGGCGCTGTCGGTGGCGCGGCTCGTGACGCTGTAGGTCCCTTCCGTGTAGTCGCTGGCGACCGGGACGCCGATCAGCCGCCAGGCGGTCCGCCCCTCGGCGGCGAGCCAGGTCGCGGCCGTCACCCAGGCGGCGCCGTCCCACGAGGCGCCGTCGGCGTCGCGCGCGATCCGGACCGCGACGACGTCCACGCTGGTGTCGTCGCTGGTCGCGCCCTGGACCACGGGCGCCAGGCGGTAGGTCTGACCCGCGACCGGCCCCGTGACGGTCGAGGTCGGTGGGGTCGTCTCGTCGTGGTAGAACGTGCCCGCCACCCCAGCGGCGTAGCCGGAGCCGCCGCTGACGTCGACGGTGGCGGTGCCGAGGTCGAAGCTGGCCGCCTCGACCTTCACGCGCCCGCCGCCGCCGCCGCCCGCCTGCTCGCAGAACCCGGTGCCGTCGTCGCCCCCCGCCGCGCTCAGGACGCCGGTGACGCTGACGCTGTCGCCGAGGAGCAGGATCCCGCCGCCCGAGCCCCCGCCGCCGTTCATGCAGCCGTCGGTCCCCCCCTGGGAGCCGTCGGCGAGGACCATCCCCGAGACGGCCACCGTCGGCGCCGAGAACACGACCTTTCCGCCCCCGCGCCCGCCGGCCGCGGCGCCGTAGGAGCTGCCGCCGCCCGAGCCCATCGCCACGTCGTTCGCGGACCACGGGACGGACTCGAGGGCCGCCGTGCCGTAGCTCGCCCCGGGCGTGCAGTAGACGTTGGACCAGGTGCCGGTGCCGGGATCGTAGTCCTGCTCGGGCTCGCCCGGTGCCCTCGATCACGATCTCGTCGGCGTCGACCGCGAAGACGCCTCGCAGGAAGCCGTCGTAGGGCGCGACGGTGACGGTCACGCCGGCCGGGATGGTGAAGACGCCGATGCCGGTGTGGACGCCGGAGACGACCTCGCCGTCGGTCAAGGTCCAGTCCTGGCCGCCGCGATCGCCGCCGGTGAGGGTGATCTCCTCGGGGTCGACGCAGGTCCCGGTGTCGATGGAGCAGGTGCTCGAGACGCACTGGCTACCGCCCAGGCACGGCGCCCCGTTCACCGCCAGCGGGCCCTGGACGTCGCTGGCCGCGCCGCCGGCGACGAGGACCTTGCCGAAGGTGACCGTGTCCGGCCCGCCCTGGCTGCCGGTGTAGTGGGTCGACACGCCGGCGTGCGCGCCGACGCCGTCGATCGGGTGCTGGGTGCAGGTGATGGCATTGCCGGTGTTGATGGGCACGGACACGACCACGTAGGGGTAGGTCGCGCCGTCGGCCGTGGTGCCGTAGGTCAGCGGGCCCCGGGAGGCGGTCGCCCGGGTCTCGAGGACGCAGCTCGGCGCCGTGCCGGTCGCCGGCGCGAAGAAGCTGTCGCGCAGCCCCAGCGCGACGCTCCAGTAGCGCTTGTCGGCGTTCGCGCCCTGGTTCTGGACGAGCTCGTCGCCGCGGAAGACCTGGGCCTGGACCAGCGGCGGGGGGGCGCCGGCGCCGTTCGGATAGACGTTTCCGGGGCCCGCGGCGGGGTCGACGCCGTAGGGCGTGCCGTCGCAGCGGAGGACGACGTCGTCCATGTAGAGGTGGGTCGCCACCGCGTCGCTGCCGCCGGGGTCGCCGTCGGTGCAGGCGAAGGCCCACACGACGGTCTGGACGCGGGCCCCGGTGGCCGGGTCGAAGACGAGCTTGATGGGGTCGCCGCTCGCGTAGGCGCAGTCGACCTTGGCGGAGCAGAAGATGTCGTCGAAGTCGATGGCGACGTCGAAGAAGCCCTGCTGTGCGGCGCGGGCGATGGTCAGGTCGAAGTCGACGGGGGTGTCGACGTTCGCGGTGCAGATCACTGGCCGGGCGCAGCCCTCGAGGGTGTCGGGGGTGCTCGGGTCGTCGACGCACGGGTTCTGCCACGCCGTCGCGCCCGGCGCCTCCGGGTCGCCGGTCCAGGGGTGCGCGGCGTCGTAGAGGTGCTCGACGGCCAGGGTCACGGTGTTGGTCGCGACGCCGTCGCCGCCGACCGCGTCGGTGGCGTCGCAGGTCCCGACGTAGCTGAGGTCGCCGGCGCCGTCACCGTACTGCTGCGAGCAGACGTGGTCTCTGCGCCAGACGACCTCGCCGCCTTCGCTCCTCACCTCGAGCGCGTAGCAGGCGTTGGTGATGCCGTCGAGCTCGAGCGGGGCGACGCGGATCCGAACACCGACGGCGATCGCGTCCGCCGGCGCCGGTGAAGCCACGCAGGCGGCGAGCGGCAGCCCGCAGAGCGTGAGGGCGAGGGCGAGGGGAGACGGGAGGCGCAGGTGTCGCGACATGGGGCGATCCCTCGGTGATGTGGCCGTTCCGGCGGAGCGTTGTTGCTTGTGCGAACACAAGAGCACACATGCCCCGAAGCGTTAAGGTCCCGTGCCGAAATGGCTCGTCGTTCGGCCGGCGGATCCGTCCCCATCTGCGCCTGCGCGAGAGCCCGGAAGACGTCGCTGAGGCCTCGTACCGAGTGCGGCGGATCTGCCGCTATCTGCCCGTCCCCGAATGCCCGGAACTCGCCCGGTCTACCTTCGCTCCCGAGGGCTGGGGTCGGCGCTCCCCCCCGATTGTGGCCCGTAGACCCCGCGATTTCCCCTGACCGATCGGTCTTCGGGGGGGCGGCCGTCGGCGACCGCGTGGGGCGAGGAGGGAGGTTGGTGCTGGGTCCGCGGCACATCGCGCCGCCGGCGCCGCGGAGTCCCACGGTGTGTCATCGGGGGCTGGCATGGCCGTGGCACCAGGGCCGGGCTGCGGCCGCGCGCAGGGCGGGTCGCGCCCCACCGCGCCTCGGAGCCGCCGCGATGTCCAAGCCCATCCCCAAGCTCGAGCTGCCGCTCCGGGTGCCGGTCCATCTGCGCGAGGACGACGAGGAGCGGTGGGATCGGCTGTTCGCCGGGTGGCTCTACGCGCAACCCGAGCGCGCCCGCGCCACCGCCCAGCTCATCGAGGAGGCCGCCGCGGCCGAGCTCCTGCCCCTCGAGGAGGCGGCGCCGTGGCTCGTCGCCGCCTCGCGGGTCGCCGACTGGGCCGAGCGCGACGCCGACACGCCGACCGCCGAGTCCCTCGCCGCCGAGATCATCGCCGAGGCGCACCGGATGAGCGAGCGCGCCCGCGCCGCCGACAGCGACCGTGACGACCGCGTCAGCGACGACGACCCGGCGCGCCGCGCCGAGACCGAGGCGCTGCTCGCGTCCTTCGCGCCGGCCCTCGGCCTCGACGCCGCCGCCGTCCCCGTCCACACCGACGCCACCGCCGCCCGCGCGCTGGCCGGGCGCGACGCCGTCGGCCTCGCCGACCCCGACGCCGTCTGGCTCGACCCCGAGCGCTTCGACCCCGAGACCCCCGAGGGCCGCGCCCTCCTCGCCCACGAGCTGACCCACGTCGCCCAGCGCGAGCTCGCCCCGCGGACGGCGGACGCCGATGTTGCGATGCAGCAGGAGCTGGCCGAGGCGGAGGCCCACGCGGTCATGGCGCAGGTCGCCGCGGGCGGCCTGCCGATGGCCCCGGAGGCGCCTCTGCCGGCGAACGCCGAGGCCGAGTGCGGGCCCCAGGCGATGGCCGAGGCGGCGCACAAGGCCGCGACCCGCAAGGCCAAGCCCAAGCCCAAGCCCAAGCCGGCTCACGTCGAAGGCCACCTGGAGATCCCGCCGCTGCGCCTCGACCTCCCGCGCCTCGACCTCCCGGAGGCCGCGCCCGGCGCCCCGGCGGCGAAGGACTGCCCACAGGGCTGCCCCGACCCCGATCCGGCCCACACCAAGGCCGCCGTGCGCATCCCGGCGGCCCCCGACAAGCCCGGCGACCCCGGCGTCCACACCCTCGCCTTCGGGGGCCACGTCGTCCGCCTGCGCGTCCCCGAGTCGGACCGCCCGGGCCCGCGCCGCGTCACCTTCCAGCCCGGCGCGTCGCCGTTCGAGGCCGTCGCGCTCCGCTACGCGACCGTCACCGAGTCCGAGAGCGGTCACCTCAGCGGGACCGTCGTCGCCTCGGTCCACCTCGGCCGCTTCGTCTCCGCCCCGGCCGTCGCCTTCACCCTGAAGGACGGCGTCATCATCGGGCAGGTCAAGGGCGCGCGGGTCGAGCTCGGCGGCAAGCTCCACGCGACGATCGATCTGGCCCTCGGCCCGGACGGCCTCCGGGGCACGACCACCATCGAGGCCAGGGATCTGCGCCTCTTCAAGGGGCTCGAGGTGCGCTCGGGGACGCTCAACCTGCACGTCGCGCCGGGCGGCAGGCTCGACGCCCACGGCGAGGCCAAGGTCGTCATCGGCCACCACGTCGAGGCCGACCTCGACGTCTGCTTCGTCGACGGCGAGCTCCACGGGACGCTCGGGGTGGCCTGGGTGAAGCCGTTCCCGATCGCGCCGGGCGTGAAGGTCGAGCGCCTCGGCCTCTCCGGCTGCTACTGCCCCGACGGCGGCGTGTCCCTCACCGGCACCGCGGACATCGGCGTCGGCGAGCTCGCGGGCGCCGCGGTCGCCGTCACCTGGCGGCGCGACACCGCGGGCACCGAGCGATGGAGCGCCCACGGCGAGGTCACGCAGCGCCACGTCCTGAGCGTCGGCGAGCTGTCGCTCTTCGACGGGCGCGGCCGCGTCGACTGGGACGACGTCGCCGGGCTCGCCCCCGTCGACCTGCACCTCGGCTTCGAGTGGCGCGGCGGCGCGGTCACCGGCGCCCTCGACGGCCTCTGGGACACGCGCGCCGGCACCGTCGCCGGCCACGGTGACGCCGAGGTCGTCGGCCCGACCCGCCTCTGGGATGGCGGCCCGACCCTGACCGAGGGCCACCTGAGCGCCGTCGTCGAGGCCTCGCGCCTCGTGTACGTCGAGGGCGCCTTCGCGCTCGACGCCCCGCTCGCCGGCCAGCCGACCTTCCGCCTCGCCTGCACCGACGCGCGCTGGGAGGTCGAGACCGGAGAGCTCACCGCCCACGGCGAGGCTACCGTCCTGCGGGACGTGACCTTCGGCCCCGAGGGTGGCCTTCACGCCGTGCTCCGCGCCGGCCACGCGGGCTTCTTCGACGCCGATGAGCGCGGCCTGAAGCGCCTCTACGGCGCGCTCAACGTGAGCGTCGCCCACGGCGCCGACGAGATCGGCCAGGGCTTCGTCGATCTGCGCCACGACGCCGGCGCCGCCGGGCTCGACGGCGAGCTGCGCTTCGGGCTGACCGGCCGCTGGGGCCTCCCCGACTTCGCGGCGGGCCCGCTGTTTCTGCTCCCCGGCGGCGAGCTGTCCGCCACCCTCACGGGTGGCCAGCCCGGACGGGCCGAGCTCCTGAACGGCGCCTGGGAGCTGCGCCGTCCGGGCCAGCCGGGCCTCGTCGCGGGCGCGCTCGCCGGCGCCTTCGACTTCGGCACCGGCCTCGGCGATCTGCATGGCGACTGGCGCGTCGTCGAGGCCTGGGACCTCGTCCGGGGCCCGCTCGGCGCGCTGACGCTGAAGGAGGGCGGGGCGGGCGAGATCACCGTCGCCCAGAGCGTCGTCACCCGCTGCCACGGGGCGCTCCCCTTCAGCGGCAGCCTGACCCCGCCGAAGCTCGACCCCATCTGCGTCGAGGGCACCGCGGAGGTCGACTACGACCCGGCGACCGGCGCGCTCGCCGGCGGCCTCGACGCGCACCTGGTCGCGCCGGTCTCGATCCCCGTGGGCGCGGGCGGCGACCGCCTCGAGCTCCTCGCCGGTCAGATCGGCGGTCACGTCGGCCCGGGCGGCCTCGACCGGCCCATGACCGTCGCGCTCGGCGCGCGCTACCACCGCGCCGACGGGCTCGTCCTCGAGGGGAGCCTGGCCGACGGCGCCCTCGATCCGACGACGGGCGCCCTCTCCGGCAAGGTCGGCGTCGGGCTCGCCGCGGCGGTCGCGATCGCGCCCGCCGGCCGCTTCGACATGGCCCTGGCCGAGGGCACCCGGGTCTCCGGCGACCTCGACGGTGGCGCGCTCGTCAACCTTGCGGGCGAGACGGTCCTGGCGGCGTCGATCGGCGGTGTGCGCGTCCTCGAGGCCCGGGTCGCCGCGGTCTGGAACGGCGAGGCGCTCTCGGGCACCGCCGCGATGAAGGTCGTCAACCCCCTCCCGCTCGGCGCCCGCGCCCTCGGTGACCACGTCTTCGGGGTTGAGCTGGCCCCCGGCACGAGCGGGCAGGTCCGCCTCGTGGACAACGTCCCCGTCGAGGTCCTCGGCACCGCCAAGGTCGCCATCGTCGCCGACGGGCAGCCCTTCGCGCGCGGCGACTTCGCCATCGCGTGCGACCTGTCGGGCGCCGACCCGGCCATCGACGCCGACGGCGCCGTCGCGATCACCGGCGCGGTGCCCCTCGGTGTCGCCGGCGACCTCGAGCTCACCCTGACAGGCGGAAGCAACGTGTCGGCCAGCGTCCGCGGGTCGGCCCTGGCGGCGCTCACGGGCGAGCTCGACCTCGCCGTCGCGACCGCCGACGCCGGCCCGGTCGGTCACGTACACATCGGCGCGACCTGGACCGGCGGCACCTCCCCGGACCTCTCGGGCGCGGCCCACGTCGTCCTCGAGCGGACCCTGCCCCTCGGCTTCGACGCCCACGGCTACCGCTTCGCGCTGGCGCCCTCCGCGCTCGACGCCACGCTCACCCAGGGCCGCATCACCCACGTCGGCGGCCACGTCGTCTTCCGCGCCGAGGCGGTCGCCGGCCGCGACCAGGCCCCGCTCGGGACCCTGACCGTGGATCTGCGCGGCGACTACGACCGCCCCGGGACCGGCCCCGGCGACTTCACCGGCGCCGGCCGGGCCGAGGTCGCCGGCCGCATCCCGGTCGGCCAGGCGGGCGACTTCGCCATCGCCCTGACCGCCGGCGCCGGCGTCGAGGTCGACGTCGAGCACAACGCCCTCGTCCGCGTCCACGGCGGGCTCTCCGCCACGGTCGACCCCGTCGCCCCGCAGCCCGGCGAGGGCCCGGGCTTCCTCAGCGTCTCCGGCAACGTCACCTACCTGCCCGCCGACGGCGGCCTCGTCGACGCCGACGCCGCCGCGTTCGTGACCGGCGCGAGGCGCCTGGTGAAGACCGACCGCTACGCCTTCTGGCTCCATCCATCCCGCACTGCAGCAGCGCACGTCCTCGTCGAAAAGAACGATGTAGTGAGCGTAGGCGGCGAGTTCTCCTGTGCAGTGCATGATGACGGCGGCGAGCTGCTGCAGATCGCCGCCCACGGCGCGTGGACGCGGGCGAGCGGCCAGCTCTCGGGGGACGGCCAGGTCACCCTGGTGCGGGACGTCCGCTACCCGCGGGGCGGCTCCGGCGGGCCGTACGTCGTCCTGAAGCGCGGCACCAGCGGGCATGCGGCGATCGACGAGAGCGCGCTCGCCGCCATCGACGGGCAGCTCTGCGCCGAGGTGGGCGACGCCGACGGGCCGCTCCTCGAGGTCACCGGCCAGGGCAGGTACGACGCCGTGCGCGACGACCTCGAGCGCCTCGACGGCGGCGTCACGCTGCTCCGCGCCCTCCGCGTCCCGACCTCGAGCGGCGCCGATCTGCTGCGCGTCGAGTCCCTCACCGGCGAGGCTCACCTCGCCCACGGCCTGCTCGTCTCGGCGACCGGCGAGCTCGGCTTCGTCGTCCCGGCGCTCGAGATGAGGGGCGTTCTCCGCGGCGGCGTGGCCCGGGGCGCGGACGGCGCGCTGCGGGCGTGGGGCGACGGCACCCTCGACTTCGATCGGCGCGGCCGGGGCAAGGGCGCGCGGCGCCTCGCCGGGCAGCTCACCGCCGGGCTCTCCCGCGACGGCGGCTGGCACGCCGAGGGTCAGCTCCACTACGCGCTCGCCTCGTTCCTCGCGGGCGACGTCGACGTCGCCATCGACGAGGCGCTCGACCCGGTCGTCTCGGCCGGCTTCGACCTGCCGCCGCGGCCGCTCCTGAACGCCGCGCACCTCCTCGATCTGCGGCTCGACGCGCTGCCGCCGATGGAGCTCCAGGCCGGCCCGATCAACCTCGAGCTGGGGGTCGCGGCCGGGCTCGGCGTCCAGATGGAGCAGCTCCTGGTCTCCGGTCACGTCGGCTTCCGCGACTGGCGCCCGCTCACCGACCCGCTCCTCGTGCCCGACCTGACCGCGACGCTGACGACGGCGTGGGGCGTCGCTATGGAGGCGGACGTGAAGACCTGGCTCACCGTCGCGGTGGGGATCCCGCTGCTGCGGCTCGGGGTCCGGGCGACCGGCGGCGCGAGCGTCGAGCTGCCGGTCCACCTGACGCCGCGCGTGACCCTCGAGCGCGGGCCCGACGGGCTCGACGGGCGGGTCGAGCTGGGGGTGAGCCTCGCCCCGACGCTGAAGGCCATCGCGACCCTCGGGTTCATCGCCGACGCCGGTCCGGTCCACGTCCACGGCGACCTCGACCCGGTCACGGCCGAGCTCGGGACGCCCGCCATCTGGACCTGGAGCACCGCCTACACGTTCGGTGACGGCGGCACGCACGAGGTCGCGCCGAAGGAGCGCGCGGCCGCGACCACCGGTGGCCAGACGCAGCCGCGGAGCGAGGTCGCGACGCAGCGCCCGAGCTTCCCCGAGCAGGCGCCGCGCGCTCCGGCGCCGGTCGCGGAGGGGCCGCAGGTGGCGGCGCCGCCGGGCTTCGAGACCGACTCGGGCGCGGGCGGGCAGCTCGACGAGCTGGTCCGGAAGGGCAAGCTCGTCGCCGACGTCGCCAAGGGGCTGGCCGCGCTGGCGCGTCTGGTCGCGCTGCTCGCCGGGCTCATCGCGGGCCTCGTCACCGCTGGCCCGGTCGGCTTCGCGGTCATGCTCATCATCGAGATCGTCTTCGGCGATCTGACGTGGGACAAGCTCGTCGCGGCCGGGAGGGAGGTGGCGCGCGCCTCCAAGGCGCTGCTCGAGCTGTGCGGTGACCAGCTCGACGGCTGGCTCGAGGGGCTCTTGGCCTTCGTGTCCGGCGAGCGCCCGAACCTGCTCGACGCGCTCTTCGGCGCCGACGACAAGGTCCGCGCCGAGGTCGCGGCGGGCAAGCACGAGGGCCTCCCGCCGAAGGGACGCGGGCGCTTCATCGAGGTGATGATGGCCGGCTACTGCGGCGACGAGGACGAGGACCAGATCCTCGAGATCCTGCGCTTCTCCGAGCGGAACGGGGATCTACACCGGGTCATCGGCTGCACCTTGGGCGGCTGGCGGGCGCTCCACCACAACCTCGATGGGGTGCAGAACGACGCGCTCTGGGAGCTCCTCGAGCGCAACGGCTACCAGCGGCCGTGACCGGGGCCCACGCGCACCTCCCGGACTGGCGCCCCCGGCGGCGAGCGCCGCGTCGGCCCGGGTCGGCGGTGGGAGACCCCTCGCTCACTCCGGGAGGTCGTCATGGGGGCCGTGGCGCCGTAGTCGGCGCGCCCGGTCTGCCTTCGCTCTCACGCGTACGCGGGAGACGCCGCCCCATGTGGCAACTCGACCACGCTATTCTGACATCACCCTACGACGATCATCGTACGAGGTTTGGCACATTCAGCAGAATGCCCAGTCGGTGGCACGCCCGAGCCGCGCCCGGGGAGGCGCGTGACCAAAGGGCCGGCCGAGTCGCGAGGGCGTGCGCCACGATGTTGATCCATCGCAACTTGTCGGATTTCACCCATCTGTCCGCCGTGCTAGTGTGGAAACACACTTTTGATCGAGAGAGCCGATGGCGACCCCACTCTTGCGCCCGCCGCGCAGACGTCCCGCTGCGTCTGTGCTCGCCGTTGTCCTCGTCCTCTTCGTCGGCCCCGGCTGCCCGGAGGGGGGCGGCGACGGGGACGACGCCGACGTCGCCGACATCATCGCCGACATCTTCGCCGACGTGCTCCCCGATGTGACGCCGCCCGACGACCTCGTCGTCGACACGCAGCCCCCCCAGGACGGGCCGGTCGACACCCCCGTGGACCAGACGGCGGACGCGCCACAGAACCAGCCGCCGACCATCACGCTGCTCGACCCCGTCGACGGCGCGCTGCTGACCTGGGGGGCGGCCGTCACCCTGCGCGCCCAGCTCGCCGACGACGGTGACGCGCCGGGCGACCTCGCCGTCAGGTGGTCCTCGGACCTCGACGGGGTCCTCTTCGAGGGCGCCCCGGCCCCCGACGGGCAGCTCGAGGTGGTGCCCTCGCAGCTCGCGGTCGGCCTCCACCGGCTGACCCTGCGCGCGGCCGACAGCGCCGGCGCCGTCGCCGAGGCGTCCCTCGAGGTCGAGGTGCAGGCCGCCGCGGGCGCCCCCGTGGTCGCGCTCACCCCCCCCGACCCCACGACCAGCGACGACATCGTCGCGAGCCTGGTCGGCGCGACCGTGGGGGCGAGCGACGTCACCTGGTCCTGGTTTCGCGGGACGACCCCCGTCGACATCGTCGGCGACACGGTCGCCTCCAGCGCGACCGCCAAGGGCGAGCTGTGGCGCGTCGAGGCCGTCGTGCCCGACGGGGCCGGGCAGTCGCCGCCGGGCGCCGCCCAGACGGTCGTCCTGAACACCGCGCCGAGCTGCACCGGAGCCGCTATCAGCGCCGGCCTGGCCTGCGACTGCCTCGGCCGCGTCGACCCCGACGACGGCGACCCGGTCAGCGACCGCTGCGACTGGACCGTCAACGACGCCCCGGTCGGCGGCGCCCCCGGGTCGTGCCAGCTGGCCGCGGCCCTCGCCCCCGCCGGCGCCTCCGTCGCCTGCACCGTCATCCCCTCCGACGGCGAGGACGACGGCGAGCCCGTCGAGGCGCCCCCCATCTTCATCCCCGACGCCACCGGCAACACGCCGCCCACCGCCCCGGGGGTCGAGCTCCTGCCGCGCTTCGGCCAGGTCGAACACACCTTCACCTGCAGCGTCACCACCCCGTCGACCGACGCCCAGAACGACCCCATCGACTACCGCGTCGCGTGGTCGGTCGGCGGCTATTGGAACCCCGAGGGCGACGCGTGGTCGGTGGTCCCGGTCATGGACCTCGTCAACGCCACCGGCGGTGTCCCCGCCTCGGGCGACGAGCTGCGCTGCCGCGTCGTCGCCCACGACGGCGTGGCGGGCTCGCTCCCCGGGGTCAGCGGCGCGGTCGTCCTCGGCAGCGCCGGCGTGTCGCTGGGCGGCGAGCTCGGCGACATCACCCTCGACCAGCCCCTCGGCGACGGCTGCTGGAAGGGCTCGGACCAGGCGCTCCCGGCCTGCGTCGGCGGGCTCTTCTGCGGCGTCGACGTCACCGCCTGCTTCAACGAGGACGGCTCGCCCAGCGCGACGCCGGTCCTCATCGAGACCACGACCGCGCTGCCCGGGCTCGGCGACATCGCGCTCAGCGGCGGTCCCGACGGGGAGGGCGGCTTCACCCTGACCGGCGACGCGCCCGACGTGACGCCGCCGACCCTGCCGCTGCCCCTCGACGGCCTCGTCCTGACGGTACACGTCGACGCGAACGGCGTGTCGACCGTGACCATGAGCGGCCACGTCACCCTCGACGGCGAGCGCTACGACTTCGCCGGCGCCTCGGTCGAGACGGTCCTGGCGGGGCAGGGCGCGGACGTCTTCAACCTGCGCCTGAAGGTCGCGCTGCCCGAGTTCCGCCTCGACGGCACCCGGTTCGCCGGGACGATGACCCTCGAGACCGGCGACCCGGTCGTCGCCTTCGACGGCACCGTGATCCTCGCCGGCGCAGGCGCGCTCGCGGTCGCCGGCACCCTCGAGGGCGCCGCTGGGGCCTTCACGAGCGGCCGCCTCGCCGCGACCGGCGACGTCACCATCGCCGGCGTCGCCTTTGTTGGCGAGACGGCGCTGACCCTCGACGGGGGCGCCTGGCAGCTCGAGCTGACCGACGGCGCCATGACGCTGCCCGGCGGGACCGAGCTGACGCTCACCGGCGCCGTCGCGGTGGTCGCGGGGCAGCTCACCGACGCCGACTTCGCGGTCGGCACGGGCGTCTCCTTCGCCGGGCTCGAGTTCGCCGGCGACGCGCGCGTGACCTGGGTCGACGGCCGCTTCGGGCTGTCGCTCGAGGGCGGGCGGATCGGGGTCGAGGGGCCGACCTTCACCCTCGCCGGGGCCGTCGACATCACCGACGGCGTCGTCGTCGGGGGCGAGCTGAGCGCCGGCGCCGACCTCATCATCGCGGGGGTCCAGTTCTCGGGCGCCGCCTCCGTCACGTTCACCGACGACACCCTGACCGTCGCGCTCGAGGCCGGCCTCGTGGGCCTCGCCGGCGGCCCCCCGCTGAGCCTCGGCGGGAGCGTCGTCCTGACCGACGGCGCCCTCACGAGCGCGGACTTCGACGCGGCGGGCGAGGTCATCGTCAACGGCGTCCGGTTCGGCGGCGCGATCACCGCGTCGTGGGGCGGCGGTCAGGCGTGGTCGGTCGCCGTCTCGGACGGGCGCGTCGCGCTGCCCGGCGGGACCGAGGTGACGCTCGCGGGCGCCCTGAGCGTCGTCGACGGGCGGGTCGTCTCCGGCAGCTTCGCCGCGGGCACCGACGTCGCCTTCGCCGGCCTGCAGTTCAGCGGTCAGGCAGGCGCGTCCTACCTCCGCACCTTCGACGACCTCGGCACCCCGACCGGCGAGGAGCTGTCGCTCAACCTCTCCGGGGCCGAGCTGGCCGTCACCGGGACCGGCACGGTGAGCCTCGCCGGCGCGGTGAAGATCGTCGACGGCGCCGTCGAGAGCGCGTCGTTCTCGGCCGGGACCGACCTTCAGCTCGGCGGCGTCCCCTTCTCCGGGGCGGCGTCGGTCGACTATGACGCCGCCACCGGGCTCGCGCTGAAGCTCGCGGGCGGACACCTCACGGTCGCCGGGGTCGACCTGACCGTCGGCGGCGCGCTCCGCATCGAGGACGGCGCGCTGAGCTGCGGCGAGCTGAGCTCGTCGACCGCCGCGGCGGCGCCGATCGGCGGCGTGCTCTTCGACCTCGGCCTGCGCTACGCCGCGGGCGGCCGCACCTGCGCCTGGAGCGACGGGACGACGACCACCGCCGGCGAGAGCCAGTTCATCGCGTCCCTCGCCAACGGGCGCCTCACCGTCGGGCCGACGGTGCTGACGCTGTCGGGCAACGCGACGCTGTCGAGCGGGACCCTCGCGTGCGCCGAGCTCGCGGCCTCCGGTGGCACGGCGGTGGCGGTCGGCGGGGTCAGCTTCGCGGCCGGCGCGCGCTACGCCGCGACCGGCCAGACCTGCCCGTGGACCGCGGGGCCCGCGGTCGCCGACGCCCTCGAGCTGACGCTCTACGACGGCGTCGTCCAGGTCGGCGCGCAGCGCGTGATCCTGTCGGGGGTGGCCGTGCTCGGCACCAGCGGCGTCGAGAGCGCCGCCTTCACCAGCACCAGCGCGCTCCAGCTCCCGGGCGCGACGGGCGGCTTCACCGTCGCGGGGTCCTACGTCGCCGCGACCGACACCTTCGAGCTGGCGCTCAGCGACGGCCACGTCGCGGTCGCCGGGGCTGACGTCACGCTGTCGGGCGCCGCCACCGTCGCCTTCGGGGCCGTCGGCTGCGTGGCGCTCGACGCCGGCGGCGCCGGCACCGCCACCATCGGTGACACGAACCTGGTCGTGGGCGCGCGCTTCTCTGCCGCGGGCTTTCAGTGCGACTGGCAGGACGCGCCGTCCGACGCCGACACCTTCGAGGCGACCCTGGCCGGCGACGTCCACCTGAGCGGGCAGAGCTACGCCTTCTCCGGGGCCGGTCGCGTGGTCGACGGCGCGCTCACCTGCGCCGAGCTCCAGGCCGCCGCGGGGGTCTCGCTGCCGATCGCCGAGGCGAACTTCGACGTCGGGATTCGCTACGCCGCCGCCGACGCGACCTGCGGTTGGGACGACGGGACGGAGATCCACGCCACCGCGCCGACCCTGCTCGCCGCGCTGCGCAACGGCGTGCTGACCATCGGCGGCGCGACCCTGACCCTGTCCGGCACCGGCGAGCTGGTCGACGGCGCGCTCACCTGCGTCGAGCTCGAGGCCGGCGCCGACGCGCCCTTCGCGGTCGGCGGCGTGTCGTTCCGCGCCGGCGCCCACTACGCCGCCGCGGGCGCCACCTGCGCCTGGACGGACGGCCCGGCCGCCGTCGACACCCTCGAGGCGACGCTCCACGAGGGGCACGTCGCCGTCGCCGGGACCTCGCTGACGCTCTCGGGCACCGCGGAGATTGCGGGCGGCGCGGTGACCTGCGCCGCGCTGTCCATCGACGCGGGCACCGACCTCGCCTTTGGCGGGATCACCTTCACCGGCAGCGGGCAGTTCCTCGCCGCGGGCGCCACCTGCGACGGCGAGACCGTCGACGCCGACACCCTCCGCATCGCACTCGAAGACGGTCACGTCAGCGTCGCCGGCGCCGAGCTGACCCTGTCGGGGGCCGGCGAGGTCGCCGCCGGGGCCGTCACCTGCGTCACGTTCAGCGCCGCCGGCGACGCGCCGCAGCTCGCTGGGCTCGCGGTGTCGGTCGGCGGCTATTACGCCGCGGCGGGCGCCACCTGCGCCGGGCAGCCGGCGCCGGCCAGCGAGGACACCTTCGGCCTGACGCTGAACGCCGCCGTGGGGCCGCTCGCGATGGGCGGCCTCGGGCACATCGTCGGCGGGCAGCTCGCCTGCGCCGAGCTCACCGCGACCGGCGACGGCGTCGACCTCGGCGGCGTCAGCTTCGACGTCGGCGGGCGCTTCACCGCCGCCGGCCGCAGCTGCACCTGGCGCGACGGCAGCGAGACGGCGGCCGACGCCGACACCTTCGTCGCGACCTTGAACAACGGCAGCCTGACGGTCGGCGGGGCGACCCTGGCGCTGAGCGGGCAGGGCGAGCTCGTGGACGGCGCTGTCACCTGCGCCAACGTCAACGCCCTCGGCAGCGCCGGGCTGGCCGTCGGCGGCGTGTCGTTCGCGGCGGGCGCGCGCTACGCGGCCTCGGGGAGCAGCTGCGGCTGGTCCGACGGGGCGCAGTCGCGGCTCGAGCTGACGCTGCGCGACGGCCAGATCGCCCTCGGCGCGACCGACGTGAGCCTGGCCGGCAGCGCGGAGATCGCCGGCGGGCGGGTGACCTGCGCGAACCTCGAGAGCCAGGGCGCGACGAGCTTCGACGTAGGCGGCATCAGCCTCGACGTGGGCGCGCGCTTCGCCGCCGCCGGCGAGAGCTGCGGCTGGTCCGACGGCGCGGCCGAGCGCTTCGAGGTCACGCTGTCCGAGGGTGTCCTCGAGGTCGGCGGCGACCTCTTCACGCTCGAAGGCAGCGCGCGGGTGGAGAACCGCGCGGTCGCCTGCGCCGAGCTGTGGTCGGGAGGGCAGCTCGACCTCGGCGGGGCGGTCTTCTCGGTCGGCGCGCGCTTCGCCGGCGACGGCCGCACCTGCGCGTGGGCCGACGGGACCACCACCACCGCGGTCGGCGACACCCTGCGGGTCATCCTGAGCGACGGGAGCGTCGAGATCGCGGGCCAGAGCCTCGGGCTCAGCGGCGAGGCGACGGTGCGCGCCGGGAAGCTCGCTTGCGCCTCGTTCGCCGCGTCGGGCTCCTTCGGCGCCGACGTCGCGGGGGTGGAGTTCGGCCTCGGCGGGGCGCGCTACGTCGCCGCCGGCGAGACCTGCGCCTGGCGCGACGGCAGCGAGACGACCGCGGACGTCGACACCTTCCAGGTCCGCCTCGAGGACGGCCGGCTCAAGGTCGGGCCGGCGACGCTGACGCTCTCGGGCGCGGCGGACGTGGCGGGCGGCACCGTCACCTGCGCGACCCTCGAGGCCGGCGGCCAGGCCGGGCTCGAGGTCGGCGGCGTGAGCTTCGCGGCGGGCGCGCGCTACGCGGCGGCCGGTCAGAGCTGCGGCTGGTCCGACGGCGCGGCGAGCCGCCTCGAGCTGACGCTGGACCACGGGGTGGTCGCGGTCGGCGGCGTGTCCGTGGAGCTGCGCGGGGCCGCCGCCATCGCCGGCGGCGCGCTGACGTGCGTGGACTTCGACGTCGTCAGCGGGGCGCAGCTGCCGTTTGGCGGCGTGAACTTCGACGCCTCCGCCCGCTTCGCCGCGGCCGGTCAGACCTGTGGCTGGTCGGACGGCGGCGCGAGCCGGCTCGAGCTGGTCCTCGGCGACGGCTCCATTGACGTCGGCGGGAACACGGTCGCGCTGTCGGGTGCGGCGGCGATCACGTCGGGCAAGGTCGCCTGCGCCACGCTCCAGACGGTCGCGTCCGGGCAGGTCGCGGTGGGCGGCCTCGCCTTCGACGTAACGGGGCGCTACGCCGCGG
>PHBI01000154.1:16232-20114 GCA_002841945.1 Deltaproteobacteria bacterium HGW-Deltaproteobacteria-14
GAGGTGTGTCCCTGGGCGACGGCCCCGGCGACCGCCGACACCTTCGAGCTGGGGCTCGCCAACGGACACCTCGCCTTCGGGAACGCGTCGCTGGCGCTGTCGGGCTATGGCTCGGTGGTCGGCGGGCGGCTGACCTGTGCGGAGTTGAACGCGGCCGGTGGGGGCTCGGCGAGCGTCGCCGGGATCAGCTTCGACCTCGGCGGGCGCTACGTCGCCGCCGGCGCGACCTGCGCGTGGCCCGACGGCTCGGAGACGGTCGGGACGCCAGACACGGGCAGCGTCCTGCAGCTCGCCCTGCGCAACGGCAAGCTGGCCGTCGGCACGCAGACCCTGACGCTGTCGGGGGCCGCGACCCTCGAGGGCGGGACGCTGGCGTGCGCGAACCTCGACGCCGTCGGCGCCGTCGCGGTCCCCATCGGGGGGCTCGACTTCGACGCAGGCGGGCGCTACGTCGCCGCCGGCCACGCCTGCCCGTGGACCGACGGGCCGGTGGCCGAGAGCACCTTCGAGCTGACGCTGAAGGACGGCCACATGAGCGCCGGGGGCGTGGATCTCTCGCTCTCGGGCGCCGCCACCGTCACCAACGGGGCGGTCTCGTGCGCGGACCTGACCGTCGACGCGGGCGCCGACCTGGCGTTCGGCGGCCTCACCTTCGACGCCCGGGCGCGCTTCGCCGCCGCGGGCAGCGCGTGCGGCTGGTCCGACGGCGCGGCCGAGCGCCTCGAGCTGGTGCTCGACGGCGCCAGCGTGCAGGTCGGCGGGGCCCGGGTCGCGCTCAGCGGGTCGGGCGAGATCGTCGACCGCCGGGTGCGCTGCGTGACGTTCGCGGCGGCCGGCGGCGCGGACCTTGGCGGGCTCGCCTTCGACGTCGGGGCGCGCTTCGCGGCGGCCGGCGCCACCTGCGACTGGACCGACGGCCCGGTCGCGGCCAACCGCTTCGAGGTGCTCCTCGGCGGGGCGAGCGTCGACATCGACGGCGTAGGCGCCGTCGCGCTCTCCGGCTTCGGCACCGTCGAGGGCGGCGCGCTCACCTGCGCCGAGCTCGCCGCGGACGCCGACATCACCCTGGGCGACGTGAAGTTCGACATCGGCGCGCGCTACGCCAAGGCCGGCGCGGGCTGTGTCTGGGCCGATGGCACGCGCACCGACGCGGCGGCCAACACCTTCACCCTCGCGCTGGCCAACGGGTCCCTGCGCGTGGGGCCGGCGACCCTGAACCTGTCGGGCTCGGCGACCCTGGTCGGCGGCGTGCTCGCGTGCGCCGAGCTCGACGCCGCGGGCGGCGCCGGGGGCGCCGGAATTGAGCTCGCCGGGGTCAGCTTCGACGCCGGCGGGCGCTACATCGCGGCGAACCACACCTGCAGCTGGCGCGACGGGACGACGACGACCGCGACGGAGAAGACGCTCCAGCTGGCGCTCCGCAACGGGCAGGTCAACGCGGGGCCGGGCACCTTGACGCTGAGCGGCGCGGGGGAGATCTCGGGCGACCGCCTGACCTGCGCGACGTTCGCGGTCGGCGCCGGGGCCGAGCTGCCGTTTGGCGGCGTCGCCTTCGACGCGGGGGCGCGCTACGCGGCCTCGGGCGAGGCGTGCGGGTGGTCCGACGGGGCCGCCGACACCCTCGAGCTGACGCTCGCGAACGGCTCGCTCGACCTCGGCCAGGCGAGCGTGAAGCTGGCCGGTGCGGCGACGATCGCCGACGGCAGCCTCACCTGTGCGGCGTTCCACGCGGGGGCCGGCGGGGCGGTCGGGATCGGCGGCGTGAGCTTCACCCTCGGCGCGCGCTACGCGAAGGCCGGCGCGGTGTGCGAGGGCGCGGCGGCGCCGGCGGTGGACACCTTCGCGGTGACGCTGTCGGACGGGCAGATCGCGGTCGGCCCGGCGACGCTGGCGCTGTCGGGCTCGGCCGAGGTGGCCGGCGGGCGGCTCACCTGCGCCGAGCTGGCGGCGGCGGGCGGGGCGGCGCCGGTCGCGCTCGCGGGCGTCAGCTTCTCCGCAGGCGCGCGCTACGCCAGCGCCGGGTCGAGCTGCACGTGGTCCGACGGGACCACGACCGACGCCACCGAGAGCGCGCTGCTCCTGGCGCTGCACGACGGCAAGCTCACCGTCGGGCCGACGACGCTGTCGCTGAGCGGCAACGCGACGCTGCACGGCGGGCGGGTCGCGTGCGCTGAGCTCGACGCCGCGGGGGCCGCGGAGATCTCGCTTGGCGGGGTCGCCTTCGACGCCGGCGCGCGCTACACCGGGGCCGGGCAGGCCTGCACCTGGGCCGACGGCACCACGAGCCCCGCCGGGTCGGAGAGCCTGCGCCTGACCCTGACGAACGGCTCGCTGACGGTGTCCGGGGCGGCGCTCACGCTGTCCGGATCGGCCCTCATCGACGGCGGCAGGCTGACCTGCGCCGAGCTCGACTCGAGCGGCAGCGTCGACATCGCCGGGCTCACGTTCGACGCCGGCGCGCGCTTCGCGGCGGCGAACAACACCTGCGTGTGGGCGGACGGCAGCGAGACGACCACGACCGCCGACCGCTTCGACGTCGTGCTGCGCGACGGGGCGCTCGCCGTGGGCGGCGTGAACGTCGCGCTGTCCGGCCAGGGATCGGTCGTGGCCGGCAAGCTCTCGTGCGTCGAGCTCGCGTCGAGCGGCTCGGCCCGCGCCTCGGTCGGCGGGGTCGCCTTCGACGTGGGCGCGCGCTACGCCGCGGGCGGGGCGATCTGCCCGTGGACGAGCGGGCCCGCCGCCGAGAACACCTTCGAGGTCACGCTGAACGACGGCAGCTTGTCGGTCGACGGGGCGACGCTGGCGCTGTCGGGGACCGCCATCGTCGCGGGCGGGCAGCTGACCTGCGCCGAGCTGACGTCCACCGGGGGCGCCGCGGTCGCCGTCGGCGGGGTGAACTTCACCGCGGGCGCCCGCTTCTCCCGCGCGGGGGCGACCTGCGCGTGGGCGACCGAGCCGGCGGCCGCGAACACCTTCGAGCTGACGCTCAGCGACGGCCGCCTGACCGTCTCCGGCGTCTCGCTGACCCTGTCTGGGGCCGCGACGGTGGTCGGCGGCAAGGTGACCTGCGCCGAGCTGCAGGCTGGCGGGGACGCGCGGGTCGGGCTCGACGGGGTGTCGTTCGCCGCCGGGGCGCGCTACGCCGCCGCCGGTGAGACCTGCGTCTACGCCGACGGCGCGGCCGCGGTCGCGCCGACCGCGAACACCCTGTCGCTGGCGCTGAGCGACGGCCGGGTGCAGGTGGGCGGGGTGGCCGTGACGCTGTCCGGCAGCGGGCGCATCGACGGCAGCGCGCTCTCGTGCGCGGAGCTCCGGACGACGGGCGACGTGCCCATCGGGGGCGTCTCGTTCGCCGCTGGCGGCCGCTACGTCAAGGGCGGCGAGAGCTGTGTCTGGAGCGACGGGACTACGAGCGACGCAGCCGAGGACACGCTGACGCTGACGCTGCACGACGGGCGGATGGCGCTCGGCGGGGTGACGCTGGTGCTCGCCGGCGAGGCGACCGTGGTCGGCGGGTCGGTGGCGTGCGTGAGCCTCGACGCCGCGGGCGGCGTGGGCGTGAACCTCGACGGCGTTTCCTTTCAGGCCGGTGCGCGCTTCGCGGCCGCGGGGCAGACCTGCGCGTGGACCGACGGTCCGGTGGCTACGGACCTCTTCGAGATGACCCTGGACAACGGTGAGATCAGCGTCGCGGGCAACACGGTGACGCTGTCGGGCTCGGGGATCGTGACGGGCGGTCGCCTGACGTGCGTCGAGTTCGCGGCGGACGGTACGGTCCCGATCGGCGGCGCGAACCTCTCCGCCGGCGCGCGGTACGCGGCGGCCAACGCGAGCTGCACCTGGGCCGACGGGACGACGAGCGCCCCGACGGTCGACACGTTC
>PHBI01000155.1 GCA_002841945.1 Deltaproteobacteria bacterium HGW-Deltaproteobacteria-14
ACCGCCTCGCGGACCGCGCCCGCCGCGCCGCCGCCGAGGTCGGCCTCGGGATGGCCCACCGCGGACACTGCGTCCACTTCATCGGGACCGACCCGCCGCGCCGCCTCGACGCGTCCGCGGGGGTCGCCTTCCACAGCGTCGAGGTGTGCGACTACCCGGTGTTCCAGCACCCTCCGTACGCGCTGGCGCTGGCCTCTAAGCTCGTCGAGGTCTCCACCTGGGCGAACCTCGACGTCATCCACGTCCACTACGCCCTGCCCCACGCGACGAGCGCGCTGCTCGCCGGCCAGATCCTCGGGCCGCGGGCGCCGAAGGTCGTCACGACGCTGCACGGCACCGACATCACCATCGTCGGCACCGATCCGAGCTACCTGCCGATCACCCGCTACTCGGTCGAGCGGTCCGACGCCGTCACCGTGCCCTCGCGGTACCTGCGCGACACCACCCGCGAGCTGCTCGACCTGCCGGGGCTGCCGATCGAGGTCGTCGCGAACTTCGTCGACTGCGCGCGCTTCTCCCCGCCCGAGCGCCGCGACCGGCGCCGCATCGCCCAGCTCTTCGCGCTCCTCGGTGGCCCGGTGGACGACGCCGTCCGTGACGCGCCGACCCTGGTCCACGTGTCGAACTTCCGCCCGGTCAAGCGCGTCCACGACGTGCTCGCCGTGTTCGAGCGGGTCAACGCGCAGCTCCCGGCGCGGCTCTTGATGATCGGCGACGGGCCGGACCGCTCGGGGGTCGAGGCGCGGGTGCGCGCCCTGGGGCTGCACCCGCGGGTGCGCTTCCTCGGCCGCCAGGACGACTTCGTCGAGGCGCTGCGCGACAGCGACGTCTTCCTGCTGCCGAGCCGCAGCGAGAGCTTCGGGGTGGCGGCGCTGGAGGCGATGGCCTGCGGCGTGCCGGTCGTCGCCTCGGAGGTGGGCGGCCTGCCCGAGGTCGTCGCCCAGGGGGAGACGGGGCGGCTCGTGGCCTGCGGCGACGTCGAGGGCATGGCGCGGGCCGTGCTCGACATCGTGAGCGACCCCGAGCGGCGCGAGCGCTACGGCGCGCTCGCACGCGAGCGCGCCGTGACGCTGTTTCAGGGCGGGCCGGCGATGGACCGCTACGAGGCCTGCTACCGGCGCGTCCTGGCGCGGTGATCGGGCGCCGCTACTTCTTCGGCCACTCCTTGAGCGCCTTGGCGACCTGGCTCTTGTAGAAGAAGCCCGGGTCCTTCTCGCCGAGCTCCCAGGCGCGCTGGGCGAGCTTGTAGGCGCCCTTCTTGTCCTTGGTGCCGCTCACGATGCCCGCCTTGATCCACACGTTGTACCAGGTCTCCTGAACGGCGATCGAGGCGTCGACCAGCGCCAGGGCGCGCTTGCCGTCCTTGAGCGTCTCGCTGGTGTAGCGGGCCGCGCCGGCGAGGGGCCGCCAGGCGCCGGCGACCCAGGCGTCGATGTCGGCGCGGGCGAAGTCGGCGGTCTTGACGCTGATCGGCAAGGACACCCGGACCTCGTCCCACTCGAGGTCGAGGCGGGTGGCGTCGTCGGTCGTGTCGGCGAAGAGGAAGGTCATGCGCTCGCGGCGCGGGGCGGCGGTGGGGGTGACCTCGACCCGGAAGAGGTCGAGCTTCTGGTCGTAGTCCCCGGTGCCGCCCTGGTCCGGGTTCTTGTTGAGGATCACGGTCCAGGTCGACGCCGTCGGGATCGTGAAGAGCGCGTAGGTGCCGGCCGGGACGGCGTTGCCGGCGATCGTGACGTCGCGGCTGACGGTGAGCTTCGTCGCGCCGTTCGCGCCGGTGCGCCACAGCTCGCCGAAGGGGACGAGCGCGCCGAAGATGTTGCGATCCTTGACGCCCGGCGACGAGTAGTCGACCGCGATCTCGGTCACGCCGACGGTCTGGCTGACGGTGGCGTGGGGGCTCGGCGCGGGCAGGGCGAGGGGCGCCGGCTGTGCGGCCGCCGAGAGGCCGAGGCCGCCCAGCGCAAGGGTGAGCGCGATAGTGAGTGTGCGATGCAGCATGCTGGATTCCTGTCGTCGTAGAGGAGCCGGGACCATAGGGGCGAGCCCCTGCGGCGGCAACCCCTACGGCGGGGCGACGAGATCGGTTTCACCGGCGTCGTCACCGCGCGTCGCCTCCCCCGGCGAGCCCCGGCGCTACGCGAGCTGGACGAAGCCCGCGGGGACGGTGGCGCCCTCGATCTGACACTTGCGGAAGGTCGCGCCGTTGGTGGAGGCGTTCGTCAGGTCGGCGCCGCGCAGATCGACGCCCTGGAAGATGGCGTTGCGCAGGTAGGCGTCGGTCAGGTCGGCGTTCTGCAGGTTCGCCCCGCCGAGGAAGGCGTTGGTCAGGTTGATCCCCTTGAGGTTGGCCCCCTCGAGGTTGGCCGCGCCGAGGTCGGCCCCGGACAGGTTGAGGTAGCTCAGGTCGAGGCCCGAGAGGTCGACGCCGGACAGGCGCGGCTTGAGGTCCTCGTGGATCTGGATGAGAGCGAGCACGAGCTCGCGGCGGGTGATCTCGGCCATGACGGTCCTCCTGAGCGGGTGTGGTCGAGGACCATACACCGGCCGCGCGGCGCCCGCACGGGGACGCGAGGAGACGCCGCGAGGCCGTGATCGGGTCGCGGCGCCTCGCAGCCGCTTCCCCGCGGTCTGCTCGCCGCAAGTTGACTGACACGCGTGTCAGTTTTTGTACTGACATGTCAGTCCTGTTGGGATAAGCACTGCGCTCCAACCGTGGAGCGTCGCCATGCCCGACCGCCCGAACCCCGCCAGAGCCGCCTTCTTCCGCGTCGAGGGGACCCTCGTACGCCCCGCGTCGATGCCCGCGCCGGCGTACTTCACGCTCAACGCGCAGCAGGTCACCCCGCGGCTCACCCGCTTGGGCGGCGCGGCGCTCGCGACCGGGCTCAAGCTCGCCGGGCCGCTCAAGGACCAGCAGGTGGTGCACCGGCTGGCCTGGATGGGCCTGCGCGGCATGAGCGAGGACCGCCTCGCCGTCCTCGGCGACGAGTATTACCACCGCTACGTCCTGCCGAACCTCAAGCCGGTCGGCCTCGAGCTCCTCGAGGACGCGCGCCGGACCGGCCACCGCGTCGTGCTGCTGTCGGACGACCTCGACGTCGTCGTCGCGCCGCTGAAGGCCTACCTCAAGGCCGACGAGCTCCTCTCCAACGTCATGGAGATGGACCGCGGCGAGGCCACCGGGCGCCTGCGCGACCCGATCATCGGCGCCACCCTGTCGGGCCAGTGGGTCCGCGCCTTCGCGACCGACCGCGGCCTCGACCTCGCCCGGTCGCGCGCCTACGGCGCCCACCACGCCGACGGGCTGTTGCTCAGCGCCATCGGCCAGCCCTGCGTCGTCGACCCCGACTGGCGCCTGCGCCGCCTCGCCAAGGACCACGACTGGCCGATCGTCCAGTCCTGAGCACCGTCTCCGCCCCGTCCCCCGACCCGACCTCCGGAGCGCACCCCATGGGCCCGACGAACCTCCACGCCCTCCCCTCCCCCGGCGCGCCGCTCGACGTGGCGACGACCCTGACCGGCCGCACCCTGCTGGTGACCGGCGTCACGGGCTTCGTCGGCAAGGTGTGGCTCTCGCAGCTCCTCCACGACCTTCCGAGCGTCGCCAAGGTCTACGTGCTCGCCCGGGCCGGCGACCACCCGACCGCCGCCGACCGCTTCGCCCGCGTCGCCGAGCGCTCCCCGGCCTTCCGCCCCCTGCGCGAGCGCCACGGCCGCGGGCTCGGCGCCTTCCTCGCCGAGCGCGTCGAGGTCCTCGACGGCGACGTGTCGCAGCCCCTGTGCGGCCTCGCCCCCGACACCGTCGCGCGCCTCGCCCCCGAGCTCGACGCCGTCGTCCACTTCGCCGGCCTCACCGACTTCGCCCCCGACCCGCGCCTCGCCTTCGACGTCAACGTCCTCGGCGCCGGCCACGTCGCCGACCTCGCCGCCGCGACCGAGCACGCCCTGCTGCTGCACTGCTCGACCTGCTTCGTCGCCGGCACCACCGGCGGCCACGTCGCCGAGGCGCTGACCCCCGGCCTCGCCCCGAACCAGCGCGCCTACGACGTCGCCAGCGAGGTCGCCGCGCTCGCCGAGATCGCCGCCCGCCCCGGGGACAAGAAGGCCCGCGTCGCCGCCGCCATGGAGCGCGCCGCGGCCCTCGGCTGGCCCAACATCTACACCTACACCAAGGGGCTCGCCGAGCACCTCCTGGCCCTGCGCCCCATCGAGCTGACCGTCATCCGCCCGGCGATCGTCGAGTGCGCCCTGCGCTACCCCTTCAGCGGCTGGAACGAGGGCATCAACACCACCGGCCCCCTGCTTTGGCTCCTGCGCTCGCCCTTTCGCCACTTCCCAGCGCGCGCGGACGTCCACTACGACGTCGTCCCGGTCGACGCCGTCAGCCGCGGCGCGACCGCCGTGCTCGCCGCCGCGCTGCGCGACGAGGCCGCCCCGGTCTACCAGCTCGCGACGTCGCACTCGAACCCGGTGACCGTCGGCCGCGCGATCGAGCTCGCCAACCTGTCGATCCGCAAGGACCTCGCGACCCAGAAGGCGTCGCGCTTTCAGCGCCTCGTGGTGCGCCACCTCGACACCGTCCCGGTGGACGCCGACCACGAGCACGCCTTCGCCCTGCCGCGGCTGCAGCGCTACGCCAAGGGGATCCAGGGCCTGCTCGGCGGCCTCGATCTGCAGGCGGTGCTCCCCCCGAGCGCCTACAAGCTCGTCGGCAAGCCCCTCGAGCGCCACAAGGACACCGCGGGCTTCTTGCTCGAGCACGCGCACCGCAGCTTCGGCCGCGTCCAGCGGATGCTCGATCTCTTCCGCCCGTTCATCCACGACACCGACTGGATCTTCGCCAACGACCACGTCCGCGCCCTCGACCTGCGCCTGACCGACGCCTCCCGCGCCACCTTCGGCTGGCTCGGCGACGGCATCGACTGGCGCGACTACTGGCTCCACGTCCTCTACCCCGGCCTCGACCTGTGGTGCATGCCGCGCCTCGATGGAGGCGACATCCCCGAGGACCCGCCGATGTCCCCGCCGCTGACCCTGGTCCGTCCCGCGCCCGACGCGGCCGCGAGCGCAAGCGCCCAGGCGGTGAGCCGGTGAGCACCATCTTCATCACCGGCGCGACCGGCTACCTCGGCGCCTACACCGCGGTCCGCCTCCTCGCCGCCGACCCCGAGCTGCGCCTCGCCGCGCTGATCCGGGCGCGCGACGACGCCGAGGCCCACGACAAGCTCTGGCGCGCGCTCCAGCTCCACCTCGACGCCGACGGCTTCCGCGCCGCCCTGCCCCGCTTCGACGTCGTCCGCGGCGACCTCCACGCCCCCCGCCTCGGCGTCGCCCCGAAGACCCGCGAGCGCCTCGTCGCCGAGGTCGACTCGGTGCTGCACATCGCCGCGTCGCTCAACCGCAAGTCGTCCAAGGCCTGCTTCAACGCCAACCTGCGCGGGACGCTGTCGGTCATCAACCTCGCCCGCGACGTCGCCGACGACCACGGCCTGCGCCGCTACAGCCACGTCTCGACGGTCGCCGTCGCCGGCCAGCGCGATCGCGAGGTCGTCACCGAGGACGCCGCCGTCGACTGGGACCGCTCGGACTACGACCCCTACGGGCGCACCAAGAAGTTCGCCGAGCACATGGCCCACGAGCTGCTCCCCGACGTCCGGAAGACGCTGTTTCGCCCGTCGATCGTGATGGGCGACTCGCGCTTCCCGGAGACGACCCAGTTCGACATGGTGCGCGCCTTCTGCGTCCTCGCCGACCTGCCGGTGCTGCCCTTCCGCCCCGACGGCCGCCTCGACATCGTCAACGCCGACTGGGTCGGCGACGCCATCGCGACCATCCACGCCAAGGCCGACCCCGCCCACAGCATCTACCACCTGTCGGCCGGCACCGGCTCGCTCACCACCGAGGCCATCGCCCACGCGATGACCGCCTCGACCGGCCGCCGCGCCCGCTTCGTCCCGCGCCTGCTCAAGCCGTTCAAGGCCGCCGTCGACCTCGCCGGCGGGAGCCACGCCAAGAACCCCGTGACCCTCGTCGGCTCGCTGCTCAAGGTGTTTCTCCCCTACATCACCTACGACACGGTGTTCGACAACAGCCGCGCCGTCGCCGAGGTGGGCCGCGCCCCGACGCCCTTCACCGAGTACTGCGGGCCGCTCTACCGCTGGGCCAAGGAGGTGCGCTACCGCTACCCCTACGCCCCGCTCCCGCCGCTCTCGCGCGGCGAGGAGGCCGCGTGAGCCCCCCGCTCCAGACCCTCCTGAGGCGCACCACGAAGACCCTCGGCAGGGTCGCCAAGGTCGCGGGCGAGCGCCTCGCCAAGGCCGCCGACGCCGACGTGATGCTGCAGCGCAGCATGGCCGCGCTCATCGAGACGGCGGCCCGCCGCTACCCCCTCGACCCCGGCGCCCAGTGGCGCCCCGGCGAGCCGCTCAAGCTGCTCTTCGCGGGCTACTCGGGCACCCGCAACACCGGCGCCGACGTGCGCGTCGAGGAGATGATCCGCCAGTTCCGCCACCTCTTCGGCGACGACCACCTCGACCTGTCGATCCTCACCATCGACCCGGCGCTGACCCGCGGCTACTTCAAGACCGTCAAGCAGCTCGAGCTCCCCGAGATCTTCCCGCGGTTCATGTTTGACGCGGTGCATCAACAGCACGGCGTCATCGCGTGCGAGGGCTCGATGTTCAAGTCGAAGTTCGCCAACGCGCTGTCGACGCTGATGGTGGGCGGGCTCGGCCTGGCCGCCGCCGAGCACAAGCTCGCCGTCGGCTACGGCGGCGAGGCGGGCAAGATGGACCGCTCGCTCGAGGGGCTGGTCCGCAAGTACTGCGCCGACGCCTACATCATCGCCCGCAACGACGCCTCGGTGGCGCAGCTCAACGCCCTCGGCGTCGCCGCCGAGGCCGGCACCGACACCGCCTGGACGTTCTCGCCCGCCCCCGACGCGGTCGGCCGGCGCCTCTTGATGGAGGCGGGCTGGGACGGCGCGCAGCCGGTGCTGGCGCTGTGCCCCATCAACCCCTTCTGGTGGCCGGTCAAGCCGGACCTGCGCATGGGGGTCGAGCGCGCCGTCTTGGGGATGCACAAGGACGCGCACTACAAGTCGGTGTACTTCCACAAGGCCGGCGCGGCGGTCGAGGCGCGCCAGGACGCGTACCTGTCGGCCATCGCCGAGGGGACGCGGCGCTTTCTGCGCGACCGCAGCGCGTTCGTGGTGCTGGTCGGGATGGAGATGCTCGACCGGCGCGCCTGCGAGGCGCTGAACGCCAAGCTCGGCGGGGGCCGGCCGCTGTTCGTCAGCGACGAGCACGACATGTTCGCGCTCGTCAGCGTCATCCGGCAGGCCTCGGCGCTCGTCAGCTCGCGCTACCACGCCATCGTCACCACCATGCCCGGGCTCGTCCCGTCGGCCGGCATCACGATGGACGAGCGCATCCGCAACCTGATGGCCGACCGCGACCAGCCCGAGCTCGCCCTCGAGGTCGACGACCCGCTGCTGGCCGAGCACCTCGAGGCGACGCTGGCCCGCCTCTTCGACGACCCCGGCGGGGTCTCCGCCGGGATCCAGGCGTCGGTCGTGAGAAACCTCGGGGTCATGGGGCGGATGGGCCAGCTCCTGGTCGAGTACGTCCGCGCCCGCCACCCCGCGTTCCCGATCCGCGCCGGCCTCGGGCTCGCGGGCTCCCCGTGGGACCACCTCCCCCAGCTGCCGCCCCACGTCGCGCGGCTCGTCCACGGCCCTGAAGGACAGCTATGAACTTCATTGAACGCTTCCTCGACACCCTGGTCGAGACGCCCAAGCCGCTCGTCACCGAGGTCGACGGCAAGACGCTGCTGCCGCTCGCGGGGATCGAGCTGGCCCGCCTCGTGGCGCGGGCGCGGGCCGGGCTGCGGCAGCGCGCGGCGGGCCCCGGCGAGCGGGTGGTGCTGCTGGCGCCGAACAGCACGCGCTGGGTGGCGGCGGACCTGGCGATCCTGGCCGAGGGCTGCGTGTGCGTGCCGCTCTACGCGCGCCAGGCGGCGGCCGAGCTCGTGGCGATGATGCGCGACGCCGACCCGAAGCTGGTCGTGGCCGCCGACGAGGAGCTCGGCAGCGCCATCACCAAGCTGTGGCCGGAGGCGCCGCTCATCACCTTCAGGGAGCTCTTCGTCGACGCCCTCGTCGACGCGCCGGCCGCCCCGCGCGACCCCGACGAGCCGGTCACCATCATCTACACCTCGGGTACCAGCGGCGAGGCCAAGGGCGTCGTCCTGTCGGTCGCCAACGTCGACTACATGCTGCCGGTCCTCAAGGACGCGGTCGAGGCCATGATGGGGGCGACGGAGCCCGATCACCGGGTGTTTCACTACCTCCCGCTGTGCTTCGCCGGGTCTCGGATGGTGCTGTGGATGTGCCTCTACCGGCGCAACGGCATCATGCTGTCGACGAACCTCGACGAGCTGAAGACCGAGCTCGCGGCGGCGCGCCCCAACTACGTGCTGAACGTCCCGGCGCTCCTCGAGCGCATCAAGGAGGGGGTCGAGAAGGCGCTGCGCGACCGCCCGCGCGCGATTCAGGTGCTGTGGGAGCGCGGCAAGGCGGCCTGGCAGAAGAAGGTCCGGGGCGAGGCGGGCTGGTTCGACAAGGCGAGCCTGGCGGTGGCCCAGCGGGTCGTGTTCTCGAAGATCCGGACCCAGATCGGCGCCGAGCTGCGCTGCCTCATCGCCGGGTCGGCGCCGCTCGGCGAGGACACCCAGCGCTGGTTCGAGATGATCGGCCTGCCGATCTACCAGGTCTACGGCCTGACCGAGACGACGGCCATCGTGACGATGGACAAGCCGGACGCCATCGTCGCCGGCTGGGTCGGCCAGGCCATCACCGGCTGCGAGACGCGCCTCGGCGACGAGGACGAGCTGCTCGTGCGCGGCCCCAACGTCTTCAAGGGCTACTGGCGGCGCGACGAGGCCACGGCCGAAGCGTTCGCGGACGGCGGCTGGTTCAAGACCGGCGACCAGGTCGAGCAGGACAAGGACGGGGGGTTCCGGATCGTCGGGCGGGTGCGAAACCTCCTGGTGCCGAGCTCGGGGCACAACGTGGCGCCGGAGCCCATCGAGCAGAAGATCATCGGGACCATCGTCGGGGTCGAGCAGTGCGTCGTCATCGGCCACGGGCGGCCGTACCTGACCGCGATCCTGACCGGCGACGTCGACCGCGAGGTGGTCGACCGGGGCATCGAGAAGATCAACGAGGAGCTGCCGCACTACCGGCGGATCCGGAAGTTCCACCTCACCAACGAGCGCTTCACCCCCGAGAACGGCCTGCTGACCGCCAACACCAAGCTCAAGCGCAAGGCCATCGAGCAGCACTTCGGCAAGGTGCTCGGGGCGATGTACCAGTGAGCGGCGGCCCGTCGATGGAGGAGCCGCGAAACCCTGGGGTGGATCGGGGGCTGACCTCCGACGGCGAGTCGCCCCCGGCGTCGACGGCGGGCGGGACGACCACCGTCGGAACCGCGGGGGCCTTTCGCGGCGAGGCCCTGTCGTGGGAGCTCGCGGGCGGGGTGCTCGAGGTGACGCTGCACCGGGCGCCGGCCAACGAGATCGGCACCACCACCCTCGCCGAGCTCGAGGGGCTGGTGGCGGCCCTGTACGCGGGCGCCGAGCGGGGCACGGTGCGGGCGATGATCCTGCACAGCGCCGTCGCGGGCGGCTTCTGCGCCGGCGCGGATCTGCGCGAGCTCTACGCGGGCATCACCGCGCGGCGCGCGGCCGGCGACGCCGAGGCGGCGATCGAGGCCGAGGTGCGCGGGTTCATCGACCGCATCCACGCCACCTTCGACGCCCTCGACCAGGCCCCGGTGACCACCGTCGCCGCCGTCCACGGCGTCGTCTTCGGCGGGGGCTTCGAGCTGGCGCTGTGCTGCGACCTCGTCGTCGCCGACAAGAGCGCGCGCTTCGCCTTCCCTGAGCTGCGCCTCGGGCTCGTCCCGGGCTTCGGCGGGATCCCGCGCCTGCGGCGCGACGTCGGCAACGCCGTCATCCGCGACCTGCTCCTGACCGGGCGGACGCTGAGCGCCACCCGCGCCCACGAGCTCGGCCTCGTGAGCCAGCTCGTCGCCCGCGGTGAGGCGCTCAACGTCGCGCGCCACGTGGCCGCTCAGGCGTGCCGCTTCGACGCCGACGTCACCCGCGCCGCCAAGCGCTTCATCAAGCCGCTGCCCGCCGGCGAGCTCGCGCGCGAGAAGGACCTCTTCTGCGCGCTCTTCACCTCGCCGGTCGTCTCCGAGGCGCTCCGGCGGTTCACCGAGAGCCACGACGCGAGGCCGTACCTGCCGTGACGGACGCGAGCACCCTATGAACACGACCGACCACACGACCCTGACCGCGCGCCTGATGACGCTCGCGAGCGAGCGCTTCGACCGCCCGCTCGCGGCGCTGAGCGCCGACGACGACTTCTTCCACGCCCTGGGGATCGACAGCCTCCAGGCCCTCGACCTGCTCACGCGCATCGAGGAGACCTTCGACGTCGAGGTCCCCGACTACGAGCTGCAGGGGGTCACGACGTTCACCGGCTTGGCCGAGGTCATCGCGAGGCGCCTGTGAGCGCGGCCACCCGCCTGCGCCCGGCCGCCATCGACCCGGGGGCGTACCCGTCGCTGGGGGCGCTGCTGCGCGACGCGCTGGTGCAGTTCAAGAGCGAGACGGCGCTGGTCACCTACGACCGCAAGCGCGAGGTGGGCCGCGTCAGCTACGCCGAGTTCCTGCGGACCGGGCTCGCCTTCGCCCGCGCCCTCGAGGACGCCGGCGTCGGCGCCGACGACCGCGTCGCCGTCATCATGTCGAACCAGCCGCGCTGGCTCTACACGGCGTTCGCGACGTTTCACCGCGGGGCGGTGCTGGTCCCGCTCGACTACAAGCTGACCGCGGCCGAGCAGGCGGCGCTGATCCGGCACGCCAAGCCGCAGGCGCTGATCACCGAGTACCCCTTCTGGCGCCGCCTCGCGGGCGAGCTCGGGGCCGATCTGCCAGGCCACGTCTGGGTGAGCGACGCCCCGGACGGCGTCGCGCTGAGCCCGGGTGACGGGGCCGCCGGCGTGGTGGCCCCGTGGGCCGCGCCCCGCGACGCCGCGGCGCCGACCGAGGTCCCGCGCGGGCGCGACGACGACGCGACCATCGTCTACTCCTCGGGCACCGGGGGGCGGCCGAAGGGGTGCGTGCTGACCCACGACAACTACCTGGTGCAGCTCGAGTCGCTGCTGGCGCTGTTCCCGATGGGCGTCGGTGATCGCTTCTTCTCGATCCTGCCGACGAACCACGCCATCGACTTCATGGTCGGGTTCGTCGGGCCGCTCACGTGCGGCTCGCTGGTCGTGCACCAGCGCACGCTCCGCCCGGAGTTCCTGGTCGACACGATGAAGCGCGAGCGGATCACCCACATGGCCGTCGTGCCGCTGCTGCTCGAGGCCTTCGAGCGCGCCCTCGACGACAAGCTCGACGCGCAGCCGCCGTGGAAGCGGCGGCTCGTCGACGCGCTGGGGCTCGTGAACGAGGCGCTGACCGAGAAGGCGCCGCGCCACGGGCTGTCCCGGCGGCTGCTCGGGCCGATCCACGCCGGCTTCGGCGGGCACCTGAAGCTGCTGTTCTGCGGGGGCGCCTTCGTCGACCGGGCGCGCGCCGAGCGCTTCTATCGCCTCGGGCTGCCGGTCGCCATCGGCTACGGGCTGACCGAGTGCTGCACGGTGGCGACCGTCAACGATCTCAAGCCGTTCCGCGGGGACTCCGTCGGCCGGGCGGTCGCCGGGGTCGAGGTCGCGGTGCGCGGGGCCGGTGACGACGGCGTGGGCGAGGTCTTCGTGCGCGGGCGGACGGTGATGCGCGGCTACCTCGACGATCCGGAGCTGACGGCGGAGACCCTGGTCGACGGCTGGCTCGTGACCGGGGACCGAGGCTGGCTCGACGCCGCCGGGCACCTGCACCTGGTGGGCCGCTCGAAGAACATGATCGTGACCCCGGGGGGCAAGAACATCTACCCCGAGGACATCGAGGGGGCCTTCGAGGGGCTCCCGGCCGAGGAGCTGTGCGTGTTCGCGGCGGACTTCCTGTGGCCGCGGCACGGGCACGCCCTCGTCGGCGAGGAGCTGGTGGCGGTCGTGCGGGTCGAGGGCGACGAGCAGGCGGCCTTCGACGCGCTGCTGCCGCGGCTGCGCGAGCTGAACCGGCGGCTCCCCGACTTCAAGCGGGTCGGCGGGGTGCTGCGGTGGCCGGACGCCTTCCCGCGGACGGCGTCGATGAAGCTCAAGCGCAACGAGCTGGCCGGGGTGATCGGGGGCGCGACGGCGCGCGACGCGGTCGTCCCGATCGAGGGTGGAGCGGCGCCGCGGGCGGCGCGGGTGGAGGTGTCGGCGTGAGCGAGCCCTGGATCACCATCGTCAACCCGGCGGCCGGCGGCGGGCGCTGCGGCAAGCAGGCGCGGGACGCCCTCTACGAGCTGCGCGAGGCCGGGATGCGGCTCGCGACGGTCGAGACGACCGGCCCCGGCGAGGCCAGCGCCATCGCCCGAGACGCCTTCGCGCGCGGCCACCGGCGCTTCCTCAGCGTCGGCGGCGACGGCACCCACTACGAGGTCGTCAACGGCCTGTTCCCGCGGACCGGGCACGCAGGCGCCGAGCCGGTGCTCGGGATGCTGCCCCTCGGGACCGGGAACTCGTTTCTGCGCGACTTCGGCGTCACCGACGTGCCGCGCGCGCTCGCCGCGCTCGTGGCCGGGAGGCACCGCCCGGTCGACGTTGTCCGTGCGACGCACAAGGACGGCGTGCTGCACTACATCAACCTCCTCTCGGTCGGCTTCACGGCCCACGCCGGCGCGCTAACGAACAAACATTTCAAGCCATTTGGCGCGCTCGGCTATGTCTTCGCGGTGCTCCTCGGGGTCGCGCGGCTCGGCCACCCGCGGTTCCCGACGGCCCTCGATGACGCACCGCAACATGACGATCGCCCGTGCACCTTCATCAGCTTCTCGAACAGCCGCTACACCGGCGGGACGATGATGATGGCGCCGGACGCGGACGCGACCGACGGGTGGCTCGACGTCGTGCGGATGGGGCCGCTCAAGCGGGGCGAGCTGGTGAGCGCGTTCCCGCGCATCTTCAAGGGGACGCACCGGGCGATGGCGCAGTACGAGGGGACGCGGGCCAAGCGGGTGGCGCTGTCGCTCGACGGGCCGGTCGACGTGATGGTCGACGGCGAGGTGCTGAGCGTGCAGCTCGAGGCGCTCGAGGTGCTCCCCGGGGCGCTGCAGGTGGTCGCGTGAACGCCGGGCGGGGGGACGACGCCCCGGTGACGCTGCCGGCGGCCCGCCCGGTCGACCGCGCGGTGTCGGCGGCGATGTGGGGGGCGGGGCTGTCGTGGCTCGTCCCGATGCTGTCGACGATGACGGTGGCGCACAGGCTGCTGCCCGGGCGCGAGCTCGAGCCGCTCAATCGGCTCTACTGCTGGGGTCAGCTGAAGCTCCTCGGGGTGCGCTGGCGGGCCGAGGTGCATCCGGACGTCGACCCGGCGCAGCCCTATATGTTCGCGCAGAACCACACGAACCACTTCGATCACGTGGCGCTCTACAACGCGACGCCGCACTTCAAGCAGGGGATCGAGCTCAACAAGCACTTCGACTACCCGTTCTACGGCTGGTTCATGAAGGCGCGCGGGACCATCGGGGTGGACCAGGGCAAGGGGGGGCAGACCCCCGAGGTGATGGCGCAGATGCGGGCCGAGGTCGCGCGCGGGCACTCGATCCTCGGGTTCCCGGAGGGGACGCGGACGGTGAGCGGGCGGGTCGGGCCGTTCCGGCGGGGTCTGTTCTTCATCGCGCGGGATCTGGGGCTGCCGGTGTGCCCGGTGGCGGTGACCGGGATGTACGAGGTGATGCGCAAAGGCAGCGCGCTGCTGCGCCCTGGCGGGGTGGTGACGGTCCACGTGGGGCCGCCGTTCGCGACGGCGGGGCTCGGCGACGAGGACGTGCCGGCGCTGGCGGAGCGGGTGCGCGACGTGGTGGCGGGGCACGTGGACCGGTACTGGGCGCAGCACCCCCTCAACGGGAGTGGTCCGAACGGGGGGCGGCCGTGACCGGGACCAATGACGTCGGGGCGGCGATCGAGGACGGCCGGACCAAGCGGGCGAGCGCGATTCGGGAGCAGCGCCGGGGGCTCATCCTCGACGCGGCGGTGCGGGTCTTCAGCGAGCTCGGCTATCACCAGGCGCGGGTGGCGGACATCATCGACGCGGCGGGGATCGCGCGCGGGACGTTCTACCTGTACTTCGAGAGCAAGAACGCGATCTTCGTGGAGCTGCTCGGCGAGCTGTTGACCCACCTGCGGGACAGCGTCATCGGGGTGGACACGAGCCGCGGCTCGCCCCCGGTCGGCGAGCAGCTGTTCCTCACGGTGCGCGGGGTGCTGGAGACGCTGGCGTCGAACCGGGCGCTCACGACGATCCTCATCCGCGAGGCGGTCGGGCTCGACGAGGAGACCGACCGGATGCTGATGGGGTTCTACGAGAGCCTGCACCTGCTGCTGACCGAGTCCCTCGAGCGCGGTCAGGCGATAGGGCTCGTCCGTCCGCTCGACGTCGACATCGTGGCGAGCTGCGTCCTCGGCTCGGTCCGCCAGGTCCTCGAGCGCGAGCTGGTGCAGAAGTCGGACGAGCCGATGGACCTCGACAAGGTCGCCGGCGAGATCCTCGCGTACAACGCCCGCGGGCTCATGGTCGGGTCGTGAGCGGGCTAGTCGGCGGCGCGGTGGCGGGCGAGCCACAGGAGCGCCAGCGGATCCGGGTCGGCGCAGCGCGCGAGGTAGGTCTCGAGGGGCGCCGCGGGGAACGCCGCGGGGTCGCCCGACGCCACCGCGACCGCCGTCAGCGCAAGCCCGAGGAGCACGGGGCAATCCGGCTCGGCGACGGCGCTGGCCGCCGCTCGAAAGGACTCCGCCGCGTCGGCGTAACGCAGGGTCGCCAGCTGATCGGCGCCGAGCAGCGCATGCGCCCGGGACGCCAACGGCGCGGCAGCGATCGCGCGCTCGAGGGCCTCCCGAGCCAGCCCGGGGTCACCGACCCACCCCCACAGCCGGGCCGCTGACAGATACCAGGCCTCGGCCAGCTCGCCCCCCGCGACCGCAAGCGCCCACGCCCGCTCCAAGGCGTGCCGTGCCAGCGCGGGCCGCCCCTCGGAGGCCTCCAGCGCCGCCAGGGCCAGCTGCGCGCCCGGGTCCCCGGGCCGCTCCCACGCCGCCCGGCGCACCTCGACCGCATCCCCCGAGGAGGCAGGCGGCGCCTCGCTCTCGTCCCACGGGGGCCCGAGGCCTGCGACCCGCGCGAGCGGGAACCTCTCCGGCGCCAACCGCGCCAGCGCCGCCGCCGCCGCCCACGCCCGCGGCCCGGTCTGCTCGCGCCGCAGCGCCGCCCCGTAGCCCGACCACGCCTCCTCCCGATAGCGCGCGATCCGCTCGTCGAGCGTCCCGGCGTGCGGCTCGGGCGGCAGCCCGCGCAGCGCCGGG